>RECH01000095.1 GCA_007694125.1 Leptolyngbya sp. DLM2.Bin15
GGTATCTTCGCAAGAAGACACCCCCTCTTTCTTCATTTAGTCCAAACCTAGTCCAGAGGACTAAAACGGGATGACGTCAGGCGAATGCCAGGGGCAACAATCAGGGATGGTGTGAATCGGAACAAACCATCGAAAGTACCAGGTATCAAAAGGAATTTCTTGGTGTAGATACACCCGCAGATGGGGCAATCTACCCATGGCGACTTGCTGAGCAGCGTTCCAAATAATCTTCATCGTTGCGCCTTTACCTTTTTAAGATTTTCTGGCTTGTAGCAGTGAGGCACCACCCAGCTAGGGTGTCTAACAACTACCTGGAACGCTCCGATCGATTCAACGATTGCCTCTTTTCCAAAAAACATCCCACCGTGTCGAATTTCGACCCAATCCCCGACTTTTATCGATGGTTCCGATGAAGACGATAGAGTTTTCTCTGATCTTGTACGAGTCTTAGGGATCAGGTTGTCCAGGTTGTCCAGGTTGTCCCGAGGCTCATTGGGCGGTGGTGGTGGTGGTGGATTTTGATGATTTTCGGGGGGTTGTCCAGTAGGTTGTCCCGGAGGTTGTCCACTAGGTTGTCCCTCTAGAACTGCCTGCTTTTCAGCTTCTTCTGGACAACCTGGACAACCTATATCTAAAACTTTTGGTGGATACCAAAAACGCAACCTTCGACCGTGGACAACCTCCCTGACCGACGTCCAACCTCCTGCTTTTAAGAGGTTGGTCACGCGCATTTGACTAGCACGATCATGCCGGTCAACGTCAATTTTTAACGCGAACGTCAAAACGTCGGCTGCATTAACTCGCTCCAGCCCTTCGCAGTAGGAAAAGATGGGTTCTTCCCATGGGTCACTCAACTGATAGTTCTCGTTTTCCTTGACGGCCTCATCTCTCATGCCTGCCGGCAATGTCCAGCCTTCGCCAGCGTGGTAGGCATGAACCGCCGCGGCCCAGATGCGATCGCGCTCTGTGGCCAGCTCATCTAATGGCACGGCTTTATTCACTGGCACCACCCAGAATCGGCGGTTGCCGGTGGGGTCTGCCAGAAATTCATCAAAGTTCGTGGTTCCTACGATGATGCTGGGGCGGGCAAACTCCTTAACCACCCGTCCGTAGGGTGGTCTGATTTGGTCTCGCTGGGTGGTGATGAAAGCCTTAACGGCGCTCACGTCCTTTCGGCGAAAGACGGCCTCAAGTTCTGCCCACTCCACAAACCATGATTGGTGCAGCTTGAGGCGTTCATCCTTGTCGCTCACACTGCCCACGGTGTCGTCAAACCACTCTTCCCCTGCCAACAGCTTCCAAAAGGTTGACTTGCCTACCCCTTGCAAGCCGCTCAAAATGCAGACGGTATCGACCTTGCAGCCGGGATTGAGCGCTCTGGCCACGGCTGAGATGAGAGTTTTGCGAATGTAGCAGGCATGGAGGGCGCTTTCTGCCCCTAGATACAGCTTGGCTACGGCATCCAGCAGGTCTGGATCGGGGTCATAGTTGTCGGCGCATTGCTTGAGGTAGGCGGCAACTGGGGAATAGGAGCCGCGCTTGGCCAGGACTGGGATGATGGTCTCGCAGTCGCGCTGGGGCACTTCGATATTAAATTTGAGAGCCAGGTACAGCCTTAGTTCATCTGTATCGGCTGTTTGCCCATCCAGCTCAATCACCCCTTTTAGATCGTTGAACTTGAGGCGATCGCCTATCTTCTCAGCAATCAGCTTGTAGCGGAGGGCTAACTTGCATTGCTCCAGGTCTTCCGAGTCGGGCTCATCGTCCCAAGCGTCGTGCCATTCCTCCAAGGTTTTGGCATTGTCGATAATGGGCTGTAGCTCATAGCCAACGGCTAGGTAGTCATCAATGCCCTTCTTGTCATTTCGCCACTCCATGACGTAGACCATACACCCCTTAGCTTTGAGCATTCGCCCAAGGTTGTGCAGGGCATTGCGCACCTGGGGCTTGGTGATGATGTCGCGGTCGAAGGCTAGGTAGACCAACCGGCCGTAGTCGGCAAAGTGTTCTAGTTCGGGCCGTAGTCGGCCCAGCTTGCCACCGGTGGAGACTCCGGGGATGGAGACGCAGGGAATGCCACGGCTGAGGACACACCCTGCCTTTTTTGCACCTTCGGTGATGAGAAGCGGTTGGGATTTGTCTTCTTTGACATTTGCCCAAAACGATAGCCCGCCTAGCTTGGTGCCTGGGGTAAGGAATAATGGAGCGAGGGTTTGACGGCTAGGGCTGAGGTATTTTCGCGGCTTACGAGTATGTGGGTCGAGTTTAGGCTTGTCTGGTTTGAACTGGGCCCCTTTTAGGGTTGCCTCACCGGTCACCGGATCGCAGCCGGCAACCGCCCAGCCGGGCACTAGATCATCAGAATGCTTCCACCGAGATTTTGTGTTGCGGTTCAGGAGTTTGTCGAGTTGCTGCGGATCCTCGATCGTCCAAACGTTGGACATGATGATTGCTTCATCCACCCCTGACGCTAACCATTCGTCTCTGTGGCGGGCGTGAAGAAACGGATTAGACTGGTTCATAGGATTTCTCAAGAGAATGAGGGGAGGGCGATCGCATCATCGCCCTCCCCTCTTTGCATGTCTAAGCAGTCAATCGCTGTGGTGAAACGGTTCGGTCAGAGACCTTGTCTGCCACCAAAAACGTCTGCAGGTATTTCCAGAACTTGAGCGCATCCTCTCCCTCAAGGCTGAGCTCTCCATCTCCGAGAAAGAAAATATAGACCTCGTTCTCGTCCAAGTCGCCACCTGGGAGCACTGGGACAAACTCGCAGTGGGTGATGTGGTCGGTATTAATCACGTGGTTTCCAAGAGAAATCAACATACGTAGTCCTCATTAAGTGTTTTTGCTGCCATCTCTCAGCGACTGTTCGCTTGTGCAACCAGTCACCGTGTATAGACACTGAGTAAACACAGGGTGGTTTGCAGCACCACCCCATGTATTCATCTATCCACGAGTATGTTAACATGATGCCAACACATGAAGTCAACATAATTGACCCAGCCGCGTTAGAAATTCATCAACGAGTTAGTAGAGGTGAGTCAGTGCTAAAGGCGATACGAGAGAGTCTAGGGTACACCCAGCGCGAGTTTGCGGAACTCATGGATACCAATGTAACCACCGTGAGCCGCTGGGAGAACTCAGGCAAGGAACCCATGTTTCGATTGATTCAAGTAAAAGCTTTGCTCAAGGAGCTGCAGAAAATCCGCATGTCGATCGACAATCTACCAGATAAACTCAGTGCGGACAGCAGCTTTGATGAATAGGTTGACATCATGTCAACACATGATGTAACTTAAGAGAGTACAAGAGAGCCGGGCGACGGCGGTCAACCATGTACCCGGCTCTCAGCACCTTGAAAATTCATCAGAGGTAAGACCATTATGGCACTTTCACCCATCGAAGGGATGCTGTATGAGCTGGCTGGAAACCTACTTTCCAACCCTTCCACCTGGAGCCAAATAGGTTCAATGCTGGGAGAACTCAACGCTCTGGGATGCCACACCGCCGCTGACGTCGGCATTGATGCCCTAGATGCCTACAAGGCAGGGCACATGAGCCGCGATCAGGCATTACGGATTGTGTGCATCGCCCTAGAAGACGGCAAAGCGGCCCAGGCACGACGCGATCGCGAAGACTTGGTGCGAGCAGCCCAACTCATCCCCTCCCCACCGGAACTCGAAGCCATCCGGGCCCAGATCCGCAACATGACCAAGTAACCCCAGTGGGGGCGCTCCAACCGAGGAGCGTCCCCATTGATCTTTCTGTTCACTTATTCCTTGGAGGCGATCCGATGACAGCAATCACGAACATTAACCATTTAGAACCCCTCTGCTCTCCACGCGCTGGAGACCCAGCCCATCATCTTTGCTGGTATGAAGCACCAGACGGCAAGTGCTACCTAGCACCAAAGCGGGGGATGGACGTTACTCACGTCTTTAATTCATCCACAGAGCTATTCAAATACCTAGGCTCTACCTACGAGTACTAGGCTGCTCGGGAGTGTTCCAATCGTGGAACACTCCCGTTCCACTTTCTGTTCCAACCCGTTCCAAAGTCCGTTCCAAGCTAGTTCCATCAATGTTTCAGGAGTGTTCCACATGACCTCACTATCAGAGTTCTCCAAACAGTCCGGTATCCCCAAAACAAGCCTGTTCCGACGCGGCAAAGAGCTAGGCATCAGCTTCACCAAAGAAGGTGGCCTGACTGCCGACGAAAAAGACCGGCTGGCAAATGCCTGTGGTGTTTCTCCCGCGTCCGCCCAAGGGGCGATCACCCTCCGCCCCGCTGGGGGCATCGACCTTCCCGAGGTGAACCCCTGCCCCAACGTCTTCGGTGACTACAGCCACACCACCCAGGTGCAAGAGCAAGCCGCCCAGATTCAGGAGGTTTCTACCGATCGCCTGCAGCAGTTCTTGAGCGCCTACACCCAGCACCGAGTTCGAGGGGCGATCGCCCAGATTGATGCCCAAGTTGATGCAATCCAAGCCACGGCGATCAATGCCGCCTTGGGAAAGTTGAACGGCGGTGGAAACGCCGCCTAGCCTGGTTCTTCACAATCGTAGGAATTTTGTTATGACCAACCAAGAAGACGTTATTGAAGCGGTGATCGGTGTTGTCGATCCTGAGCCAGAAATGTCGCTTGACCTGCTGGCTGAACGGATAGACTCTCTTACTGCTGAGTCCTGGAGCATGGAGCTACTTATCACTCAGGTTTGCACTCAGCTAACACAAGTGCATGAGGCCGTAAATGGCTTAAAAACCCAAATTGAGTCCTTGCAGCAGGCGATCGCCTACAAGGCATACGAAGACGGAGAAGACCACCTGTAGACCACGAAAAAAGCGATCGCCCTCGGTGGAAGCAGGAGAGCGATCGCAGGACTTTTACCCTCTAAAGGATAGACTCATGAACCGAAAAACAGTCCCTATCATCATTGGAATCGCCGCCGTTGGCATGATTGTCGCCCTAACTCCTAGCGTCATCTCCAACCAAACCAACATGGCCTCCAGGCGCGATCGCGTTGGTCAGCTCTCCATGGACTTAGAGCAGTCCAAGATGGAAATGGAGCTATCCACCGCTCGAAAGCAGCTTGCAGAGCAGCGCTACAAGGAAGGCGCGGTGTTCGTGGTTAACCGGGAGAACACCTTTATCTCCCTTAACGAAGATACCCCCATCATCGATCGCCTCACCGGTAACCCATTACCCAAAGGAACGTGGGTAGCCGACATCTACGGCAACACCGCAGAGCTTGACAGCGAGGGCATCCCGGTTAACTTTGCCTTCACCGGCAACTCGGACTTAGTCCGGGAAGCCCTGGAGCGGGCCAATAAAAACCGTCAGTTTGCTGGCATCGAAAACCAAATGCAACCCGGAGGACGCGACCTATGAGCAGCAGCACCAAGAAAACCGTAGACACCAAGGCTGAAGAGTTTAAGGACAAGAAGAAGGGCAAGGACAAGGAACAGCCCAAGGCATCCGCCCCACGGGCACAGGGAAGGCTGACCCATGGGGAGATCGCCCTAAATCTAGGGTCGTTCCTCTCCATCCTGTTCCTGGGCTCCGTTGCGGTGTATAACATGCACCTCTATCGGCAGATCTTTGGCGAACTGCTTCCCCTGCCATGGCCATGGCTGCAAACAGCGGTTGGTCTGACGGCATGGGCCACCATTCAGATCGCCGAATTGTTACCCTTCCTCATTCGCTCCGAGGTTGGATTTATGGCCCTGATTGCCATCAGCACATCCGCTATGCCTAGGGTCAAGTCAAACTCACCTGACCCCATCGTTATCCGGATGGCTCGACGGATTAACACCTTCCCTCAGCGCTGGCTGTGGTTGGCCAGCATGATTGGCTCCTTCGTCTTCGGGCTAGACCTAATCATGGTCTCCTATTGGTTCAAGCCGATTCAGTGGACGTTCATCTTCCCGTCGATCAGCATCACGGCCATCTTCCAAGTGCTCATGACCGTGACCATGTTCCAGCTTGCATTCATGTTCTGCCTGTTCACCGCCAATGGTCGGTGGTTCCTCCGCAACGGTAAGCAGTCTATGGGGAATCCAGATGCTAGATAAACAGATGTTGGCTCAACTAGAGCAGGTCTCTAACCTAGATGCCGATGAGTTCTACCGAAACGTGGCCGCCACCCAGCAGGCTGCCCGTGGAGGTTTCAACTGGGAAGTGGCTTGCACGATTGCAGCCGGTGCAGTCGGCTACAGCGTTGCAGCTCTCCCAGGGGCGATCGCCGCTGCCTTGGTCGGCGCGGCCTGGGTTGGCTGGAAGCTAACAGACAGTTGGGATGCCCTGAGTGAAATCGAGTCTGGCGACTTCGTGAAATGGTTGCCAGAACGGGAACGACGGCTATACCAACAAGAGGCGATCGCCGATCTGCCTGCTTCATCCGTCCAGGCGTCTAACCATCAATCCCCAACTCAGCCGCCTGCCGGCAACAGCGAAGTGGAAGAACTGAACCTAAACCTGTTCGACCGGTACCCCAGCATTCTGATATTCGGTGCTCAAGGATCAGGCAAGTCGAGCATGGGGAAGGCGATCGCCCAGCGCCGGTCCAGCAATGGGCACCATATTCGAGTGCTTGATCCACATGGCGATCCGGAGGAATGGGGGTTCCCGGTGATTGGCGTCGGCATGGCATATGACGACATCAACACTCAGCTTGAAGCCTTCCACGAAGAAGTGGCCAGCCGATATAAGCAGCGCGCAAAGGGAAAGCGAGACTTCCAGCCGGTTACCCTGGTTTGCGATGAGTTCACCAACTGGGCTCATCGATGCGAGGGCTCATCTGAATTCTTTGCCGCTGCCTTGAGCGACATCCGAAAGGTGAACATGGGGGTGATCATCCTGTCGCACACTCGCACACTCAAAGGGCTGGGCAATGCAGCCGGAATGGCAGCAGCTAGGGATGGTGGATTAATCGAACTTCGCCTAGAAGCCGAAGCCGCTGAAAATGGCGATCCTCGCCCTACCGGATACGGGGCATTGAAGATGCCAAGTGAGGTATTCAAGCCGGTGAAAATCCCTCGGGTCGATGCCGACAAACTAGACGATCAAACGTGGAAGAATCTTGAGCGACTGTTAGAAAAGGATGCCGAAGATCATCCTTTTGAACCTGGGAAACCAAGCTTAAAAAAACTATCGCCCGAGCTTCAGTCCATCGTTGAGTTCGCAGAAAAAAAAGCCGATTGGATTACCGCTCGCCAAGTTCGCTCAGGTGTGCGGTTGTTCAAGAATTCAGCAGCTAGCACCGAAGTGATTCGGGAGCATTTTCTTGAACTTGCCAGGCTAGGCATCGGTACTGTGGACGGCGATGGAATCAACGCAAGATACCGGATTTAAGCCTGTCCACAGCGTCCACAGTTGTCCACGTGGACACTGTGGACGCTCTCTATACGGTTGTTTCAGCCGTCCACATCTGTCCACACCTGTCCACACCTGTCCACAGTTTTGTAGCTAGTGTCCACATCAAAAAGACGGGCGATCAGCCTTCGGAAGTTAACCGAAGTTTGGCGAAGGTATTCAGAATTTAAGCGGGGGCAAGTCGCCCCCAGCACCTATATAAGAGACTACGAAAAAATCACACGGCGCATAACTCGACTACGAAAAGAAGCGCCATATATAGAAAATGCGATAGAAATTAGGGACTGGCTAGTCAAGCATTATTCCGCTGAAGTTGCCAGACGTACCCTTGTTCAATTCAATGCTTGTTGTAAGTGGGGCTATGAGTCAGAGATGTTACAAAAGAATCCGTTTGAAGGCATCCAAAAACATATCAAGTTAGCACGTCCTAGCGAGACCGCATGGGCTGCTTTCACAACTGAAGAAAGGGATGCAATCATTCAAGAGTTTGAGAGCAACCACCCATACTATGCTCCGTGGGTGAAATTTCTTTTTTGGACAGGTTGCAGACCGGAAGAAGCCGCCGCTTTGCGGTGGGAACACATTGCCATGAACTTCTCTGAAGTGCTGTTCATCTGTGCTGCACCTTCCGACATGAAGGAGGTTCAAGGAACCAAGAACCGTAAGTCAACGAGGTTCCCTTGCAACCCTCGCCTGCAGTCCTTATTAAAGGAGCTAAAACCGTCGCCATGCGATCATTCAAGCTTGGTCTTCCAGGCAAGAACAGGGGGCAGGTTCAATTACACAAACTTTCAAACTCGCTACTGGAGACCCATTATTAAGGAGATGGTGAAGCGAGGCGCACTATCCTTCTATCTATCGCAGTACCACTGCCGGCACACTTGGATTACTGAAGCGTTGAACCATCTTAGTGTGGCGGATGTGAGCTACCTTGCAAGGGTTAGTACAGCCGTTCTTTACCAGCATTATGCAGGTCGATCCAGGTCGATCACCATCCCGGAATTCTGAGTCTGCGATTATTCTCTGTAGCAGGCGATAATCGTGAAACGATGCCAGGAGGCGGACTTGAACCGCCGACACGAGGATTTTCAGAAAAG
>RECH01000286.1 GCA_007694125.1 Leptolyngbya sp. DLM2.Bin15
CAGTTACTTTCCCTCGCAGCTGCATCCACACTAATCATCGGTAACTTAGCTTGGGGCCAGTTGAGTCCTGTATTGGCTGAGGCTGGCTCAGAGTTAGATGCTGCTTCGCTAGAACTCAGTCCATCCTGCCAAGCAGCTATCGATGCAAATCAGCCTAGCCTCCCAGGTCTCGTGAACGATCCTGATCGACCTGACTTGAGGTTTGAAGTTAGAGGACATCAGGAAGGGTGGATGGGGGTGACGTGGTCACACATCACAGGGCAGTTTTATGACTCTCCTGAAGCAGAGACTGCGGCGGCTCAAGCCATTGGCAGAGCCTGCCCCGAATTATGGTTCGTATTTTATGAGGGTGCTACGGGCGGTACTTTACGCTGGTACATGAGACAGACTGAGTTTGCCTTCAAACATAGACGAGACAGTGGCCTGCCTGGTGACTTTGATAGGTATTGGCGCTCTGGCGTACCTTATGACTACGATCCCCACAGGGATTATTTTGATGACCTCACGGGTGCAGCTATCTTGCCTGGTGGAACACAAACGGAGCTACCAGCGGCAGACCCGGAAGGCTCGACAGACTACCGTATATACCGTGAATCCTTGTTGGCTCGTGGCTGGCAGCCCAATTTCCCCAACAGCTACATACCAGGGCTGCCTGAGTTGGCTTGCGGTAATCGATTTTGCACAGCTTTGTTTATCTCAAGTGATCGCCAGACAGGCTTACGCGTATCTGTAGGGTTTAGGCGGAATGAGCAGGGCGAAGATTTAGATCTCTTTGTCCTACCAGATCCTGAGCTTGAACAGTGCGGTACGACTGGTGCTTCATGTTAATGAGGAAGGTTATGCAAAAGGTATTACTCAGTCGTGCTGCGTATGTGTTTCTAGGTATGGCCGCACTGTTGACCCGTCAGGGCTGGGTTCAGGCTCAGCTAATGGCTCAAGCGCCCGGCCAGGAGATTTGTGAGGACAACCCAGAAAGGGCATCAAGTATTAGGAAGACCGTAGATGTGCCCGAGCTGGGGATTAGAGTTGAGATCCCAGAAAACTTCCGGGTTGCTCTGATGCCTCGTGGCGTTCACGAGATTATCAGCGAGAGTGAGTTTGAGCTTTTAAGCTGTGGTGCGCGGGGTGGCTATGTCAGAGGTAGAGGGCGGTATGTTGAGGAGATAGGTATTGTAGAAAATCCAAGTCAGCTTGATTCTCTCACATTAATAATCAATACAATACAAGAATCTATTTATCGAGAAGGTCAGTCAGTTTTTTATACAGGTGAATTATTCAGTGCAATTGTTGTTAACGCTCCATCTAGGACAGGCTTTGGTAATATAGGTGCCTGGATACAAAATCCTTCGAGTCAAGAAGTTGTTTTTGTTAAAATTGGCTGTGACTGTGATGTCGACTTAACTTCAATGTTCAGAATACTTTCAAGAATGAGCTTCTTGTAATGTGTCTTTGTCCTCCCCCGCACAACTAGCCGAGCTATGTACTTTGTTTGGAAAGATGAGCATGACTGGCCTCTCTCTCGCCTCCAGGTGGATTGTTTAATGACTGAGGTGGGAGCCTCGGAGATTGTGTTAAATCGAATCGCGAATACCAACGGCTTGATGGGCGTTCAAACAGCACAGTGGGGTCGGGTCGAAGCGAGCTGGACGTACAACGGGTTTGCGGGGTTAGGAGTAAACCTGGAGATAAGATAGAGACTTAAGGCTCTTACGAATTACAAAAGGATGTCAACACACTCCTGGAGGTACTCAAGCTCACGCTCATTTTGTGCCATCCAGAAGCCCTGTTCTCCCAACCCCTCAGCAGTTGTCCTCGGTAGTCGATCAACCACCTTAAAATCTCCTAGACAAACGACATAAATTATTTCTAACTCCTGGAGCATTGTTCGTGAAGTCTCAGGCAAGTTATTGTAATGCCTTGCTAAATAAGCTCGAGAATCATGTTTTTCTACAGCAGTGATATCCAGCCATCCGAGTAACTCATACTCTTGGAACAGTTCTAAGGCAGAATTCGTATCTTTGATAATCTGAGTCATCGCTTCCTTCTCATCCTCGGAGTAGTAACTCCCGTTGATTAGGATGAGCTTGCCATTGTGAGGTACTGGCGTCTTGGACAGTATTGTTCTGGCATTACCTGTCGCTAGCTGATACTGATTTAGAGGAGAATCCATCCAAACTAGGGCGTCTCGACCACTCATTTTGTCCAACGCCATCAAATCAGCTGGTGACTGGGCTTGAATCCAAGCAGCCTCAAAGGCAGCTTCATGTTCAGGCGTCTTAGGCGTCCAGTAATTACGATTACCCTTCACATTCGGCACCGGCGTCTCAAAAAGAACAGGATTACTAAAACAGTGCCCCCAGACCTGTAGGTCATCTAGCCAGATACAATCTGTCAGCTCTGCCATACCGATAATGGCTGCCTTAGGACATTCCTCAGGCAGAACCCCAAAGCGAGCAAAGCTGCTGTCCCACTCAGTTGAGGTCGAGACATGAAGCAAGACCTTGCCTCGCCAGCTTGTTTTCCAGATACGCTGCTCAATCTGTTTAAATCCTGTGGCAATGAGCCATGCCCAGGCACCTGCAATCGACAAAGCACGTAAGTCATCAGGATAGTTAGGCATGATTGAGCTCCAACCGGGAATGACAGCTATTCATACAGATCTTCCGAGACTTAGCTGACAGTTTTATTGAAAATTAAACCCTCGCATTGTTTCTACACATCTTATAACCAGGACGGGTGGCATCTTTGCTTATAGACCTGTTGTTTATTTCATTTGAACAAATATTCTTAATGCAACTGTTAGACTAAACCCAATACTGTTGACATGTTTGAACATTTCGATTTTGCTGCGTTAGGAGAACCACTGTGCCCCGTTGGACAGAAGCTGCTCGTCAAAAACAACAGCAAACCTGTTTAAGAACTAAGCCCTGGCTGAGTGCGACAGGCCCAAAAACTGAATTCGGTAAACTTGCCAGCTCCCAAAATGCTCGTCAGCCAAGGGTTTTCAAGGGAGTTGAAGCACCCCTACGTCGTCGGCTGACACGCATTTACAAACAAAACCTTGAACCACAGCAGCTTCAGGACACTATTACCGCAGCTTGTCTGGGCTACCTCGACGAAGCGGACACGGCTTCAGAACGCCAGCGCCGTATCGCTCACATCGTCACGAGTTTTATGCGCTAGGTCATATCAGAGGTGGATTATTTCTGATCAACATCTTTTGAGGCTTTCCG
Source organism: Leptolyngbya sp. DLM2.Bin15 (assembly GCA_007694125.1). Classification (GTDB taxonomy): domain Bacteria; phylum Cyanobacteriota; class Cyanobacteriia; order RECH01; family RECH01; genus RECH01. Next base: position 3,234 of record RECH01000286.1, read on the forward strand.
GGCTTGTACAGATACGAACGGCGACTGAGGACTGAACAGACCATTGACCTTGGCATCTGCAACTGAGCGTTCCAATAGGTAAGCACACAAGTTTGAGATGGGTCTTCCCTCAGAATCGGCCCATTCTTGGAGTTGCTCAGCTAATAGGTCTGAAACAGTGACCTGGATTCGCTTTGTCATGCAATCAGCATAAGGGATGAGGCACGATCATTCCAAAATGACCCATATCTGAGTATGCATGACATCATTATGAGTCACTTGAGCTATATTGAGGCTGACCCGTTGGAGAGCAGTCATGCCAAGAACGACCCATGTAAATGGCGTACCTGTACGCCAAGTGCGACTCTACATCCCTGACAAATTGAAGGATCAGGTGCGTGACCGCTACCCCGATACCAGTTACTCGAAATTGGTTGAGCAGTTCATCCGAAATTGGGCTGATTCGGGCTGTCCAGCGCTTGAACCTTATCCGCTGGCCGAACATCCTCAGCAGCGACCTAAGGGCTCGACGGGACGGCAGGTTGGCCTACGCTCACATCCTGATGTCACAACTCTTACGGTTTTGGTGTCTGAGGATCTGTATGTGCGTGTTGAGGAGATTTTGATTCGGCTGCCAAACTACTGGAGTGGGGTGGTGGCAAGCCTTTTTTATCAACATCTAGAGGAGCTTGAGGCAGAGGACAAACGACGCTTGCAGGTACGGAAGGATCAGGTGTCTAAACCAAAGAGACACCAGTTTAAGCTCAATCACAGTCAGATAACACCAATACAACTTGAGATAAACATCAATCTTGGTTTGAACTAGTAAGCAGAGGTCAAGTGACTCTAGCGGGGTATTCACCTGTCTGACTACCCCCTCATGCTATTCTGCTGTCCATGTTGCAGTATTGCTATGTCCACGACAGACGTGGGATTTTGCGCTGAAAATCAACCGACTGCATTAAGGAAAAATGACCTGACTGTATTATAGGAGATACATATCAAAGGTAGAGTCAACTATTTTTGATTCGCTTGGACTCTTGCGCAGAGAGGCTTTGAGACATTCAATTACATTTCCTTTCCAGGATGGTTGACCGAAGCACCGATTCGGTGGCCAGGTCTTAAAGTAATTCTAAAAAGATCACTAAAAAGGGTGTCCAAAACCAATCAGGGGGGATTAATATAGTTGTATCAATCGTGCTGTCAGCAAATCAACGGCCATGAAAAGAGCCGTGCTGATAACACGGCTCTTTGGATAAACTTATGTTCCTATTCTCCCCTATCCCCTGCCCTTTTGAGAAAGAGGAACCGCCAAATAACCCAACAACATTGAGCAATTCCCCCACATCACTGCCCAGCTCAGTCGCTACCGGGGGGTGGCTATGAATAAGCTGAGGTCATGGTCATTGCTTAGCGACGATGCGGGGGGGGGGAGAAGCAGACGTAAGTTATCTTGCCTCTATACTCTCAGTATTCAACGCGGGGGGCTTTCCCTGTGAAGCTTGACTCAATGCTTTCTAGAGCCCACGACTGGCTCATTCCAGCACGACAAGTACCTGTGCCGTTGTGCCGTGCTTTATCTTTTGCGAATGACGTTGCGGTGGTGCGGGGGAGATCCCCTTGATCCAGGGTTTAGGCCAATGGCCTAAACCCTGGATTGTTAACATGTTGAATATATAAGTACCAAAAAACAGCGGGTCGCAACCGCTGCCTTTGGTGCTCCACAAAGGAGACTTAAGTAATCTGCTATGACAACATTATCTCTTTTTGGGGACGGTGGCAAACACCGTCTAGATGAGGGTTTTGGTGATCCGTACCACCAAAACGAGAAAACTCGACTGATCGCATCGCTCTCGCGATTTAACGACGAAAACCCCGTTGATCTGCCCGATCTTTATCGTGCTGGGGCGGATTGGCTCACTCAGAAGCCATTTACTGTTACCACCTCAGCCCTAGTGGACTGGCTGCTAGTGATGTCAGAGGAGGGGATGCGATGAACCTCACTCCTTTCCTCAATGCCATCGCCCAGAGCGGCCTTACCCCACCTGATAATTTAAGGGACGATAGCGAGTTCCAAGACTGGGCGGGCAGGCCCGACAAGCCACATAAAAAAAGCTCGTGGTACATCTTTGATGGTGAGTGTGTCACGTGGGGTGACCGGGCACTGGGTGGCAAACTCGGTAGTTTTCGCCTTAGTGATGGCCCGAACCAGACACCCGAGCAGGTACAGGCAACTCTAGAGGCTCGTCGCCAACGGCAGGCAACACTAGAGCGTGAGCGTGCGCAGAAGGCAGCCGACGGCGCTGCTAAAGCACAGCAAATTTACGCCAGTGCCACAGACTGCACCGAGCACCGCTACTTAGAGCGCAAGGGCATCCCAGCCCCTAAGGGACTGAAGCTGGCTAGCGATGGTCGCCTAATCGTGCCTGTCTACGGCAGTGATGACAAACTCATCTCGGTTCAATACATCGCTGTCGATGGCGGTAAACGGTTTTTGGCCGGTGCCATTGTTAAGGGTGGTTGGTTTGCCATTGGTGAGACTGCCGATCCTGCTGTGGTGGCCGTGGCCGAAGGGATGGCGACAGCAGCCAGTATCCATGCAGCCACAGAATGGCCCTGCTATGTGGGCTTCAGTTGTGGCGGCCTCAAGGCTGCGGCTGAGACAGCTAAGCGGCACCACCCTAACGCTCACATTGTTATGTGTGGCGACAGGGGCAACGGCAGTAAACACGCTCGTGATGCCGCCCTCGCGATCGGTGGCATGTGTGCCATTCCGAAACTCAGCAACGGCACCGATTTTAACGATCTGGCCACCAGCGACTGCTTGGAGGCAGTCCGTGAGCAGCTACAGGCCGCACTCAGCCAGCAATCTTGGATGAGTAAAATCCTCGAGTGGTTTGCTCCAACTAAGAAAGCCAAGATACCCCGGCAAACCGTGACCCTACAACGCGAGGGTGAGATCTATCTCCGCAACAAGCGTTTTGAAGTGTGGGCAAACCACCGTTATGTGCTGGCCAATGACGAACCTGGCACCGGCAAAAGCTACGCTGCTGGACAGTTGAGTCCCGAACTTTTAGGTGTGAGCCGCCTGGTTTATGTCAGCAACGACCACCGAAACACAACTGTTGAAACCTTGTCAGACTGGGCAGACCTCGAGAGCCGCCACAACGGACTAATCCGCGACAGTCATGGGAAGCTACGCCGTGCGACTGACACCACCCAAACTCGTGCGACTGACGCGAACTGTAGCCGTGCAGACCTATTTGATACGGCCCGTGCTAAGGGCATTGAGGACACCGAGGAAATTTGTCTGAGCTGTCCTATGCTCCCCGCTTGTCAGAATGGTACCGGCCGGGGCTACGGGTTGCGGTGGGAACGCCGCCAAGCCCTACAGCACTCAAAATTCCGAGCCCATCCCGACAACTTGCCGCGTGAGTGGGATTGGAGTGATACCGCCCTATTACTTGATGAACCCGGCATGATAGCTTTCACCGAGCGCTTAACTGTGAGCCTTGCTGACATTGGAGCCGCCATGGGTGAAGCATCAAAACATGACATCAACTTGATGCATCACCTAATTGAGCTGTACACGCTTGTCAGTGGCGACCTACCGCGCTGGGGATTGAGCTTTACTGAGGTGCGAGAGCGCTTAGAGCAACCACCCGCCGTTAAACTGCCAGAGGTTAACCCGCTGACTGGCATTTTTGAGCAAAGCGACCGCGTGCTAGCTGCTGATAATGACCTGGATCGCGACCACCGCCGCACCCTTAACCGTGCTCTAGCGCGTGAGGCAGGGCAGACCATGCCGCAGTTACTCAAAGCCATGGCAAACCTGCCTAAGCAGTGGTTAGGACGCTATTTGTCAGCCTGGCAAGGTGAGGCATCGCTAAGTGTGACCAGCGCTGGCTTAACCATCACTTGGCGTAAGGCAGCGCTGTCTACAGCCCTACAGCAGGCCGCGCGGGTTATCTTGCTTGACGCGACAATGAACCGCCAGCAGGCCGCCCTAGTTTTAGGCTGCGATCCTGAGTCGATTTATGTCTGCCGTACGGCTGATAAAGCAACACCCAACCTGACCATTCAGCAGGTACCCGACTTTGGCAGGATGGGACTACAGCGCGGTAACGATCAACTCAGACGGCTGCAAGCTCTCAAAGATGCTTACCCTGCTGCGGCCTTTATCGACTTCAAGCGCTTTGCTGATGATGGCGGCCTGGTACACTTCCGAGACAGTCGCGGGATCAATGGGCTTTACGAGCAAGGCACACGGGAATTATTCATTGTGGGTGCACCCACACCCAATCTCGTACAAGTCCGACTTGAGTTTGAGGCCCTAGGCGGCAACCCTGAGCAGTTTCAGTCGTACCTTAACGGTGTGATCGCAGCGACTTTGGTACAAGAAATTGGCCGCCTACGGGCCAACCGTCGCCCCGATGAGTCTTTACGGGTAGTGCTACTGACTGACGTCGCTTTGGACGTGGGTTATAGCATTGAGCATATCAACTCAGGCGAATTATGCCCTGAAGCAGCCCCAAAGGGTGAGCGTACCCGCTACAAGGTCATTCAGGCGGCCCAAGTGGCCTTAGAGTGTACCGGCGTAATGCCTACACAAGCGGAGCTTGCGCGCATGTTGAACCTCACTCAACAGGCCGTGTCGAAATGCCTCAAAGCCTTTACTGGTGGGTGGCGTGGCTTCCGAGAGATTGTACAACTTTTGCTTAAAGAGACTACTTATAAGAAAAGTTGTGAGCCATCTAACGAAGTGGAGGTCAATTATTTATCTGCTCTTTCAAAACTGCCGCCAGATGTTGAAATTGCGCAGGAACTTGGTTGCTTGTTGCAAGAATGGGGTACCGAGAAGCTGGCTAATGTACTTAATAGCCTTCCAAGTAGGTACCGTCAACAACTACTTAGTAGTTGTTTGACAACAATCTCTAATCGACTTGTGTCTCATAATAGAGAATGCCATTCTGACTCGGACATATCAACACTAGGTCTCTGACGGTTCGTTTTTACAAATAGCAGAGGTGCCCAGTAGCTATAGAGAGGTTTTTTGCCTGGGCACGAAAGTCTGTAAGACCTGCTCTCAGCCTAATTCAAGTAACGGATAGGAAGCAATAGCGTATCCCAGGAGACATGAGGGCGAGAAAGGAACATGTTAGTTTGAATAATGTACGACAATCAAAGATCAGCCATGCGTGGCGGCAAACGAGCCGGAGCCGGTCGCCCCAAAGGGAGCGGCAAATAC
>RECH01000185.1 GCA_007694125.1 Leptolyngbya sp. DLM2.Bin15
GGGGTTCGGCCTCCTCGTAACGCCCTTGTGCTTGATACAGATTAGCCAGGTCGTAGAGGCTTTTTGAGATGTCAGGGTGGCGATCGCCCAACTGCTCTCGGAAAATCTCCAGGGTTTGAAGGAGGAGGGGTTCAGCCTCGGCATAGCGCCCGGCTTGATACAGCTCAAATCCTTGGGCATTCAAACGCCTAGCCTCTTCTACTAGTCTCGCTGATCCTTCTACATTAGTCGTTGTCCCAGACTGTAATGCCAACTGATCAGGGCTAACGTTACTTGGATGCGTTGTCTCTGCCGTCACCTCTGCCCAAGCACTCGGCAGCCCTCCCGTCACCACCACCGTCGCCAGGGTCAAGCTCAACAATCGTCGCGTCCGGTGCGTCATAGATTTCCCCAGTCTTCGCTGTTTCGCTCGATCGCCCATGGGTTTTCACCTGTACACATCAGCTATGTCTACCTATGGCTGGGGCAACACCACCTATGCACGCCGTGCACCCAGATCTGAATCCACTCACCTAGACCAATACAGCCTTAACGATACACGAGATAATATTTCAGACAAAACCGTCATATCTGTTGTGCGCCATCTTAGGCACATTTGGCACAGGATAGACGGTACCACGACGCTGAGGACACTATGAGCCAACCCAAGAGCGATCGCTACGTTAGCTTTCAGGGCATTGACTGTGATGGTAAAGCCCGACGGCTTCTCGACTACATCGCGCACCATATGGCAGAACCACCCCACCCTAGCCCTTGGGTTGACTACTTCCGCACAAAATTGGCAGATCAGCAAGCTCTGGGCCAAGACGACCTGTACTTTGTGGGCAGTCAAATCAATGCGATTCACGCCTTATTTGAGGAGTATGACAACGAAGAGGCCCTAGCGCTTCTAGAAAACGTGGAAGAGGAATGCTGCTGATGTGCTCTTCCAAATCGGGACGCAGGATGGATGCTTGAGTCAAGGGGGCGATCGCTACTCAACAGCCCAGCAGATGACAAGATCTACTGGGCTGTTTAACGCAGGCGTTATGGATTGAGGTTGATGAATCGAGCGACTAGGCTAACCTGGCTTAGGCTTCATCCAGGGCTGCGATACCCGGCAGCACTTTGCCTTCCAGCAGCTCCAAGCTAGCGCCACCGCCGGTGGAGATGTGGCTCATTTGATCGGCCACGCCCACTTTTTCCACGGCTGCCACGGAGTCGCCGCCGCCGATGATGGTGGTGGTGCCTTTGGGGGTTAGTTCTGCCAGCGTATGAGCGATCGCTTCGGTTCCGGCGGCAAATTTATCGAACTCAAACACACCCATGGGGCCATTCCAGATGACGCTCTTGCAGTCTGCTAGGGCGGCTTGGAACACCTTGATGGAGTCGGGGCCGATATCGAGACCCATCCAACCATCGGGGATAGCGTCGATGCTTACGGTTTGGGCATTGGCATCGGGAGAAAAGTTGTCGGCTACTACAACGTCGGTGGGCAGTAGAAGATCAACACCTTTTTCCTTGGCCTTGATTTCTAGCGCTTTGGCGAGTTCCAGCTTGTCTTCTTCCACTAAGGACTTACCAACGCTGAGGCCACGGGCCTTGTAGAAGGTGAAGATCATGCCGCCGCCAATCAGCAGCTTGTCTACTTTTTCCAGCAGGGTTTCAATGACGCCAATCTTGCTCGATACCTTCGAGCCGCCAACGATCGCTGCTAGGGGAGGCTTAGGATTTTCGATCGCATTCTGGAGATACTGCAGTTCCTTGTCGATCAAGAAGCCAGCCACGGAGGGGCTGAGGTAGTGGGTCACTCCTTCTGTGGAGGCATGGGCGCGGTGAGCGGTGCCGAAGGCGTCATTGACGTAGAGGTCAGCAACGGATGCTAGCTTCTTGGAGAAGTCTGGGTCGTTTTTCTCTTCTTCTGCATAGAAGCGCACGTTTTCTAGGAGTGCAACTTCACCATCCTGCATACCAGCAACGGCGGCGGCCACAGCATCGCCAATGCAGTCGTCACATTTGAGGACGGGCTTGCCGAGCAGCTCGGAAAGGCGAGTTGCCACCGGCGTGAGCCGCATACTGTCAACCACCTTGCCCTTGGGACGACCAAAGTGGCTGGTGAGGATGACCTTGGCTCCGTTGTCGCTCAGGTATTGAATGGTGGGTAGAGCAGCCCGAATACGGGTGTCGTCGGTGATGCTGCCTTGATCATCGAGGGGTACGTTGAAGTCTGCACGCACCAGCACTCGCTTGCCAGACAAATCTGCTTTGGATAAGGTCGCTAATGTTTTTTTCGCCACGGCGAATGAACCCCCTAACTCAATAAGTGTTTTTACCTATGGACATTATTGTCTCATGACTGCGTCTGAGAACCGTCCTAGCCCTGGACTTTTCTAGGTACTTTTTTCCATCGTTGTATCCCATGACGCTCTGCTCAACAGACCTCAGTGGGATCCACTGCACACCCATCTCACGGATCTGACATCTGAGAGGGCGGGTGACAAGGTCTGGGAGCTGGTCTGGTGGTCATCTCAACTAGATGCCCATCCCTTAGACGGGAGCACAAAAATTGACAAGATATTAAACCAGATGGAATAACGGTTCACCTAGGCTTTAGCCTTAGAGAATAGACAGCGATAGATCCCGCTATGGGATGTCTATTGCTTTATGTCTTATGTTGTATCGTCCATATTGTACCGGAGTCTGCGTTCTAGTAAGGCACCCTATGTTTGAGACTGTTTTGTATCCCATTGACCAAACCCGTGAGTCGATTGAGGCAGCGGGGATGGTGGCTCAGGTGGTCAATCTTTGCCACAGCCGCCTTGTCATTCTTTCGGTTGTGGATCAGGAGGCGGAGGAGGCAGCTCAATCTGCCGCCTATGAGGCGATCGCTAAGCTGTTAGATGAAATCAAGACGTTATTTGGAGAGAGAGGAATTACAGCGGAAACGATGGAGCGCACCGGCAACCCGGCGTTCATGATTTGTGATGTGGCGGATGAAATTAATGCCAAGGTCATTATTATGGGATGTCGCGGTTTGGGGCTCACGGAAGAGGGGGCGGCGGAGAGTGTCACCAATCGAGTGATCAATCTGGCTCCTTGTCCGGTGTTGATTGTGCCCTAGGTTAATCTCGTCCAGTTGGAGGTGCTGATGCTCCAGTCGTAGGGTGCGGTTAGGCGAAGCCGTAACGCACGATCTCTGTGACAGATCGACCCAAACGGTTTTACTTCCGTCCTAGGGTGCTAGGCGAAACCGTAGCGCACCATCTCATGAGGCTTGGAGCGTTACGCGATCGCTTGAGCGGAGCCGTGCTGCCGCTAGGTCAAAGCTAGTCCACCACCACGACAAATTCTTCGCCTTCAACCACGACGCGATCGCCCCCCACCAATTTCCGCCCGCGTCGGGTTTCTATGGTTCCATTCACCAAAACTCGACCGTCTTGAATCATCAGCTTGGCCTGGCCGCCCGTGCGCGCTGTGCCGGTGAGCTTCAAGAACTGGTCGAGTTTAATGGTATCTGGCTGCAGATCTGACATGGAGGGTCTCGGTACGGGATGGAGGTGAGAAGCGGATCTGGGATTTGGGGGCATGACAGCGTCTGCTCTCCACGGTCTAGCTTGCCCCTGCGACTCAAACGGCCCATGGGTTTCTCGGAAGAAACCCATGGGCTATAGCATCTACAGGCAAGGGAGGGGGTTAGTTGGTGCTGGGGCCACTGGGGGTGTAGGTGACTTCTGCGGTTTGGCCGCGATCGCCCATGGAGGTAGCTTCCCCACCGTTGTAGGACAGGGTGACGCCGCCAGCATTGCCGGTGAAGATCACGAGTTCTTGCTGGGCTTCCCATTGGCGCTCGGTGCCGGCGGGCAGGGTGCCTTCGTAGTCTGTTGTGCCATCCACCGTGATGCTCACCCAAGCCGGTTCGCTGGCGTTGAGGGTGACTGCAATGGGCGCGGCTGGGGTTACGGCTGGGGGCGGAGTGGGTTCGGTCGGTTCTTCAACCAGCGGCTCTGCTGCAGTGATGTCTGGCTCTGTGATGGGAGCGATCGCTTCGGGGTCATCTGAGGGTGAACGATTGGCCACGCCTACGGCAACACCGATGCCAATGATCACCAGCGCTCCTGTACCCAAACCCAGCCAGAGGGGAAACCCACCAGAAGAGGGCGATCGCCGCGACATGCGTCGAGCAACGAGATCGTCTTCCGGGGTAGGCAACACGGTTTGCGTCAACGCAAAGGCATCGTCGTTGGGCTGTTGGATAGCTTTTTCGTCTAATTCAGGGTGATCTAGCGGAGGTTGATCCGCAGACGTCTCCGCCGCAGATGGATTGACGGGAAACTGTTTGGCGACTGCAATCCCATCTAGACCTAGGGCTTCAGCATGGCGGCGAATAAAGCCTTGGACAAAGACAGCTTCTGGCAAAATGTCGACTTGCCCAGATTCTATGGCCCGCAGCATTCTGAGGGGCACGTAGGTGGTTGCCGTTATTTGCTCCAAAGAAATTCCCTGCTCTTCTCGCACTTGGCAAAGAAAAGCCCCGATTTCAATGAGGTGTTGAACTTGAATTGGAGTTAGCTTGCCCACGCGCGTCCTCAAATTCCCTGGCATCATGTTTGCTTTCATCTTCTGACGTTACAGTACACCAATCTGCCGAACTGTGGGCGATGTATTGCCCATATTAACCACTATTGGAGCAATTCCTGCTGCTCAAAGAATATCGCGAATGGCGTTGTCTGAATACTACCTTTTGAGAGACGTCTAGGAAGAGGTCAACGAATAATAGGATTGCTGCTTATCATAGGGTGAGGTATGGGGTTGGTTGTAGCAGGCCAGCAACAAAAAATTACCAACTTTCGGGAGTATCCATAGCAAGAAGCCAGAGATGTGCGACTAGACTGGTGGTAGCAACCATATTAGTAGCTTAAGGAGCCTGCCTCCTATGGTGACCAAACAGACATTTTCTAGCTTTGATGATATGTTAGCCACCTCCGAACAGCCGGTACTGATCGACTTCTATGCGCCTTGGTGTGGGCCTTGCCAACTCATGGCGAACATTCTTAAGGAGGTGAATGCTCAGCTTGGGGAGCGGCTGCGCATTGTGAAAATCAACACGGATAACTATCCAGCGATCGCCTCCCAGCATGATATTCAGGCTCTTCCTACCCTGGTGTTGTTCAAAGACGGCCAGCCAATCGAACGCATTGAAGGGGTGGTGCGCAGTCATCAACTGATCCCCCATCTCACAAGCTTGCTCGACGACGCGTCTTGATCCATGGTCTCCTAAGTTCTATCTAACCTTTTTTTCTTCCTATGCTGAGAAATTTAGTTGCCTTCGCAACCCTGTTCATTTCCATTGGTATTTTTGTCTATTTTTCGAAGGATATTCGCTAGGGCGATCCAGTTGGGGGCAGCCGGTTCATTCAAACAATCTGCCCCAGCCGTTTTTGCGCCGGTGGGTGAGCCAGCGAGCATTCAACAGTTCGCGGCTGTACCTTTCAGACTGTCCACCCTTACCTGAGTAGCCATCATGGATGGTGCCGTAGGGATCGTGGCAGATGTAGCCAGCGTCATACTGGCCGATTACCACAATCATGTGACCGCCTGAGGGTGCGGTGATCGGCCCGCGATGTAGGATGCCAATGACAATGGGCTTTCCTTGCTCTAGGCTGCGATCGAGATCGTCATAGTCTAGGTTGTAGTGAAAGGCGGAGCGGATGCCATAGGACTGCAGCACTCGTGTTTGCACGGCGTGATCGGTGGTATCGCCAATGGCAACCACTTTTCTCAGGTATTCATCATCATTGGTGATCGGTGCCCCGAGAAACCGAGCTGCCATGGCGCAGGCTGAGCTATTGCAGGTGCGCCACGACTGAATGTAGTTGTCTCGCTGGCTGAAGTAGGGGACGGCTAAGGGTTTCTTGTCGGCCCGTTTTTCTACAACTGGGTAGACCATTTTGCCATCTTGCTCCACCCGGGCATGGGGGGTATAGACAAACCACGTATTGCGACCCCGCAGGAACTGGTTTTTCAGCGAGATGCGGATGTGGTTATCAAAGTTTTGCCCTGCACTGGCATAGGCATAGGACTGGATTTCAAACTGCGTGCCGATGGGAATTTGGCAGCGTTCTGTTTCGCCGAGATGACTGGACTGTAACGGCCGCAGCTTGAACATGGTGTTTTGGGTGACGACCAGCACCTGCCCTTTGCGTAGGGGGGCATGTTTATCGGGCGGTGGGTAAACCGCTCTGCCGTCGTAGAAGATTTGGGCGTGGCGATCGTAGATGTACCAGGTGTTAAAGCCGTTGAGGGTTTGCCCGTCTAAGGCAACCTTGACGTGGCCATTAAAATCCATGCCGCCGCTGGCGTAGGCATAGGATGCGATGGGAAATTCTTGACCAGCGATCGCCCGATATTGCTCTTGTTCTGGCAGCTTGGACGATTGCTCGGTGCGCCGCTTGAGAACCGTATCCACCGTGACCCGTAAGAGCTTAACCATATGCTGTCTACGCCCACTAAAGACCCTATTTGCATGATGCCATCATGGCACCACAATACCAAGCAAATACTCTGATTAGCTGACTTATGTTTCCCCTCATCCCCCAGCCCTTTCTTCCACAAGGGTAGAAGGGGAGCAAGAAAGGACAAGTGTTCTCAAAGCCCCTCTACCGACCTGGGAGAGGGGTTTGGGGTGAGGGTCTTCGAGTTGTGTTCATCAACCTCTGTTGGCTAACCTCACGCCATAAAAAAACGGTGCAGACTTCTGCACCGTTCCCAAACATCATAAAACCCAAGTCGCTAGAAGCGATCGCGCCCCTACTTGTTGGGCTGGGGGGTCATGCGCAGGTAGGGCTTGACTTCGGTCACGCCTTTGGGGAACTGCTTCTTGGCATCTTCGGTGGAGATGGAAGGCACCACGACGCAGTCGCCGCCGTCGGTCCAGTTGGCGGGGGTGGCTACCTTGTGGTAGTCGGTCAACTGGAGGGAGTCAATCACTCGGAGGATTTCATCAAAGTTACGACCGGTGCTGGCGGGGTAGGTGAGGGACAAGCGCAGCTTTTTGTTGGGGTCGATGATGAACACCGTGCGCACGGTCAGCGTGTTGCTGGCGTTGGGGTGGATCATGTCGTATAGGTCAGACACGGTGCGATCGGGGTCTGCCAAGATCGGGTAGTTGAGGGCAGTGCTTTGGGTTTCTTCAATGTCGCACACCCAACCCTTGTGAGAATCAACGTCATCGACACTCAGGGCGATGGTTTTCACGTTACGCTTGTCAAATTCTGGCTTGAGCTTGGCAACCGTTCCCAACTCGGTGGTACATACCGGAGTGTAGTCAGCGGGGTGGGAGAAGAGCACAACCCAGCTATCGCCAGCCCAATCGTAAAAGTTAATTTCGCCTTCGGTTGAGGCTTGGGTAAAGTTCGGAACAGTATCACCGAGTCGAAGCGCCATAATTCCTTAGTCCTGTGAATCGAAACTGTAGTACATGCATGACTGACGTCACCGATGCCTAAATCCTGGGAAACGCTACAAGCGATCGCGCCTTTAGCTCCTGAGTTAAGACATCCTATGTGAACCTATATGCCATGATGCCATAAAACCCCGGTTTTCCGGTCGGAGTTTAGATCTTTTTATATTTTTTTCCAAGGACGACCTAGGGGCGATCGCAGTTAAGACTTGCCCTGTGGTCTGTTGGGGCAATGACCCTATTCCCCGGTGAGCTGGTGATCATTCGGGTTTGGCTGGGATGCTGGGGGCTGGGGGAGCGATCGCCCTGGGTAGATTGTCCGGCCGCTGGCGGAATCGATAGCATAATAAAAGAGTGTGTTACATAGGTTCACAAACGGCATCATGGCGAGAGACTTACGGGGATTTCTCAATCTCATTGAAGAACGGGGGCAACTGCGCCGCATTAAGGCCCTGGTAGATCCAGACTTGGAAATTGCAGAAATTTCAAATCGAATGCTGCAGTGCGGCGGCCCAGCGTTGCTGTTTGAGAATGTTAAAGGCTCTCCCTATCCAGTGGCTGTGAACACCATGGGCACGGTGGAACGCATCTGCTGGGCCATGAAGATGGAAGCGCCGGAGGAGCTGGAAACCCTAGGCAAAAAGCTAGGGATGCTGCAACAGCCGAAGCCGCCGAAGAAAATTTCCCAGGCGGTGGATTTCGGTAAGGTGCTGTTTGATGTGGTGCGAGCCAAGCCAGCTCGGGATCTGCTGCCCGCTTGTCATCAGGTGGTGGTGCAGGGTGAGGATCTAGATCTCAACCAAATTCCCATGATTCGCCCCTATGCCGGGGATGCGGGCAAAATCATCACCCTAGGGCTGGTGATTACCAAAGATTGCGAAACCGGCATTCCCAATGTGGGGGTCTACCGGCTACAGCTTCAGTCACAGACGACGATGACTGTGCATTGGCTATCGGTGCGGGGCGGGGCTCGGCATCTGCGCAAGGCGGCGGAGCGGGGCAAGAAGCTGGAGGTGGCGATCGCCCTTGGGGTTGATCCGTTGATCATCATGGCGGCGGCGACGCCCATTCCGGTGGATTTATCCGAATGGCTGTTTGCCGGGCTCTATGGCGGTTCGGGCGTGCATCTGGCGAAGTGTAAAACGGTGGACTTGGAAGTCCCTGCGGATTCTGAGTTTGTGCTGGAAGGCACGATCACCCCTGGCGAAATGCTGCCCGATGGCCCCTTTGGCGACCACATGGGCTACTACGGCGGCGTGGAGGATTCGCCCCTGGTGCGCTTTCACTGCATGACCCACCGGCGCAATCCGGTCTATCTCACCACCTTCAGCGGTCGCCCTCCCAAGGAAGAGGCGATGATGGCGATCGCGCTGAATCGCATCTATACACCGATCCTGCGGCAGCAAGTCTCGGAAATTGTAGACTTTTTCCTGCCCATGGAGGCCCTCAGCTACAAAGCTGCGATTATTTCCATTGACAAAGCCTATCCGGGGCAAGCTCGTCGCGCTGCCCTGGCTTTTTGGAGCGCCCTACCCCAGTTCACCTACACCAAGTTTGTGATTGTGGTGGACAAGGAGATTAATATCCGCGATCCGCGTCAAGTGGTATGGGCGATCACCTCAAAGGTGGATCCTAGCCGAGACGTGTTCATTTTGCCGGATACGCCCTTTGATACCCTCGACTTTGCCAGTGAGCGCATTGGCTTGGGTGGCCGCATGGGGATTGATGCCACCACCAAAATGCCCCCGGAAACCGATCACGCTTGGGGTGAACCGCTCATGTCGGATCCGGAGGTGGCGGCCTTGGTCGATCGCCGTTGGGCAGACTATGGTCTGGGTGATGTGCAGTTTGGCTCGGTGGATCCCAATCTCTTTGGCTACGATATGCCTCGGTGAGGGTTGCGTCGGTGGAATGGTCAACATCCCGTGGGCTCAGGAGCGATCGCAGCCGACGGGATGCTGCCGAGGAGAGGCTAGATGTAGCGCAGAATTGGCACCAGCTTGAGGTGATAGGCCGATTCGAAGCTGCTCTTTTTGTTACCCAAGCTCCATAGTTCTAGGGCACAGTCATCGCCGGATTGGGTTGGGGTGAGCAAGAGGTGCAGGGTTTTGATTTCCGGGTGATATTGACATTCCACTTTCTTGATTGCGCCAATTTGCCGGCGATCTAGGGCGACGGCGATGCGCAGCAGGGGACTGAGTTGCTCGACAATCTGCCGGTAGATCTTACTGCCCAGGTTGCGGTAGTTGTCGTGCTTTTTCTTGGGGTCGCTCTTGCGATGGTAGCGGGCTAGGTTGGCGATCGCTTCAATTTCTAGCTCGGTATAGCCCAGCAGTTCTCCGTGGCGAATCAGGTAGTAGGAATGCTTATGGTGGGCAGCATGGCTAATGAAGTGGCCGCTGTTGTGTAAAATCGCGGCGGCCCAGAGCAGTTCTCGTTCGCCTGCACCCCAATCATGGAGGCGGCCTTGGGTTTGGTCAAATAAATTGACGGCAAATTCGGCCACCCGTTCGGCATAGGCCAGGTTGACCTGATACT
Organism: Leptolyngbya sp. DLM2.Bin15; assembly: GCA_007694125.1. Classification (GTDB taxonomy): domain Bacteria; phylum Cyanobacteriota; class Cyanobacteriia; order RECH01; family RECH01; genus RECH01. The sequence goes on from RECH01000185.1 coordinate 9,977, forward strand.
TTTGGGCCGACCGGAAGACACTGCGCTGCCGTACAGAACTTTGAAAGCGCAGCCGATCTTCAATTAAGCCATGGGTGAGCATCCAATCGACAATCACGCCCTCCCGCAGCGATCGCTCGCAGAGGGTAATGTGATCTTGTTTCAGCAGGGTCATGGCTTCCTGGAGGATTACCGCTCCCGGCAGGATGATTTCTGCCCGCCGATCGGACAAGCCTGGAATCTTGAGGCGATCGCTGTAGCTCAATTTACGCAAGCGCTCTACGATATCCCGTAGATCCTCTAGGCTAAACTCGTAGCCCTGGAGTGGATCGGGCGCTGTTCCTAGATGCTCGCAGGCGTGCATGGTGGCGAGGGCTTCAATGGTGCCCGATGTGCCCACCATGATCGGATGGCTGTTGGGCGAAACGTGGGACTGCAGTTCCTCAGTGGATCGTTCCAACATGCCGCGCACGAAGGCTTTGAGGCGATAGAAATCCTCATCTTCAATGGGGTCAGACGCCACAAATTCTGACGTTAGCCGCACGGCACCGACTTTCGTGCTGCTCAAAAATGCGGCCTCGTGGCCGTCCCCTAGAACCAGTTCTGTAGACCCACCGCCAATGTCAATGATGATGTGGGGATGCTGGTTAAACTCCATCGCCGACAGCACGCCTAGATAGATGCGTCGGGCTTCTTCGGGGCCAGAGATGAGGTCAATCGATAACCCCAACTCGGCTTCGACGCGATCGAGAAATTCTCGACCATTGGGTGCTTCACGGACGGCGCTGGTGGCCACGGCCACAATGTCTTCTACGCGGCGGCTTTTGGCGATCGCCATACAGCGCTTAAAGGTTTTCATCGCCCGATCCATGGCTTCTGGCGTGAGGTTGCCGGTGTCTGGATCGCGCTCCCCCAATCGCACCATATCTTTTTCGCGATCGATGATCGTAAACGACGGCAGATCAGGCTGAATGCGAACCACTGCCATGTGAATCGAGTTGGTGCCAACGTCGATCGCAGCAAGGATGCGGTCTTGCTCAATGACCATAGTGAATGATGAATGAAGGAATGTATATCGGCGGTATGGTTAGCGGGAGGGAGCAACAAGGGATGGGGTTTTGATGGATGGCCGCTGGATGGCCAGTTGCTGGGCTCACGCCTGTAGAACACCCCGAGGTGGGATGAAGTGCCATCATCTTATCGTGCCATGTGAACCGATTTGGGGCGATCGCTGGAAATGTGAAGCTGGCCCCTAGTCTGGATCTTGCTTATAGCGGCGGGGATGGTGGCGATCGCCCGGTGAGGACTGCCGTTGATACCAGCGCTGCCATTCTTTTGAGCTGCGGATGGCAAACCATAGGAGCAGCAAGGCAATGATGCCGCCCTGTTCTGGCGCATCGAAGGCCAAGAGGACGAGGGTAATGCAAAGGAGATCTTGAGCAAAGATCAGCCAGATGGGTGTGCGGCGTAGGCGATAAAACCAACCGACTTGCACCAGTTGCAGAACCAAGGCCAGCAGACCGCCCACAATACCCAAGACTCCGGTGAGGACACTGGGTAGTTGGGCCGATCGGGCCACGGCAATGCCCGCGATCGCGCCCACAATTGGACTAAACAAAAGCTGCACAATTTGGATGCCCCGTTGACCTACGGGCTCCTTCGACAGCAGCAGCTCAATGAGCGACCAGCTTACCAACACGCCTAGCACTAAGGAGGGATGAAACTGAGACAGAATCGGGACGTCTGCCCAAAGATTGTCGCTGTAGAGCAAACCAATGATCAGGAGGGGGAGCCCAATTCTGACGCCAGCCGCCGCAGAAACCGATAGAGCAGCGAGAATCTCAATCATAATGATGCCGCCGACTCACCCTAAAATCTAATGCCATACATTGAGCCCAAGGAACGAGTCCAGCCCGGTTCTGTTGCCAGATCCCATGGCTGATCTTGGAATACACGTTGGTCGTGATCATGAAGCAACTGAATAATCCTTCCTGGGCCGGAGAACAGGGGTAGTGCCTTTTGGTTGTGATCGGGGTGCGAGAGGTATTCATCGTCCCGACGTCTTACCCTATGTCTTACCATAAGACACTTAAGGATGACCTAGGATGAGCGATCGCCGCTATCCTACCAGACATCCATAGACTTGTACTGTTCCCTTATACTGTTCCTACGCCCCAGGTAGGATTCGAACCTACGGCCGTCTGCTTAGAAGGCAGATGCTCTATCCACTGAGCTACTGGAGCAATTCTTATGGGAATCGGTCATCTTCCCAGTCTTTCCACATGTCTAGACCCATGTCTTAGCGCGGTGAGTTGACCCAATACGGGCGGGAGTGACGGGAGTCATCAACGATGCGATCGCCCCCGTCAGTATAGTACCAAAATCAACCCCAGACTGCGAGGGCTCATCGAATCATGACCCAGCATCACCAAGGGCGATCGCTCCGCCATGGGCAGAAAAGGGATGGAGATTCATCCAATGCAGCGAGCAATGCTGAAGTAGCGTAATATCATTTATAAACTGATGACTCGGCTAGATTCTAGATGCACGTGTGATTCACGATGCACTGGGAGCATTGCTTCTAGTCGTTCTAGCGATCGCTAAGCCAGTCTGTTGTCACCTCTATCTACCATCTAATCGTGGGAAATCGCTTCATCGGCGATCGCCAAGTGTTACTCGTGAGTGGTGTCCGTTCTTTGATGCTATACGTTCGTGCCGATCTAAGACATCTGCACAGCCGATCCCCGTCCCTGACAGGAGCTAACTGAGCACGTCATGTTTATCTTAAAGAGACAGGATGTTGAAATTTCTGCCATTCAGCACCCCAAACGGGATCAAAAAATTCCCATCCTTAGCTATCAAGGACAGACCTTTCGGCTCATTAGTGTCTTCAGTGCAGCTCAGGAAGAAGAGGCCAAAGCCTTTTGGCGAGACCTCACGGATAATCGCGGTAAAGCCTGTGTTTTGCTAGAGGAACCCGATCGCTATAGCGTATGGGGAAAAGTCCGCCTAGAAAGCCTGGGGAGCGATGCCGGTGGTGGGGATGCGGATACGGACATCGCCCCGGCGATGACCCAAGCCTGTTTGCTGTTGCTGCAAGCGGTTTACATCGATATTGAAGACCTCCTGGGCGATCGCCAAATTGCCTTGTTTCAGAAAGAAATTTCCGCTGTTTTTCAACAGTGGCGCTTTCCCCAGTCAGAAACCCCTGCGGAGATCAATCAACTTTTGACGGTTGATCCCCTGGCGTCTCTGCAAATTCCCCCTTGGCAAGAACATCACCTCAATACCCTGTTGCAAGAGCTCTATCGCATCGCCAAAGACCACTTTGGTAATGCAACCTTCACGGCCCGCGTGTTAGATGCCTTGCAGGATATGCCCGACGACGATCGCCGTCGATTTTTGGACTGGCTCAAGCAATCGCCTACGGGACGAGTGTGGCAATAGCTATAAAAAAACCGGGTCGATGGCCCCTGAGTCGTTTATGATTCAGGCAACCCCACTATGGGCATGACTTGAGCAGGCCATGCACCTGTGTTGACCCACGGCTGCCCAAGAGGGACTTGTGTCCACTACTTTCTATGACGTCTGTTCATGATCTACAAGAACAGCCTGATGATGAGACGATATGATTCGACATTGGGATACGACATATGTCTGTTTGTCCTTTTGAACCTCACCGATCCGAGAGGGTGGTGGATCATAACCCAGATACCCGCACTGATTGAGGAGCAGTCTGTTGACTAGAAAAACCCCTGGCTCAAAGTCCATACTTTCTGCCCAGGTCGTCGTACTAGCGGCGATTGGGTGGGCCTTTATATCATTGCTATTTTTTCTGCTGTTCAGCGACTTCATTCCCACTGAGGGGTTTCCCACGTGGTATGGCATTGTCACCTACATCTTAGAAAATGTAGCCTTCTTGGGAGCTACGCTATTGTGTTTTCGCAACTGGCGTAGCTCTCAGATTGTGAGTGGACGTACCGTGTGGCTCATGCTAGGGCTGGGCATGTTGTCCTTTTTTATTGGTAATTTAATTTTGTTCTACTGGGAGATCATTCTGGGCAAGGATGCGGATGTATCGCCCGGTGATATTTTCTTCCTGTTGAACTATTTCTTCCTGGGGATCGGGATGTTTTTGGCGGTGATGACCCGTCGACTGAATCTTTCTATCGCCCAGTGGGGAACAGTGGTAGCGATTGGGGTAGCAGGTATCGTCATTGCTTACTACACCTCTGTGGCGGTGCCCGAGGAGCTGGTGGGCGATCGCCCCAGTCTTCCCACATCTGCCCAGGTGAGTTGGGTCGCTCCTGCCTATGCTACAGCTCCTCCCGTTGAGCCGGTGGAGCCAAGTCTACCCGATGCACCGCCCAGCGATCCCCTGCCCGTTGAAGCAGAGAGCACTGCCCCAGGGTGGGCGATCGCTGCAGAAGCCTTCTTAGCTCCCTATGCCGAGTGGATTGCCCTGCTTTATATTTTGGGCGATATTTTGCTGCTGATCATGGCTACGATGCTGCTTCTAGCCTTTTGGGGCGGGCGGTTTTCCACCTCTTGGCGATTCATCGCGGCGGCGGCGTTCTCCTTTTATATCGCGGATATTTGGTTTAACTTTGCTATTAGCTATATTCCCAACTACCAGACCGGCGCACTGCTGGAAGTCTTTTGGATTTTTAGCGCAGTTTTGGTCAGCATTGGTGCTGCCTTGGAGTACGACTTGTCCACCCGTTCTCGCCGCACGACCCGTCGCCGGATGTAGAGCGGCTGCATCCCCCCAGTCAAGGCTGAGTTTCTTTCAAGAATCCCGTACGGATTGAGCAAAGACGCGTTATTCTAGGAAAGCCTCGGCTGTACTGAACGATCCATGCTTGGATCAAGATTAGTAGGGAGCTGCGCAAAGGGCGAAGGGCTTGGGAACTGCGGGAGGATAGCAACAACATGGCTCCTAAAAAACTATCGGATGCGGACAAGCAGACCATTATTGAGCTGTATCGCCATCCAGATGAATCAACCTCAACGCTGGCCAACCGCTTTGGAGTCAGCAGCAGCACCATTAGCCGCATTGTGAAGCAAGGTCTGCCAAGCGCTGAATATGAAGATCTGGTGCAGCAAAAGCGCAGTGGTCCCCGGTCGGTGATCCAATTTGAGCTATCACCGACGGTTGATCTTGCTCCAGAGGTGGAGCCAACACCAGTGCCGATCCCAGATCCTGTACCGGAACCGGTAGCTAAACCTGAAATTCCTCGGCCACGGCGGGTGCGGCCGCGCCTAGAGCCCGCCGTGGTGTCTGAGCCTGAAGAGCCTCAGGAGTCTCAGGAGGATAAGGAGAAGCCAGACAAGCCGGTTAAAGAGCGCTTGATTTTGCCCAATATTCGTTCTTCTGCGCCTGCTCCGTCGGTAGGTCGGTTGGATGAGGACGAGACGAGCGATCGCAAGGTGTCAGCGGATCTGGATGATGACGATGACGACGATGACGATGAGGATGACCTCGACGACCTCGACAATGCTGATTACAGCGATGACGATGAGGATGACGACGAGGATGACGACGATGGAGGTGCGTTTCAAGGGCTATCTGCTGGGGGCGATCGCTTCACCCCGCTGGAGATCCGTCCGCTGATTGAAGCTTCGCTCACCCGGAGCTACTATGTCGTCGTCGATCGCTCCGCTAATTTAATTACTCGCCCCCTCAAGGACTTTGCCGACCTGGGGCAAATTGACGAAGCCGAAACTCGGGAACGGACGCTGCCGGTGTTTGACAACCACCGGATTGCCCGGCGCTTTTCTCGCCGCACCCAGCGCATTGTCAAGGTGCCTGATGGCAAGGTGTTGCATAAGGTTAGCCGCTATCTCAATGCCAAGGGCATTACTCGTTTGTTCGTGGATGGGCATATCTACGAGGTTTAATCATGTTCCAGATCTCCCTGGCAGGAGCTGCCTCCTCCCACCTATGACGTTGTTACGGAAATCACCATGGGCGAAATTGATGATCATTCCGTTGGCAAGCAGCCAGACTTCAGTCGGTCGGCGGTGCATCGCATTTTAGATGCCAACCTAGACCGGGCTCGGGAAGGCCTGCGCACCATTGAAGAGTGGTGCCGGTTTGGCCTGAATGAAGGGGCGTTGACGGACGAATGTAAGCAACTGCGTCAGGAGCTAGCCCGCTGGCATACCCCGGATATTCGGGCGGCCCGCGACACCTTGGCCGATGTGGGTACTGACCTGACTCACGTCCAAGAAGAGCAGCGCCAGAGCATTACCCATCTGCTCCAGGCCAACTTTAGCCGCATCCAGGAAGCCCTGCGGGTGCTGGAAGAATATGGCAAGCTCTACTCCAGCGAGATGGGGGCGGCCTGCAAGAAAATGCGCTACCGGGTGTATGTACTCGATAGCCAGCTCACTGGCCAACAGCGCCATCAGCGCTTAGGGCGATCGCCTCTTTATTTAGTCACCTCTCCCCAAGAGAATCTACTATCAGCGGTGGAAGCGGCCCTGCAGGGCGGGTTGTCTCTGGTGCAATATCGGGATAAAACTGCCGACGATACGACTCGTCTGCAGCGGGGTAAGGACTTGTGTGACCTGTGCCATCGCTATAATGCTCTGTTTATCATGAACGACCGGGTGGATTTAGCCCTGGCGGTGAATGCCGATGGCGTGCACCTGGGTCAGCAGGATATTCCCATTGCCTTGGCGCGGCAGATTTTGGGGGCTAATCGGATTATTGGCCGGTCTACCACGAACCCTGATGAGCTGCACCAAGCGATTCAGGACGGTGCCGACTATGTGGGGGTTGGCCCGGTGTATGAAACGCCTACCAAGGCCGGCAAGGCGGCGGCGGGGCTGGGCTATGTGCGCTACGCCGCTGAGCATTGCCCGATTCCCTGGTATGCCATCGGCGGTATTGATGCCGACAATCTCACCCATGTGTTGGGAGCTCAGGCGGAGCGGGTGGCCATTGTCCGCGCCATTATGCAGGCGGAGCAACCGACGCTGATCACCCAGTATTTTCTGTCCCAACTGGGTCGGGTGCAGATGATGCGGGGGAGTCAGTCTCCGTCGGCGTCTTCCTAGATTGCCTGTTCACCCTAGATTCTGCCCTTCTTAGATGTCCCGGTACGCTGCTGTATGACTTCAGTTCCTGTAACCCTGACGGTGAATGGGGAAACCCAAACCTGTCCACCCCAAACGTCGTTACCTCAGTTTTTAATCCTGATTGGCATGAATCCTCGCCTGGTGGCGGTGGAATATAACGGCGAAATCCTCCATCGTCAGTTTTGGGAGCAGACGCTGATCCAAGAGGGCGATCGCCTTGAAGTGGTCACAATTGTGGGCGGCGGCTAGGTGACTAGTACTCTGAGGCGGAAGTAAGCCGCCTATTGGCTGAGGTGGGAAACCTTGTGTGTCCTGGAATCCCTTTTCGTTTTTCTGTCTTCGTTCTTCTATCTTGCGGTACTAGTTCGGATATTCCCCATAAATTCCTCCTTAAGCTCGCCCCTGTTCTGAAGAACAAGACAGTACAGTAATAAGTAGGGAGCGTAGGATGCTCAACGCCATCGACCCAACCTTGAGCATCAACGATCGCTCTAGATGAAGCGATCGCTATCCCTGGTCTTGGTTTGCTGGAATAACACAATCACTATGCACAACACACGAATTAAACGCTTCAAATCCCTACTCAAGCCGCTGTTAGCCCTTGCCCTTATGGTTGCCTTGGTCTTCGGTCAGGCGGATAGTGCGTTGGCGGCCCGTGGCGGACGGATGGGAGGCGGTAGCTTCTCCCGGTCAATGCCCAGTCGCACCTACACTTCTCCAGCGCGGCCGGCTCCAGGGGGCGGCTATTATGGCGGCGGTGGGTTCGGCTTTCCCTTCTTGATCCCCTTCTTCGGCTTTGGCGGCGGCTTTGGCGGTCTGTTCACCATTTTTATGGTGATTGCCGTGGGCAACTTCCTGATGTCGGCGGTGCGGCGATCGCAGGAGAACGCCACGGTGGAGGAAACCTACAACCCCACCATGTCGGTGAACAAACTGCAAGTGGCGCTGTTGGCTGATGCCCGCACCCTGCAGGATGACCTAAACCGCATTGCGGAATCCGCCGATACGGGTTCAGCCGCTGGGCTGGCCCAAGTGCTGCAAGAAACCACCCTATCGCTGCTGCGACATCCGGAATATTGGGTCTACGGCAGCAGCAGCAGCCAACAGGCCAAGATGGATTCTGCGGAACTGCAGTTTAACCGACTGGCGTTGACGGAGCGCAGTAAGTTCAGCGAAGAAACCCTGTCTAATGTGAATAACCAACTGCGTCAGGCGAGCGATCGCTTGGCCCTAGGTTCTAAAGGCGAGATTGACCCCGCTAAGCTACCGGATCAACCCGGAGAATACATTGTGGTCACGCTGATTACGGCCAACCAAGGCAAGCTGGATCTGCCGACTATTCAAAGTTCTCAAGATCTGCGCCGGGCTCTGAGCCAGATGGGGGCGATCGCCGGGGACAAACTTGCAGCTCTAGAGGTGCTATGGACACCCCAAGCCGAGGGCGATACCCTATCGGCAGACGAGCTGCTGGCGGAATATCCTGACCTACGACTGGTCTAGATGAGCCTCGGCGAGCCTCGGTTGGCTCGCAGAACACAATAAGACGGGTGGGTCTAGTAACAAGACTCACCCGTCTTTGCTGTGGAATGACGCTAGGCCAGGTTGTTTTCCACCAGCGATCGCGCCCAGGCCATGGCCTCCGATGCCGTGTGAACATGGCCTTCAGCGTGGGCCAGTTGAATGGCTTCCAGCAGTTGACCAATGCGGGGACTGGGGCGAATTTGCAGATGCTGGATTAAGTCTCGACCGCTAACTAGGGGAACGGGATGGGCGATCGCATCCTGAGGATCCAGGAACCGCTCAATCAGGGGGGCGATCGCGCCTAGGGCAACGCCTTGGCCTAGCGCCAACACTACCAGCGCCGGCATCGCCGCTCCTATATGGCGGAAGACGTAATATTGCTCGCGGGCTGATAGGCCATGCTGGGCAAAGGTATGCAGCATACCGACATGGTTGAGCGCAGTGACCACCGACTGCACCTCGGCGCGGCTATATTTCAACTGCCAGAGTTCTGCCTCTGCCTGGGCAGGCACCGACGAGACGAGGCAGGCCAGCTTAGCGATGCGTAGCCAACTGCGCCCTACGCCCGAAGCATGCTGCTGGTCGCGCATCCAGGTGGTGAGTTCGGCGGCAAGGGCGGGATAGTGTTCCTCAAGGGCGATCGCGGCCCGGTCAATCTGGGCGATGCAGGCCATGGATGCGGCCGTGGCCTGGCTGAGCCAATGGCGAAAGAGCCCATCCTGCCAAGCCATGGTCAAAAATGCCGTACCGCTGGGGGCGCTGAGCAAATAATTTAACTCCGACTGCACCCGCTCGGCGGCAATATGCTGCAAGAGTGGTGTGAGCCCCTGAATGGTGTGCCGGGTGTCGGCATCGAGCCAGAAGCCAAGCTGGGCTGCCTGGCGGTAGGCCCGCAGCAGCCGTAGGGGATCATCCTGAAGGTTACTGGGGGCAATCATGCGGATTTGCCGCTGCTGTAGGTCAGCATAGCCCTGGAGCGGATCAAAGAGGGTCTGACTGGCTGGATGGTAGGCGATCGCATTCACCGTAAAGTCACGCTGCTTGAGATCGGCGTCAATGGTTTCACCAACCTGCTGGGCAAAGTCTGCCGTGGCTTGGTGGAAGACGACGCGGGCAATTTGGCGTTCTGCATCGAGCACCACAAAGCCAGCTCGGTAATGTTTAGCGATCGCTTTTGCGGTTTCCACCGCGTGATGGGGCAGCACAAAGTCTAGATCCAGATAGTCGGCGTGCCGTTCTAGTAAGGCATCGCGAACATTGCCACCCACCAAGTAGGCATCGGATGGTAGCCAATTGACGCTGAATGGCCACGTCTCTGGGGATAAGACCGATGCGGATTTAGGCACCTGTTGTAAAGAAATCAAGGGATAGAACACAGCCTCCCAGAGGGGAGGGTACGACAGTAATTGGGACAGTTATGGAGATAGTCATGGGGACATGAATCTGCCGAGCCCACACCTACATCGGGGAGGATGGATGGGGCGATCGGGGAATCGTTGCATTTTGCAACATCTACCCAACGACAGCCCAGATTCGGCAAAACATGAGTTAGATTAACAAAAAACGGTCATTGGTTGGTCATTTTTACCCAGGGGGAGGCTTTGAGATGTGTATTTGCGTCAACTGCCGCTACGTCGATCGCTGTATTACCTATCATGAGGTCGAGCACCAGCATCAGCAACCCCATCTCACAGAATCTCCAGATTTCGAAGCTGTTGAACCGACGATTAATGTCAATATCCGCCACCATGATCAAGAAATTGAGATGGAGTGGGATGTTGTTGGGTGCGAAAGTTTTACCGCTGATCAAGGCAAGTGGTCGCGGCTGCGTCCCGGAGAACTGGTTCCCACCTAATCCATATGCAAATTCTTGAGCAAACTCCTCAGCGATTGGTCATTCGGTATAATCCTGTGCATCGCTGGCTGATGGCAGCAGGGGCGATCGTCTACATTTTTGTGTCGGGTGTGTCGGGCAGTGCCGCGGCCCGCGCCATTTATGCCGTCTTTCTGCTGAGCATTGCCCTGGTTCTGTTGCTCTGGCGGGGAGATCAGGTGACCTGCGCGTTTGATAAGCAAAAGGGCCGCCTCACCTATCAACGCAGTGGACTAAGGGGCACCAATACCACGGTCGTTCCCTTGCCCACCGTTTCCCATATCACCCTGCAAGAGCGACGGTATCGCCGCCGGTCGTGGCGGGAGGGACGGGTCTATTGGGTGTACCTAGAGCTGCGCTCATCGCGGGAGCGGCTGGCCCTGTCGTCCGATACGTTCTTTGACTTAGAAAAAGCCCAGAATGCTGCCTGGCTGGTGTCAGATTTTCTCGGTCTACCGCCGTTCAGTTTTGTTGAAGCTCCTCCTCTGTCCCTGTTTTCGTTTTACTAGACCCTGCTCTTATCCGTAGCTGGATCTTTTAATACACCGTGGTGTAGGATGCCGTTAGAGCCCGCACTATCTAGTCAAACATCTAGTCAAGTTGATGGAGACTAACGCTAGTAAAGCATTCAGGCTCATTTGGTTGGTAAATCTAATGTCTTTTGCATGAGGAAGCAATAGGTTGAGAACTTGCTTGACCCATTTTCTTACGTTAGATATGCCACTAAGTGGGAAGACTTAACGATTGGCAGGCATTTCGACGTCGCTCAATGCTCAAATCCTGATGAGGAGAGGATTGAGCGTAGTCGAAACCCGGCAATTTGGCTTCATTGAATGGAGTCCACCTACTTAGCACTGTTGAACCAACGATAAAGGTCAATATCCGTCGCCATGATCACGAGATGGAGATGGAGTGGGATGGGCTTGGGTGCGAAAGTTTGACCGCTGATCAAGGCAAGTGGTCGCGGTTGCGTCTTGGAGGACTGGTACCAACCCAATCACCATGCAAATTCTTGAGCAAACTTCTCAGCGACTGGTCATTCGGTATAATCCCATGAATTACTGGCTGCTGACATTAAGGGCGATCGCTTTCATTTTTTCGGCGGTTGTGTTGGTCGGTACTTTTGGGGTGGCTGTGTTGAGCGGTGATTGGTTTTTGAACATCCTCTGTATATTCTACCTACCAATTCTTGCCTTGCTGTGGCTCTTACCGGAGGGGCAGGGGCAGGTCACCTGCACGTTTGATAAGCAAGCGGACCGCCTCCTTTATCAACGCAGGAGCCTGCGGGGTACCACCACGACGGTAGTTGCCTTGTCTACCGTTTACCAGATCACTCTTCAGGAGGAGCGGCCGGTGCAGAATTACACCTACTTCCCCGGGGAGATACTGTATAGTGTGTACCTAGAACTGCGCTCATCGCGGGAACGGTTTACCCTGCTGCCTGCTAATTCTTTCAACATGGTAAAAGCCCAGAAGATAGTCTGGCTGGTGTCAGATTTTCTCGAACTACCTCCGTTCAATCTTATCGAATTTGTTGAACCATAAGCAAAAGAGCCGCCGCACCCCTCAACCCGGTGAGGCGTAGCCGTAACGCACCATCTCATGAGGCTTTGATGCGTTGCGCTGTCGCTCACACATCCTGCCTATCTATAGAGTTTGCTACTCAGAACGTCATCGAACTCAGGTATGAGAAGGGTAGGGCTGGGCGATGGTCACGTGAGTTTTTCACCACTCAGAATAAAAATGGGATCCACGGCGGCAAAGACCTGGTTGTTACCCCGCGACTCTAGGCGGTTGACGGCAGATTGGATGACTTCCACGTTGCGCGCCTGTAGTTCTGCCAAGGTTTCTGACAGGGCATAGAGGCTGGTGAGATCGGTGGCGGTGGCGACGATGCGGCCTGGCGCTTTGAGGCAGGCCCAGGCGGTTTGGGCGATCGCTTTCACGGATCGTCCACCTTCAATGAAGACGCAGTCGGGTAGGGGTTTGAGATTTGTCAGACAGTCGGGGGCACTTCCTTCAACCACCTGCACATTGGTGACGCCAAAGCGATCGCAGTTGCGGCGAATTAGGCCAGCCACCTCTTCATCGCGCTCAATGGCCATAATTTTTCCCTTAGGACAGAGCAGACCCACTTCCACGGGAATGGTGCCGGTGCCTGCGCCGATATCCCACAGCACGGCATCAGGGCGTAGGTATAGGTGGGAAATCAGCAAGACACGCACCTCGCGCTTACTCATGGGAATGCCGGGCAACCGTTCAAACAGTCGATCGGGGATGCCGGGGGTTTGGTAGGGCCAAAGTTCAGAAACCATAGGATCAGGATGATGAGGTTGTAGGCAGCGCTGGGGGAGCTTAGGGACGGGCGATCGCTTCTTCCACAATACTCAAGGTTTGTAAGGTGGGATCGGCACAGCCGGTGATCGTGCCTCCCATGGTACAGATCTGGGTGAGGTAGGCGATCGCTTCGATGGTAATCGGTTCGCCGGGCATGAGGACGGGAATACCGGGGGGATAGGGACAGATGAGTTCAGCACAGACCTGACCGATGGCGTCTGAGACCGGCACGGTACGGCGGCGGCTGAAAAAGGCCTGGCGCGGGGAGAGGATCGGCACCTGCAGCGGCGGCAGGGGGAGGTTGGGCAGGGACAGGGGCGATCGCTTGGCCTGCGCTAAGGCTTGGATGCCTTGTACAAGATGCCTCAGATCCTCACGGGTATTGCCGAGGCTGATGATCAACGTGAGATGGTGCAGGCTGGGCAGTTCTGCGGTCACCCCTAGGGTTTGGTGCAGGTGCTCGTCGGCTGCAAACCCTGTCCATCCCAAACCGCTCACATCGACGGTCAGGCGGGTGCGATCCCAGGGGGTACCAGTGGGAGGCGTCCAAACGCGGACACCGTCAATCTTGGCTAGCTCTAGCCTAGCCCAATCGGCCAGATCTAAAGTTTGCGCCATCAACATTTCGCCATCGATCGCCATCTGATGCCTCGCTGCATCTAAAGATGCCAGGAGGAGGTAGCTGGGACTGCTGGACTGCACGAGGGCCAGGCTATCAACCAAGCGATCGCGATCGATGCGGCTGTGGGCATGGCTGTGCACCATGGCGGCTTGGGTCATGGCTCCTAGGGTCTTGTGGATAGACTGCACGGCTAGGTCTGCCCCGGCGGCGATCGCGGTCTGAGGCAATTGGGGATGGAAGGCGAAGTGGGCCCCGTGGGCTTCATCGACGATCAGGGGCAGGTTGTAGCTATGAACCAGGGAGGCGATCGCCTCTAGGTCACTACTGACGCCGTGGTAGGTGGGCGACACCAGCAGCACAGCGGCGGCAGGATGCTCTAGCGCCTGGGCGATCGCTGCTGGGGAGACACCTAGGGGAATCTGTCCTTGGCTATCCAGCTCCGGGGTCACAAACATCGGCATGGCTCCCGATAGGATCAAGGCGGCGATCGCACAGCGGTGGGCATTGCGCGGCAGGATCAGAGCATCACCCGGCGCACAGGTGGCCAACACCGCTGCCTGAATGCCACAGGTGGAACCATTGGCCAAGAACCAGGTTTCTCCGGCACCAAAGGCGATCGCGGCTAGATCCTGGGCGGCGCGAATCACGCCTTCGGGGGCAAACAAGTTATCGAGATCGGGGAGTTCTGGCAGGTCGGCGCGAAAGACCTCGGTTCCGAAGAGGGCGGCCAGGCGTGGAGAGATTCCCTGCCCTCGTTTATGTCCGGGGGTGTAGAAGGGCGCATGGGGGCGCGTGGCGGCGGCCCGCAGGGCGTCGAGTAGGGGAGTTTGGCGGGCATCAAGCTGGTCGAACTGGGACATGGAGGGCGATCGCGCTACAGCAGTCATTATCCTGCATGTCCCTGTCTTCATGAGATGGCAAAGAGGATCAGGTGTTGAGGGGGGCACGGTCTAGGGCGTGACAAGTAAGGTCAAGCCTTGCCGGCCAATCACTCGCACTTGCTGCCCCAGCTCTAGGGGACTGTTGATGGGCATGACTAGACTAGCGGGCCAGGTTGAGGCGGAATAGGTGACGCGCAGACGGGGTTCTACCCATTCCACGGTAGCGATCGCGGGCATGGCTGAAAAATCGAAGGGGTCAATAGCGTTCCAAGTCATGATCACGGCCTCCAGGCATCCTGATAGTGAACCATTACCTCTATCTCGGATGACTAGGGAACCGACTATGCAGTGCCACAACCAATTGAGAAACTGTCCTAGGGGGATCGCTCTTGATAGAACATGAGATTGAGGCTGGAATGCAGCTATTCAAAGGAAAACTTAGTCGGGATCATTACAAACTAGTCTGGTTACGATTTCTCATTCAAGTTTAATTGCAAATTAAAGCCAGCTTTCGAGAAATTCGCTACAGTGAATATGAGCTGAATAGGCTCATCCACGCCACGCTCTTGCCTTCAATCTTCCCTTAATAACACCCCCTTACAGCAATCCATCCTTGGTCGCAATTGCCGGATTTTAAGCCCCAACCCCGGAGCGATCGCCCTGATGGTTTGCCCTTCATATGAAAACCATACCTCTGTTCATCGATAGAAGGCGATCGCTGTGGTGCCATAGACAAATTCAGGGATTTCAATATGGCCGATAAACGACCGATTTCGCAATTGGGTGATCCCGTCCTGCGGCAAACTGCCCGCCCTATCTCCAATGTTCAGGATGATTGGGTGCAGCCGCTGATTGATGATCTGATTCTGACGTTGATCCAATCTCAGGGGGTGGGCATCTCGGCCCCCCAAGTGGGTAGTCCTCATCGGATTGTGGTGATGGCCTCCCATCCCAACGAGCGCTATCCCGATGCACCGATGATGGAACCGACCGTGTTGATCAACCCTCGGGTGATTGATCACTCGGATGCTTATGTGACCGATTGGGAAGGCTGTCTGAGCATTCCCAATATTCGTGGTCGAGTGCCCCGCTACCAGGCCGTTGAGGTGGAATACACCACCCCGGCTGGCAAACTGCAGCGGCAGGTGTTCACCGATTTCATTGCCCGGATTTTCCAGCATGAGTTTGATCATCTGGAAGGCATGGTATTTCTCGATCGCCTGCAAAAGCCCCAAGAGCTGATGACCGAACAGGAATACCGCCAACGGGTGCTGACGCCTGTGCTGGCTGGGCGATAGGGCTACATACGCTCTAGGACAGAAATGCCTAGCAGCGATAGTCCTAGGCGAATAGTCCGGGCAGTTAGATCTGCTAAGACGAGTCGAGACGTACGTTTCGGCTCGTCTGCTTGTAAAATCGGGCAGCGATCGTAGAACTGGTTAAACTTCTGGCTTAGTTCAAATAAATATTGACAGAGGCGATTGGGCAGCAGGTCGGTCTCCACCGCCAGAATCACCTCATCCAATTGCAGCAGATGGCGCGCCAAGGCAAATTCGGTCTCGTCGTCTAGATCCACTGGCACGGTTTGCTGGAGCTGGCTCCAGTCAATATCACCCTTGCGGCTAATTCCCTGCACCCGCACGTAGGCGTAGAGCATGTAGGGGGCTGTATTGCCCTGCAAGGCCAACATGCGATCGTAGTTGAAAATGTAGTCACTGGTGCGGTTTTGGCTGAGGTCGGCGTACTTCACCGCTGCCATGCCGATGGTTTCCGCAGCATGGCGAATGAACTCTGGCGACTCTTGCCGCTCTTCTTGCTGTAGGCGGCTTTCCACATCGGCTTGGGCGCGGCGCACTGCTTCATCTAGCAAATCCTTCAGGCGGACGGTATCTCCCGATCGCGTCTTAAATTTTTTGCCATCATCACCCTTGACCACGCCAAAGGGCACGTGAATGAGTTCGACGCCTTCGGGCACCCAGCCGGCCCGGCGGGCCACCTGAAAGACCTGGGTGAAGTGGTTGGCCTGGCCAGCATCGACGACATAAATCACCCGCTCGGCTCGATCTTGCTGGGTGCGGTAGCGAATGGCGGCCAGGTCGGTGGTGGCGTAGTTGTAGCCGCCGTCGGATTTTTGAATAATCAGCGGTAGGGGATTGCCCTCTTTGTTGGTAAATCCTTCGAGGAAGACGCATTGGGCACCCTGGTCTTCCACAAGGAGCCCCGATGCTTTTAGATCGGCTACCACGTCGGCCAGTAGGGGATTGTAGAACGACTCGCCCCGCTCGGTGATGCGGATATCCATGCGATCGTAGAGCTGCTGAAACTCTCGGCGCGACTGGTCGCAGAGCACTTGCCAAGCTTTTCGGGCAGATTCATCACCAGCCTGCAGTTCTACCACGGCTTGGCGCGATCGCTCCTTGAAGTCATCTTCGGCATCAAAGCGCTGCTTGGCCTGGCGATAGAAGGCTACCAGGTCGCCAATATCGACGGTGCTGGCATCGGTGATCGCCTCGGGGCAAACGTCTCGCAGGTGGGTGATCAACATGCCAAATTGCGTACCCCAGTCGCCAACGTGGTTGAGCCGCAAAACGTCATGGCCGCGAAACTCCAGCAGCCGCGCTAGGGAGTCGCCAATGATCGTGGTGCGCAGGTGGCCCACATGCATCTCTTTGGCAATGTTGGGGCTGGAAAAGTCTACAATCACCCGCTGGGGCGTTGGGGTGGGGGCCACACCGAGGCGATCGCTTTGGTGCATCTGCCGTAGTTGGTCTTGCAGATAGTCGGTGCGCAATTTTAGGTTGATGAACCCTGGGCCCGCGATCGCTGGTGGTTCGCAACAGTCGCTGACCTCTAGCTTGGCTACCAAGGCCTCGGCGATCGCCCGAGGTTTATCCTTGAGACGCTTGGACAAAGACAAGGCCACGTTGGCTTGGTAGTCGCCAAACTTAGGATTGGTGGTGGGTACCAAGACCGGATCGGTGCCGGCCAGGTCGGGGCCAAAGGCGGCAACCAGGGCAGCTTCAAGTTGAGTCGTAAGGTAGGCGATCGTGGAGTTCATGAACCTAGGAATGTTCGAGGATAAACGTGAGTTGGATGAGGTTACTGTTCCACGATACCCCGAACTTAGATCGTTGATTCGGCTGAGGGCGTATGGGTCGCGTCGGATGGTGGGTAGGTCATGGACGGAGGAGCGATCGCCACTTCGGTATCATGGAGCCACAGCTCTTGCTGGGAAAGCATCAGCGGGATTTTGGCTCGGTCGAAGGCTACTTTAATCCGCCGACGATATTCGCGGGCCGCATTCCATTGCTCTAACGGCTGGGTGCGAATCCACACGCGGATCACCATGCCGCGATCGCCAAATTCATCTAGCCCTAGGGTCAGCGGTTTGGCTAAAATCCTGCCGATCCATTCTTCGTCTAAAGCCAACTCTTCCCCCACCTGCCGCACAATGGCTAAGGCCTGGTCAATATCGGCGCTATAGGCCACCGGGATGCGAATATCGGCTTGGGAATGGCGGCTGGATAGGTTGGAGACGACCTTGACTTCGCTGTTGGGAATGGTAATTAAGCGCTCTTCTGGATCGCGGAGCTGGGTGATGCGCAGGGTGATGTTTTCCACCATGCCAAAGACGGCGTCTACGACGATCACGTCGCCTACCGCATACTGATCTTCGACCAAGATTAAAAAGCCATTAATCGCATCTCGAATCAGGTTTTGGGATGCTAGGGAGATCGCGACACCAATTAAACCAGCACCAGCAATCAGGGGGGCTATATCCACTCCAATGTTAATCAGCATAATAAAAATGCCGATCAGCACCAGGAGGAGCACCGTTACACCTTTGACAACCCGAGAAATGGTCGAGACTCGTTGCTGTAACCGCTGGTTGCGGCTGGGAGTGAGCAATCCGCCATCGACGAGGGTGTCGATAAACCAGTCAATGGTGACAAAACTAAGGCGAATGCTGATATAAATGCCGAGGCCAATCAGCGGCATGGATAGATAGGTGGGTAGATGGGTCAAGACCCATACCTGAATCCAGCGGGTTTGGGGAAATAATCGCAGGATCAACAGAACGCCTGCTGACCACACCAATGCTTGACTAAGCTGGAAGGCTAAGGTCTGAATGGCACTTAGGTCTTCTCGGCGGCGCTGGCTAATGTGCGAGGTGGAGGGCGACTGACTGGCTGCGGCCCGCCGTCGCGATCGCCACTGATGCTGGGCGACGGAGATGCCAAAACTAGAGACACACATGCCCAATAAAAGGGCGATCGCCCATTTGGATTGATCGGCTAGGGCTGACGACTGTCGCTCTCGGGCCGATTCTCGCAGGGCGCGGGGAATGGTATCCCTCAGACGTTCGGCATGGGCCATGGGAGTGGTCATCTCAAGCTGGGCATCCAGATGAGTGACGGTCATCACATAGCGATCGTTGATGTAGATGGTGGGGAGATCGGCAACGCCCCGCAGCTCTAGGTTTATCTCTGGCGTTGTGCTCTCGCGATAGGCCCGGCTCACGCCAGCTAGGTTGCGTTGAATATCTTGAACCCGCTGACTGAGGTCTGATGCTGGGGCAGCTACTCGAAAGATCGGTCGTCCATCTAGACGCACCCAGCCGCTTCCGATCTCATCTTGCGATAGGGTGGATTTAAATATGGGTAGCGGATCGGTAAAGTCCGCAGGATTGGGAAGCTGGGCAGAAGCGGAGACAATATGGAGCCCGCTGATCAGCACCAGCAACAGCATCATACATGCCAGCCATTTCACCCAAAGATGCTTGGCTTTCACCTGCAGCGATCGCCGCCATCGAGTTCTAGATCGTTTCATCATGTACCTCACACCAGATGGGCAGAACTAGGACGTTAACTATCAAGATGGATATCCATTATGAAGCGTTCGCTGACGATTTGATTCATGTTGCCATGGCCAGGCTAGGCTGCGATCGCCTCCTCGCCCTCCACCGATCAGATGAATTTTGATGGTTTCTGAGGTAATGTTGGCCGCATAACGCTCAAGATGCTTTGATCTGGGAAAACGGAGCGGGGCTCGAAAATCCGCACCAAATCGACCCATAATGGAAACAGGATTGGGGTGAGCTCCGTGCATTCTTCCCTAATCCATCCACTGTCGAGTTTTCAGCCGTTTTACCCTTCATGCAGATTCGCCGCCGTCCGCCTAGCCCTGCCATCCAAGTCAGCTATCTTCAGTATCAGGTTGCTGCTCCTGGTGCCGAGCCGCTTCATCTCCTCGAAAAAATTGTGTGGCATAAGGAAAATGAGGTGGATGCGTTGCGCGATCGCCTTCCCTTGCTGGATCTACGCAAACAGCTCCCGGATGCAGCGCCGCCCCTCGATGCGCTAGCTGCTCTGCGCCAAGGCCGCACTACTCCAGCTCTGATTGCCGAAGTGAAAAAGGCATCGCCTAGTAAAGGGGTCATCCGCCCTGATTTCGATCCGGTGGCGATCGCTCAGGCCTATGCTGAGCACGGCGCAACCTGCATCTCGGTGTTAACCGATGAGGAATTTTTCCAAGGCAGCTTCGACTACCTCAAGGCCATCCGCGCCGCTGTAGACATTCCCCTGCTCTGCAAAGACTTCATCATCTACCCCTACCAAATCTATAAAGCCCGCACCTGTGGAGCCGATCTGATCCTGCTCATCGCGGCCATTTTGTCGGACGCGGATCTGCAATACTTCCTGAAGATTGTGCGCACGGTTGGCATGACTGCCCTTGTGGAAGTGCATACCCTGGAAGAGCTGGATCGCGTCTTGGCGCTTGATGGCGTGCAGTTGGTGGGCATCAACAACCGCGACCTTGAAACCTTTCATGTTGATCTGCAAACCACTTGCCACGTCATGGCAGAGCGGCGGCAGACCCTGCAAGAGCGCGATATTATCGTGGTAAGTGAGTCGGGTATTCACACCGCCGCTGATGTGCAAACGGTGACCCAGGCGGGGGTCAATGCCATCTTGGTGGGAGAATCTTTGATGCGGCAAGATGATCCTGGGGCAGCGATCGCCTCCCTGCTGTCCTAAACCTTGCCTAGCCATGTTGGAGCAGTGGGATCGCCCTCTTATCCGCTATAGATCTCTGATTCTGCGCCAGCATCAGTCCATTGCCTAGCTGTTCTACCCCGAAAACCGGGCATGTTAACCCCATAGC
Source organism: Leptolyngbya sp. DLM2.Bin15 (assembly GCA_007694125.1). Taxonomy (GTDB): domain Bacteria; phylum Cyanobacteriota; class Cyanobacteriia; order RECH01; family RECH01; genus RECH01. The sequence continues at coordinate 30,441 of RECH01000185.1, forward strand.
GTGCCTAGTCTCGTCCTACTATCGTTACGGCTGAATTAGCTTACCCCTATGGATCGCATCCCCCTACCCTCTCATATTCACTATGAACTACTGCTGCAATTGCTAGAACGCCAAACCTCCCATGCGGTTGGTAATCAGCCCCAGTTGCGAGAACAGTTGAATGAACTGATCATTACCCTACGCAAAGCCCGTAGTCAGCAGCGACATCTAGAAGAAAGCTGCCAGCGCGCTCATATTGACATCGATTTTCACTGGTCTCTCAACGACGCCACCTCAGAGCCATCTCCCTCGGAGCGATCGCTCCCTTCCTAACGATCCATGACGCTACATCAAACCTCTGGACGGTGGCAGTACGGGATGATCCTCGCTGCCACGACGATGCTGCTATGGGGAATTCTGCCCATTGCCCTGGCCGTTGTGCTGAATGTTTTAGATGTGTACACGATCACCTGTGTACGATTTGTGATTGCCTTCAGCGTTCTGACCCTCTATCTCAAACAGCAGGGACAATTTCCCCAGGGAAAACAGCTTCGCAGCGCCTCTTTCAAGCTGATGGCGATCGCTATTGTGTTTTTAGGGCTGAACTATTTATTTTTCCTGATTGGCTTGAAACTCACGTCTCCCACTAATGTGGAAGTCTTGATGCAGCTTGCGCCGGTCACCTTTGGCCTGGCTGCCCTCGTGATTTTCAAGGAGCGCTACAGTCGCCTGCAGTGGACAGGTCTGGGAGTGATGACCTTGGGACTGGCGCTGTTTTTCCATGAGCAACTGCAGGTCTTGCTGCAATCTACCGCCAGCTACCTCTTGGGGAATGGCATCACGGTTTTGGCCTGTCTTACATGGACGATCTACGCTTTGGCCCAAAAGCAACTGTTGAGGGTGCTTCCCTCTCCCGCCATCATGCTGGTGATCTACGGTGGCTGTGCTCTGCTGTTTTTACCCCTGGCCCAATTACCGGATCTACTAGAACTGTCGCCTTTTCAATGGGGCATGTTGATCTTCTGCGGCATCAACACCCTCCTGGCCTACGGTGCTTTCAGCGAATCCTTGGAACACCTAGAAGCCTCGCGGGTCAGCGCCATTATTTCCCTCACGCCGTTGGTGACGATCGCTTCCATGCAGGTGGCAGCGCGCTGGTTTCCGGGATTAGTAGCGCCAGAACATATTAGCGCCCTAGGTTTTGTGGGAGCGCTGTTGGTGGTGGGTGGTTCGGTGGCGATCGCCCTCAGTAAACGCATGGGGCAACCGGATTCGCTACAGAGCTAGAGCGCTATGTGCTTCATGAATATGCATAAAGAATGATGAACAAGCTAGCAATTGTCGGTATATTTCATTAGATGCTAAAGGACAGTCGTCGATTCTTCACGGCTTTTCAACAAAACTCAGCGCATTCTCAGTTCAAACCCTGAGAAAATTGTTAAGTTTAATGAAGAACGTCCGCCGATAGACTTTAATCTGTCCTCCGGTGGTCTCGCTCGGTTGATCGCATGGTTTGCTATGAATGTTCAATTTAACGCCTCCCAATCGGTCTGCTTGGCTGTTCCTGAGCAATCGGTGCCCATCCAGCACTATCTCCGCCAACCCCAGCGCTTAATTCGGGCTTTGGTGGATCCCAAGCGCACAGAACAACTGAGTCCGGAAGTCTTTCGTCTCAAGATGCGATCGCTCAGTTTCATGATGATTAGCGTGCAGCCCACGGTGGATTTGCGACTGTGGGGCAGTTCAGATGGCACGATTCACCTGCGATCGGTGGGGTGTGAGATTCGCGGCAATGACTATATCAACCAGCGGTTTAGCCTGGATTTGCTGGGGAAGCTCCGTCCGCAGATCCAAGATGACAAAACCCACTTGGTGGGACAAGCGGATCTTTCCGTCGGTGTCGATCTACCGCCACCCCTTTGGCTAACGCCGCGTCCTATTTTGGAAGCGACCGGTAATGGACTGCTGCAGAGCGTTTTGCTGACCATCAAGCAGCGTTTGATGCATCAATTGCTGTCAGACTATGCGGTTTGGGCAACGGATCCAGAGCAGCATTCTCTGGCACCCAAGGGTATGGTGTTGGGCAATAGTCCTCTTAGTTCCTAGCCTGATTGATCGACAAAACTTCTGTCATCCTGATTCTCACGTAGGCCGGGTTAGCGTCAGCGTCACCCAGCGAACTCTAAGCTGATGCTGAGTTTCCCGCTGCTCGAACCAGCCTACAGAACAAGATTTGTCAGTCAACCAGGTGCTTAGCTGTTGATGATTGCCATCGACCGACAGAAAATCCCCAGTTGCTCAGCCGCTGGGGATTATTGGTATGGCTAGTACTCTGAGGCTGAGGAGGAAGTAACCCGCCTATTGACTAAAGCGGAAACCTTTGTGCGTCCTGGCATCTCTTTTCGTTCTTCTATCTTCGTTCTTCTA
>RECH01000202.1 GCA_007694125.1 Leptolyngbya sp. DLM2.Bin15
CCGCCTCGTTAACTTTGCCTTGGGGGTCATAGTTGCCCCGCCGCTCTTGGGCGCGTTGCTGCTTTTGCTTGTGTTGGCGGTGGGCTGTACACCCCGGACACAGATCAGGCTGAAACAAATAGGTATTCAAACACTTGGGACAGGTGTAACCCGCCACCTAGCGAATCACAGGCTGCACATCACGACTATCAAAGCCATGCTGCTTTAGTTCATTGTGCAGCAGCAGCTCGTTCTCCACATGATCGACAAACAACACACCCTCGAGGTGATCCATTTCGTGGAGGATGACGCGCGCTAGCAAGCCCTTAGCTTCAAGTTGGCGGGGACGACCACGCTCATCCTTAAAGGCCACCGTAATGCTTTCGCTGCGCTTGACATCAATAAAAACATCCGGAATGCTGAGGCAGCCTTCTTGGATCACAATTTCGGTAGCCGAGCGTTTGCGAATTTCGGGGTTAATGAGCACAAGCGGCGCTGATTTGGGGTTGTCGTACTCGGTATCAATCACGATCAGGCGCTTATTGACCCCTACCTGAGGTGCTGCGAGGCCAATGCCATCGGCGCTGTACATGGTCTGGAGCATTTGACGCACCAGTTGCCGCAGCTCGTCGTTGATTTGGGTGACGCGCTTAGCGGGCTGACGCAAGACCTTATCACCGAGGGTGTGGATGGTGAGGGGTGGCTGCTTCAGTTTCCGTTTGGATACAGTAGTGGTCGCCGTCATCGCCAACTCGCAGATAGTAACTACAGGCTGAGCAGATTTTAGATCGGTACCCACGCCAGACCTTAAGGCGGCTAGGTTAGGTTCGGTCTAAAAGGGCTACTCATTCTCCTTTGACTACCTCTATTGTACTCAGGGATACCCAAGCATCTATGAAAACTCCGGCAGATACACCCCCCTCCCCCCCAGCTCGTGATCGCGACGCCAGCCGTCAGTGGTACTCAGAGGCGGGCTATGGTGCACGACTGCTGCTTGGGGCGCTGCTGATTGTGGCGCTCATTAAAGGCGTGGCGCTGCTGCTGCCCGTGGTGCCGCTTCAGATCGGTTGGGTGCTGTTGCTGCTGCTGAGTCCGGCGCTGGCAATGATGATGTGGTTGGATGGGCAACGCTGGCGGTAAACTCCAGAGTGGCCCTATTTAGGGAATACAAGCCCGCACACAAACTGCTGCGGCCCACACTGCGAGGCTATTGCTGCGCTTCCATATAAGCCCGCAACAATTGGTTAATGTGAGTTTGATAGCCCCGCCCCTGAGACTTAAACCACGCCAAAACATCGCTATCGATTCGGAGCGTAACCTGAGCTTTAGCTTTGGTCACGGGTAAACCCCGCCGTACTACCGCCTGCGCAAACATCTCTGGCGTCACCTCTGGGCAATCAGAGAAGTCAATATCATCGTCTTGCATGGCATCCAACCGCTGCCAATCAGTTTGAGAGTTGCTGGAAGTAAACTTGTTGTTCATAGTGTGTTGCCTTACGTGCCGAAATAATACGGGTATAGTCCTCACGTTCTGTATAGACAACGGCAATAACTCGTCCCTTCAATAGATCGAAGTTAACGAAACGCTGCTCTCCATAGTCATAGCGATTGTCCTCAATTGTGACGATCTCGCCATCAAACAGGTCTGGAAAATCGTTAAAATCTATGCAATGTTTACGAAGATTACTGAGACGCTTCGATTCATCTTATCCACACTCCATAGTGATAAAGCTCTGACATGACTTGATTGTAGCTACAGAATGTAGTTACAGGTGTATGATTTGAACTCTGTGTCCGGGTTATCGCAGGGTTTGAGGCATCTGGTTACTGGTTTTTGAGGATTGCGAGCAGAGTACCGGAAATCACTGCGATCACGGCACTGGCGATCAGGGTGTTGGCGCGATTGGCGGTATCGCGGGAGAACTCGAAGAAACGTTCATTGCAGCGCTTCACTTCAGTCGCCATGTCCGTACGAATGCTCTCAATATCTTGCTTGAGGCCATTAATATCCTGCTTGATACCATTAGCATCACGTTCGAGCCGATCAAATCGGTTAAATTCCTGCTCTTGAAAAGCCAGCATTTGTTGATGAAAGTCTTGCTCTGTCATGGCGATAAGTTTGAGTGATCACTACAATGATCGTAACTGACCTAAGGGTTAAACCTAGCGTAACTCGACGCCCTCCGTAGAGTTATCTGGTAAGGGGATGTAGTCATTGCCTAGATCGATAAAACGACCCTCTTGGGTAATGCTATGACGGCTATCACTTGGGACACTAAACGGATCGGCTGCGTCTAAATTAACGGTGTAGTCTATATCGTCAAGAAAGCCAAGCGTGATCCGACTGAGCGGATTGAGGGTGCCTGCTCGAATAGTAGGCGTCATCAGCTCAAGGCCCAAGGAATCGCCACCTTCGTTATCGCCGCGCCAATGTCTCTCCGCTTGAAGCTGCACCGGGATTGAAGCTTGCTGGCCACCAAGAGCTTGATACTGGCGCACAGCGCTGGCGGTGGTTTGGCGGGGGTCGGTGCTACCCCGATTAGTAAGGCCCCGCACCCAGGTGCCTGAGCCAGAACCAAGGCCCAGGACATGCCCTATTTCATGGACAAGAACCGTGCGGATCGTCGCCTCATCAAAGGCAAAGAGGGTCGGACTGAGGTTGATCTGACCCACAACCGTGGGTGTACCCAAGCCGCGTGTCCGACAGGGGCCGGCGGTGGCAGCTGCGCTCAGGCTCGGATCAAGGCGGACCAAGATGAGGAGATCATCCACGGGTTGATTCAAGATAGGAAACGCTGTTAGGGGTAGGTTGCACTGACCAGGGGCCAAGCTAACGGACGCATCGGGTATATCGGCTGTAATGAGGGTTTGCCAACGGGTGGTGGCCTCCTGAGCAAGACGTTGAATTGCTGCCGGGACGGGGCCAGCTGCGGTGTCGAGAAACTGAAGGTCAATCTGGAACCCAGGTATCCCTTCTGGCAGGGAGGCCAAGCCGAGGTAATAAGTACCTTGATTGGCACTACCAGGTGTAGTCGTCACTCGGACACTGTAGGCAACATTGCTGAGGACAAAGGTACGCAGTTGCACTTCGTTGCGGATGCCAATAGCACCCATGATAGTTTCGTTGGTTGCAGTGTTAACGATTTCGATGCTGGGGATAAAGTCGGCGCTGGCAACGGTGAGCTCGATACCCGTACGGGGCGTGAGGTTATTCAGGCTGTAGGTATCCACAAAACGACTCAGACTATCCAGTTGCGGGATAATCTGCGCCGGATCACCTGGCCCCAGTGAACCCGTCAGCGTTTGGCCTGGGCTGAGACTTATAGGGTTAGCATTCGGTGCACCGGGTAAACCCATGATGGGTACAGTTGATGTACTGGCGCACCCTGCTCCAAGCCATAGCAGAGCGGCTGAGGAAGCCAATTTTGATAGGCAAGACATGGCGTAAATTCCAAGCTGTGCTTTCACAATACTGGAGTGCTTTGATACTTGGATTGAGTTTCTGCGTAATAATTGCTAAAGACAAAAAATCCCCCAGTGAGGGGGAGTAGCAGAATTTATCAAGTCCTAAGGGGCGACAGGTGGGTTGACGGGTGTTTGGCCCGAGCCAAAGGGTGGTAGTGGCTCAGGCACATTTGATGGAGTGAGGAGCACAATCGACGGTGTTAGGCCCGCGCAGATATTGCCAGGGCTGCGAATGATCGTAATCTCATCAGCGATACCCGGATCCGCAATTGCCAACGCACCCGGAATCGGTGGGTCAGCAGCAGGGTCGGGAGCGATACCCTGCGCAAAGAGTGAGGGGATGGGGAAGACACTAATCGGGACTTCTTCACCAAGATCACCAGAAATGATGTCAACAATATTAAAGGCAGCCTCACCAGATCCTGAGAGAGGACGTGGCGGCACAGATTCAGCCGCAAAGGTAGTGCTGGTGCTACGGCCACTAGCGCGGGTGCGGGTGACACGAATTGCCACCTCACCGCCTACGGCACCCGGAATGGAAGGATCAATCGAGACAACGGCCGAGTAGGATTCGCGAATGGGCTGTGTGCCGATAATCGTGCGGATACTGCAAGCCGCTCCTGGCACGGGCGGTCGCAAGGGGCTATCGGGAGCCGCCGAGCGAGCTACGAGGGCCATGTTAAAAATGCCATCGGTGAGGATAGCAGTCGTTGGCGTCGAGATACCGGTAGCTTGGTTGAGGATACCGGACTCATTGACGGCACCAACAAGGCGGGCACGACCAGAGATGAAAACTTGATCATTAACACTGAGGGTACCAGTTGGGCTGAAAACACCGATATTTTCGATTTCAAGCTCGAGGCGAGGGACAGTAGCGGTATCGGCGGGTGGTACCTCGGCCGTGAGGGGCGTGCTGATAATGTTGCCGGTTTGCAGGGTGGTGCCAGTGGGATTAATCAAGTTGGTGGTCGGCACGACAACAGATCCACTGAGGCGAGCGTCATCATTGGCAATGCCATCAATGCGGACGTTGAGGGGTGTCAGTAAGCTCAGCACCGTGCTGGGTTGGTTGCTGTCAGTAGGGATGACAGTAACCAAACGTACTGAAGTAGCCCCTGCTGCCGTACCGCTATTGCCATCACGAACGGTAATGTTACTGAAGTTGGGGTTGCGAAAGTTGAGGTTGAGCAGCTCGGTAGAAGTACCGGAAGGGGTACGGAGTTCGAGGCCAAAGGGCAGCGTAACCGAACGGACATTTTGGAAGCCACTCGGCGGCAGATTAGCCGGAGGTAGTACCGGGGGAGCCAGAGATTCAGCTCCGCAACTGGCAAGGAGGGCGGCAAAGCCGACACTCGTATAAATTAACCACCGTTTCATTGTTTTCATCCTCACACGTGGATTCTCTCGCACCACAACTATATATAGCGCCAAAAAGTTATTGTTGCACCTAATTTACTCTATATACGAAAACTGTCTCGGATAGCTGGTAAACGAGTTTAGGTGCAAACCGTCTGCTGCTAGGGAAGTAACTTCACAGTTCCTCCCATGGGCAGAGTGATCGTAGGGGCACCAAACGTAAGTTGACCTGTAGCAACGTTCACGCCCGTAACGACCCGTGGCCCACCCCCAAACTCTGGCGTTGTGCCGGCAATTTCTACCCCATCGCCTACAAGGAAGAAGGCAGCACTACTCGCTGGCACTAGGGTAATTGAGGCGCTTGCTATTGCATTAGCTTGAGCATTGACGGTTGGAATGGGTGCAATAGTGGCACGTGTGCCCACGGGTACGCTACTGGTTAGTGCTGGCGTAATAGTTAAAACATTACCCGCAACATTGCTAACCCGTACGGTCTGGCCGCCGACACTGACAAAGCTCCGGTTTGTGATGCCGGTTGCACTGGCATTGCCAATCGTAAGGGTTGTCGAACCGCTTGCAGCCGGGGTAGCTAGCGTATCGTTAGGTGTTGCGGCAGGTGAGACAACGGTGCCGACAGGTACAGCAAATGGTACTGGTGGACTGAGGGTGATCACGTTGTTGACGATTTGGGTGATGACGCCTGTATAAGTGTTGATCGTTACAAACTGATTGACACTTAGAGCTGTTGTAGCATTGACGGCTAGTGTCGTTGCATTAATCGTCGCGGGCACGATCACGAAAGCACCCTGTGGGGTAGCTGTGGGTGTAACGATGGTGCCTGCGGGAATATCGGCAGTTACAGGTGGGCTGAGGCTGATAGTATTTCCATTAATGGCGGTAATAAGGCTAAGAATGCCGTTGATTGAGACAAACTGATTAACATTGAGGCCTACAGTTGAGAAAAGGGTCAATTCAATGGCCCCTTGCCCGGCGGGGACTGTGACGAAGAAACCATCTGGCAGTACTGTAGGCGTCACAATGGTTCCAGCCTCGACATCAAAGTCTAAGGGTGGGCTGAGGCTGATGGTATCGCCGTTGATGCCCGTAATGAGACCTGTGTAGTCGTTAATGGCGACGAACTGGTTAACTTCAAGCCCAGCCGCCGAGAACAAGGTTAGCTCGGTAGTGCCAAGCGATGCGGCTACGGTTACGAAGAAGCCGGCTGGCGTTGGCGTTGGCGTGACAATGGTGCCTTCAGGAACATTAAAGGGCAGTGGCGGGCTGAGGCTGATGGTCTCATTGTTGATACCTGTGATGAGTCCTGTGTAGTCGTTAATGGCGACAAATTGGTTAACTTCAAGCCCGGCCGCTGAGAACAAGGTTAGCTCGGTAGTGCCAAGCGATGCGGCTACGGTTACGAAGAAGCCGGCTGGTGTTGCCGTGGAGGTCACAAGTGTATTGATAGGAACTTCGAAGGGGAGGGGTGGACTGAGGTTGATGGTATTACCGCTGATGCTGGTAACAAGGCCGACGTAATTATTAATCGCAACAAACTGGCCAGCATTGAGGCCTGCTACGGAGCTTAGGGTGAGAGCCGTGCTATTGAGTGCTGCCGGTACGGTGACCAAGAAACCGGCTGGTGTTGGTGTTGGCGTTGGCGTTGGCAGCGGCGGCAAGGGTGTAGGTACGGGTAAGGGGGGGAGGGTCGGTTGAGGGGTTGGCGTTAGCGAAGGTACCGGTGTTGCCAAGTTGGTAACGCTGCTTAGGAGGTTTTGGTAACCTGGCAAGGGATTGGCACCAGCCTGGCTGCGGCTGGTGGTGCGCAAGGAAACGCGCACAGCAAAATCGACGTTAATAAAGCTAATTTGACTGATGGGGCCAACAAATGACTGCAGTGGGTTGAGCGCGATATAACTGAGGCTCGTGTTGGCTTGGCTAGCACTACTTTGGACAAACGTAGCTCCAGCTACAGTAATATCGCGGGGTAGTTGAGCAGCCGAGGTACCAGCGGGTAGCGTGACACTAATTTCGAGGTCGCCAGCTTCATTAATGATGGCAGGGTTGTTGGTCGTGATCGGTGGTGAGAGGCTGACAACAGACTGACGAATTGGTACTGGTGCCGGAATAATGGGAGGACCCAGTGTTGGCAAGACTGTGGGCGGCTGTTGCTCTTCACCACAGGCGGCAAGGAAGAGACTCAGGCCAAGGCCTAGATAAAGTGCTTTTCTTTTCACAGGAATCACTGATCACACCATATATATGGTAGCGACTGATAGCCAATGCGCAAGGTTTACTAATGGATCAATAGCAAGGGAGACAGCCACTCCTGAGCACAGTCATGCGCTGAGGAGGTAATGTGCAGAGAAAAGCCAAGAGCTGCAAACTTCTTGAAGATAGAGACGTACCCAGTAGATGTTTCATTACAGCGGAAGAAACCATACTGCTGGTTGGCCGACACGACGATGATTGGACTTGGACTAAGGTCGCTAAAATCCAGTGTGCCAGGCTCCCGACAAAAGTCTGTGGTGCAATGCTAACGACTGGCGGGAGAAAAAATTTTGACTTTAGTGCATCGGGGCAGACCTACAGGCGCAAACTATGCGCTACTATCGGTGGTGTATGGGACAGCTCCATAAAATCCTAAGAAGAAACTAACTTTGAAAGATTTTGGCGGAGGGAGGCTGTTCTTGAGTTCATGTAGGGTGCAGTTGTGCACACAACTGAACTTAAAACTCTACACCACTTGTGGACTTGTTCTCAGTCGTGTAGGCTTAGTTACGAGTAAGTTGAGAGAGAATACCCAAGCGCATTGATTTGTGTGTATGGTATCTCTAGCCTGTCTTACAGTGTGAGGATCTAGAAGGCATTATGAAATTACGTAATTTGATGCAGCTATCCATTGCTGCTGCTCTTGTAACGTTTGCAGCTGCTTGCGGTGATTCGTCACCCACAGTTGCTCCGACCATTGCACCGACTGTGGCACCCACAGCCGAACCGACTGCAAGCCCCACGGTTGAGCCAACCGCCGCACCAACCATGACTCCGGTTGCGGGTGAGCCCGACGGTACCTTTGAAGGTGGTACGCCGGCAGAATTGGGCGCGTTCGTCAGCAGCTTGGCTGATGTCAACAACGATGGCGTCTTGCGCATCTTAGTTACTGGCGACATTCTGCCCAGCACTGCAACCCCTGCTAACGACACGGCTGCAATTAGCACCACAGCTTCGGTTGGTTTGGTTGTGCTGGAGTTTGCTGAAGGTGATCACACCATTTCTGCAACAACCCTCAGCAGCAACGTACCTGTGCGCATTCTTTCGGCAGCAGGTAGCTCGGTTACCATCGCTGCTGCTCCGGCACCTCTACCTGCAAGCCAAAACTTCAAGTACGGTATCAACGTAGTTGGCAACACAACTCTTACTCTTGATGGCACTCGCACAAGCACAGTTTCAGTTGCAGCAGCAGCACAGCTAGAAGAAGTTGCTTACGGTGTTCATGTCTTCTCAGGTTCACTTTCTAGCGAAGGTGTTGCCTACACGGCTACACAGGATGTTCGTATTCCTGACATCGTTGCAGCGCCGATCTTTATTCCTGCCGATTCGCCAGGTGTTTCGATCAACGGCTTCCT
>RECH01000279.1 GCA_007694125.1 Leptolyngbya sp. DLM2.Bin15
GCACCCAGCCCGCCGCCAGTCATGCAGGCTCCTCCAGCACCGGCCGCACCACCTGTGGTCTATGCGCCACCGGTTCAGGCTTCTCCCTTTGATGAAACAGTGGCAGAGCCTGCGCCTCCCAGCGTTCCTGATGCACCCAGCCCCAAGGACTTGGCCAGCAGCATTTATGCGCTGATCCGCCAGCGGCAAGGCGCACGGCTACCGGAAATTGAAGAAGAGCTCAGCATTAATCGCTTTCAGGCTGTCGATGCGCTTCGCCTTTTAATTCGAGAAGGCGTTGTCACCCAGCGCGATCGCGTCTATTTAGTACAAGAGGAAGCTAGCCTGTGACCACTGTTCTCCAAGCCCGGCCCCGGCGGTTTGTTTCTACCCCATCCATTGAGCGTGTCGCAACCCGCGCCTTACGCTACCTACAATCTGGCTATCCGGTGCATCTACGGGGCCCTGCCGGCACCGGTAAAACCACCCTTGCCCTACACCTGGCAGATTTGATCAGCCGTCCGATCATGCTGCTGTTTGGGGATGATGAGTTTAAAACCTCTGACCTGATTGGCAACCAACTCGGCTATACCCGCAAAAAAGTGGTGGATAACTTTATCCACAGTGTCGTCAAGATGGAAGACGAACTGCGCCACAACTGGGTTGATTCGCGTCTCACCCTGGCCTGCCGTGAAGGCTTCACCCTGGTGTATGACGAATTCAACCGATCGCGCCCGGAGGTGAACAACGTTCTCCTGTCGGCGTTGGAAGAAAAGCTCTTGGTGCTGCCGCCCAACGGCAACCGCACGGAATATATTCGGGTCGATCCCAACTTCCGCGCCATCTTTACCTCCAACCCTGAGGAATATTGCGGCGTCCATGACACCCAGGATGCTCTTTTGGATCGGATGATCACCATCAACATCCCCGAACCCGATGAGCTCACTCAGCAAGAAATTGTTGTCCATAAAACCGGCATCGATCGCTTGAGTGCTTCGTTGATTGTCAAACTGGTGCGGGCCTTCCGCGCGAACACCGGAGCCGTGAATTCTTCAGGACTACGTCCTTGCTTGATGATTGCCAAAGTTTGCTTTGAGCATGAGATCGAGGTTGTTACAACCAGCGAAGAATTCCGCGATATCTGTCAAGACATGCTGCTGTCGCGCACGGATGGTTCCCTAGCAGATGCCACCCAGGCGCTATGGGAGGTGTTTAATAGCCTGATCTGTGGCGATACCACGATCACCATACCGGTTGGAGCTCCAGGCAGCGATCGCTCTGAATCTGACGTGATTGCCCCATTGAGCGCGATCGCCGACCCGTTTGAGGCCGACGCCCAGCCAGATACTGTCTTGGATGAGCCCGTATCGTCTGCCCTGCCCACCCCCGCTACCCCCGTGGTTGAGGAGTTGGGAGAACAGCCCATTGCAGAGGATCTGGCGCAGCCGGAGAACCCCCTGCCCCCAAAGTCTCCAAGCCTAGACGATCGCCCCGCCGACCCAGCGGTCGAGGAACCCGTTGATCTAGAAGCGATCGCGGATCCAACACCCTTTGTTGCCGATGTCTATGCCTATTTCCAAGAGGTAGAAGCGGCCCGTCCGTCGGACGTGGAGGCGGCCTTGGGTATCAATCGCGTCCAGTCGGTGAATGCGTTGCGATCGCTCCTAGCGAAGGGCTTTCTTGCCAAGCAGAGCACCGGCGATGCTACGTCGATCTACCGCCTCAGCGATCTATCCCGTGATAGACTGCCCCTGACTGACTTGTCTTAATGTCTCACCCGTGACCCCCCATGAACGCTACCCCCGCACGCACTACCAACTCCCAGCGCACGATTACCACCTCAACTCAGGGATCAACCTTAGCGGATGTTTTAGAGCGGGTGTTGGACAAGGGCATCGTGATTGCAGGCGATATCTCCGTCTCCGTTGGATCAACTGAGCTCCTGAGCATTCGGATTCGCCTGCTGATTTCGTCCGTCGATAAAGCCCGTGAGATTGGCATCAACTGGTGGGAAAGCGATCCTTTCCTGAGTGGGCAGGCCCGTCAGCTCATGGAAACCAACCAAGAGCTGCAGGCGCGGCTGGAGGGCTTGGAGAATGAGTTAAAGTCCCTCAAGGCGGCTCCAGTTACGTCTGATGTTCAGATAGACTAGACCTAGGCGCGATCGCTGTCAGAAGTACTATCAGAATCGCCAGCCGCCCAGTGCTAACCCCATCAGCTCCCTATTTCATCTAGCTGTCCTACTAGACTCGGAGGATCGGTCGTTGATTACTGTTAAGTCGATGCGGCAGATTGCTACCTGCCGCGCTATTCCCAGTTTTCGCGCTAGTTCAACGCTCAGCCGCCTATCCTGGGTTGCCCTCGATCGCGGCCGCATTCAAGCCGCTCAAGGAGCCCAGCGCTCCCATGAGCAGCATCGCCAGTGGCGCATTCACCAATGGATCGATCGTTAATGGGTCGATCGCTAATGAATCGATCGTTAGCATCGATCGCTAGCGCCATAGTACATGCCTTAGGTTGTCCCCGGATTTTGCCCCCATTTTGACCAAGGGGGTAGGCATCCTCGATATAATCGTTTAGCGTTGAATGGACAGGGTAGGATCTAACCACTTGGATGCGATCGCTCGGCAACTCATAGGCGATCGCGTTGGCACATACAACTCTCATGCCAAAATCGTTATCCTAGAGTAGGAGCCCAATCATGAGCCAAACTAAACCCTATCTTGATTCTGAGCACTATCGTCAAATGCTGGTGCGTGATGGTGAACGTCGCTTTCGAGAATGGCATACAGCCTTTCTAAAGTATCAACAAGACTTTACTCGTCAGGCCAAGCAATCCCGTCAGACCGAGCAATCCCGTCAGACCTAACATGCGTTCATGACTTCCTCAGATCTACCGTTTCAACCTGCCCCTGAGGAACTCCTCATCAAGCCGTCCTTCTCATCGGGCAGTTCATCGGATGCCGGGCTGGCTCCGCTCTTGCTAACGGTCATTGAGCTGGTGCGTCAGCTCATGGAAGCTCAGGTGATCCGCCGCATGGAGGCTGGAGAATTGAGCGATCGCGACCTAGAGCGGGCCGCCGACAGCATCCGCCAACTGGAAGAGCAGGTGCTGAAGCTGTGTGATTTCTTTGACGTAGACCCTGCCGACCTCAACCTTGATCTAGGCGAATTTGGCACCCTGTTGCCCAAGGATAATAGCTACTATCCCGGCGAGTCGTCGGCCAATCCATCGATCCTAGAACTCCTCGATCGCCTGCTCCATACCGGTGTCGTCGTGGAAGGGGATGTGAACCTAGGTCTGGCTGACCTAAACCTGATCCAAGCCAAACTGCGCCTAGTGCTGACCTCCCGTCCCCTCTCCAATTTGCCTGCTCCAACCCTTCGAGAGCAAGCCAGCTTGGGGCCGGCCAAAGATTCTTAAGCCTGGTGAAAAATCCGGCAGACTGCACGGAAATACCCTAGACTCGACTGGAAAGGGTAGAGACACGGCACTTATCATCAGGCTTATTGTTATGGGATACGGTCTTTATTTATATGGCATCTTTCCATATCCTGGCCCGCGCAACCTAGAGCTGGTTGGGCTGGATCAACAACCGGTTCATACGCATCGCATTGATTCCTTTACGTTCTTATATTCGGAAGCCCAGCAAGAGCGCTATCTGGCCAGCCGCCGCAATCTCTTAGGCCATGAGCGGGTGCTGGAACAAGCCATGGAAAGTGGCTATCGCACCTTGTTGCCCCTCCGCTTCGGTTTGATTATTGAAGACTGGACGGCGGTGGAAGCTCAGTTAATTATTCCCCATGCCGCTGGCCTGAAGACGCTGCTAGAACGGCTAGACGGGCAGCGGGAGGTGGGCATCAAGGTCTATTGGGAAACGGCCACGGAGCTAGAATCGCTGATGGCTGAGCATGAGGATCTACGGGCAGAGCGCGATCGCCTCATGGGTAAGTCGCTGAGCATGGATCAGGTGATCCAAATTGGTCAGGCGATTGATGAAGCCATGGGCGATCGCAAACAGGCGGTGATCAAAACCTTCCAGGATGCGCTCAATCCCCTAGCGGCTGAGGTGGTTGAAAACGATCCGCTCACCGATACCATGATCTACAATGCCGCCTATTTAATTCCTTGGGATGAAGAACCAGCCTTTGGCGATCGCGTGGAAGAGCTGGATCAAACCTTTGACGATCGGTTGCGCATTCGCTACAACAACTTCACTGCGCCCTTTAACTTTGCTCAGCTTGATACGTTGAATTAACGTCCCCCTCATTGCTGCGAGGCATGTACCATGTTTTTTGATCTGCTCATATCTCCCATCACGGCTCCCCTGAAGGGCCTGTCCTGGATTGGCGAGAAAATTCTAGAACAGGCAGACACCCAGCTCGACGATACCGAAAACTTGAAAAAGCAACTGTTAGAACTGCAGTTGCGGTTTGATATGGGTGATCTTGAGGAAGAGGAGTTTGAACTGCAAGAAGAAGAATTGCTGCTGGCGATTCAAGCCATGGAAGATGAAGCGCGACGCAATGCAGCAGAGGATGAGGAGGAATAGCTAAACTCGCTCAGCCTCAACAGTCTTCCTCTTATGGTGCCAGCGCTCCCGCGTTGACACCTGTCTTGGTTGCTCCTGCAGCTAGGTCTGGGCGCAGGAGCGCCGCTTGGAGTGTTCCCACGCTCAGCGTAGGAACGATATCTAGATATCTAAGTTGTCAGGTTTCGACGTCGCTCAACCCTCGTCTCATAAGGATTTGAGCATTTCGACGTCGCTCAAGGCTTGCCCATCGTTACGTTCTCCCACGGAGCAATAACGTCATCGACCCCATGGAGGGAAACGTTATGCCAGGGAAGCGTGTAACTCCAAGTCACAGGTTTGGATAGCTTGACGGGAAAGGATCGTCAGCTCGTGGGGATAGCGCGGTCGTGGATCGCCCACCAACCACACGGGCGGCACCAGCATGGCTTCATAGCAATCGATTTCATAGGTAACGCCAGGACGCTCCTTCAGTTCTACCACCATGCCTGGCAGATATTCAAACATTTCATCCCAGTCAATACTTGACTCCATGGCCCTACTGCTTTGCTCAACAAGTGGTTACTGTGGTGTATCCAAGGCTGGCCGCTCCCTGGCAGATGTATCGCGACCATGGATGGTCAACCTCAGACACCAGATCAATCCAGATTCATGCCATACCTAGCAATAGAAATGGCTTCTATCCAACAGGATCTCGCCGTGATTGGGTACCCAGGCAACCCATGCCGTTTGCGAGGATTGACAGAGCAGCTTAGCTTCCTCTGCCCCATACTCACTGGGCGGGTGAAACAACTGCACCCACGTGTCACGGTTATAGGTGATATGGCAAACCGGATGCTGCAAGGCGATCGCCGCCTCTTGAACCGAGGTATCGGGTGAATTTGTGGTGCTCAAGGACATCGTGTTCTCCATCTTGCCTAGCGTCTGATCAAAATCCTTGCTTCTTCCTCAATTGGGAGAGACTAAGATTATTTCTGTATTCATTTTTACAGAATGAAGCCTAGATCTGGATGTCATGCCCAATAAGTTTACAAACCCTGACATGGGCTGGGTGATCGCCTGCAATGACCCACAGCTCGTTAAACATCAAAAATCAGGCATCAGCCATCAGGGCTTGCTGAGCCAGGGAACGAATGGTGTCGATGGGAATTTGGTAAAAGTAGCGCTGCCGGAACTGCTCTTCTTGCAGGGCGGCCAGGAATAGGGCGATCGCTCTCTCCGCTTCCTCCTCGGCGATCGCTGCTTCGTAGCCCATCTGTAGGCCCTCGGGTGACGATGTGACGGTGAAGCCTAGGGTTTGCAGGGCCTGGATGCCAACCTGGAGGGAGCGATCGCGGATGCCTAGTTTGTGCAGCAGCCGTTGACGGCTGACGGGTTGCTGGGTGCGGCTCAGATATTTGGCAATGCCCACCAGCTCTTGCCAGAGGAGTCTTGGCGACTGGGTCGAGGGCTGGGGGTAGGCGATCGCCAGGGCACAACCTTGGTGATGGGCGCGGCGAAACCAAGCATAGAGGTCATTCCAGGTGGTAGGACAATGCTCGACCACTAGGTAGGTTGGATCGGTAGGGATATCTTGGAGCGATCGCCCCCGCCAGTCGAGAATCCAGTCCTTGGGCGGGGTGGTGGCCATGGCCTTTCCCTGGGAGCGCACGGCTACTAGCCGCACCTCATAGTGTTTGTGGTAGGCATTAAAGTCGAGTTCCACCAGAGCATCGCAGCGATCGCGGGGCACCTCGTCTCGATAATGCTCCCACCATACCCCTGGAAACCCTTGGGGCACCGAGTCATCCCATAGCTCAAACTGAGTTTTGATGTACTGTACCTTGCGACCGCGCCAGTCTTTAATATTCTGGTTCGACACTTTCTCAAACCAGCAGTTTTGGATTAGCAGCAACGGTGCTGGATTGCCGATGCCACAGGGTTCTAGCAGTTTCAGTTCCCGAAATAGATCTGGGCCAAGCTGGGCCACGGTCACCGTCAAGTCTGCATCCAGGGTGACCACAGGTTCGATGGAGCCGTAGCGCTGGCGATAGTCTCGATTGATGGCCTCGGCAAACAGGGGCAGATGCTCCACGGGTAGACTGAGCCCCGCCGCAAAGGGATGACCGCCAAAGCGATGGAGTAAATGCTGCTGCCCCTGCATCAGATCGTAGAGATCAATTTGGTGCAGCGATCGGGCAGAGCCTCGGGCCATGGGGTGTTCCGTTGTCACCTCGCTGTTCAGCAGGATGGTGGGGCGGCCATACTCGCGGGCAATTTGGCCGGCTACGAGGCCCAAGACGCCTACCGACCACTGCGGATCGTCTAGCACAATCACATAGGTCGTCGATAAGTCCACCTGCGCTAGGCGCAGACGTACATCTCGCACGACATCTTTCTGCAGCGACTTGCGGCGAGCATTGGCCAACTCCGTTTGTTCGGCCAACTGCCGACAGCGATCGCGATCGCCACTGGTAAGTAACTCCACACAAAAGCGGGCATCTCCCTGCACGCGACTGATGGCATTAATGCGCGGCCCCAGACCATAGGAAATATCCGTGGGGCGATCGCCCGATCGCTTACAGAGTTCTAGCAGCCGGGCAACGCCCGGTCGTGTGGGTGTTTTGCTGCTCTGCAACTGCAGCCGCTGAATGCCACGCTGCGCCAAATAGCGACAGTCGCCGCTAAGCTGCACCAAGTCGGCAATGAGACCAATGGCAACGAGATCCAGCAGGGATTCTAGGGAACGGCTGGCAATCTTGGGGCTGGCTTGGTAAAGGGCTTCCACCAGTTTGTAGGCCACGGCCACGCCGGAGAGGTGGGCCAGAGGATGGTCGTGGGGCAAACTGCGGGGATTCACCAAGGCGACAACGGCAGGACGGGTCTCGGGCAGGGTGTGGTGATCGGTGACAATCACGTCAACGCCGAGGGTTTGAGCATGATCCAGTTCCGCTAGGTTGGTGCTGCCGGTGTCGCAGGTGATCACCAAGGTCACCCCTTGCGCAGCCAGCTCATCGAGACCCATGCAGGTGAGACCGTGGGATTCTTTCAGGCGATTGGGAATGACGTAGCGCAGTTGCTCCGGTGCCGGAAAAAAGTCGCCCAGTCCTTCCCACAGCACCGAGGTAGCCGTCACCCCATCGGCATCAAAATCACCCCAAATAGCCACCCGCTCTTGGCGATCGCAGGCCTGCTGGATACGAGCGATCGCCCAGTCCATTTCAACCCCAAAGGCTGAGGGGCTGGTGGGTTGATAGTGGTCAGGATTGAGGAATCCCGTTAGGGCCTCTGGGGTGCGAATGCCTCGCTGCCATAGCAGCTGAGCGGCAAACTGCCCAGAACTGCTTACATAGTCTTGGACGGTTTTCAGAAACCAATCGGGCACACTAGAGGCAGGCTGTCGTTGCCAATGAAGAGATGGGCCAGGCATAGCGATCGCAGGCGAGATAGGTTAAAAACAAGGGGCGCTCCCTGTTCTATCCTGATGGATCTACGCCGGGTTGACCAGTATCTACCAATTCGCTGACCATCTTGTCCGACTTGTCCGAAATGAGAGACGCCCCTGCTGTATCTCTTTAGTAATTTGTGGTCTCTATCGCCAGATCGACTTGATGTGAAGTCAGTCCATCTTGGATGCGCGTTTAGATCCCTGGTATGTGGCGATGCAATCAGGATGTGCCTCAAACGGTAGATGCAGCGTCACCCTACTTTTAGCGAGAAACCCGAGGAGACATGGTAATGAAACTCAGATGCCTTTTAACTGCCCTGTTGATGGCTGTATTCATGTGGGGGGCACCAGCTTACGCCTTTCAGGCTGCGGATCTTGACCAGCTCATTGCTACCCGTGCTTGTGTTGAGTGTGATCTACAAGAGGTTGATCTACGAGGCTCCAATCTGAGTGGGGTCAATTTGGAAAAGGCTAATCTCT
>RECH01000094.1 GCA_007694125.1 Leptolyngbya sp. DLM2.Bin15
CAGCTCCAGCGTTTATGGCATGAATCCTAGGCAAGCTAGTTCTGCTCAGTCAAGAGGAGAGGGTCATCCAAGGTTGAACGACGTCGAAACCCAACAACCTAGCTCAGCTATAAGAAGAGGGTTGAGCGACGTCGAAACCCGGCTGTGCCATCTGACCGTCCAGTGGGGGAAGGCGATCGCCCTTAGATAGATGCGCTGAGGGCGATCGCAAGGGTAGGATGTGCCTACCTGACGCATATTTTTTTAGACTGAAACCCTATGGATGTCGTTCCACTCCTTGCCAATCTACTTGCAGAAGATACCATTGGCCAAAACCTTGAACAGTTTTTGCTGGTTCTGTCTGTATCCCTCAGTGTTGCTACCCTATCGCGGGTGTTGCCCTGGTTTCGCCAAACTCCCTATACGCTGCTGCTGGTGATTGTCGGGTTAGGGCTGGCTTTGGTAGATGTGCGCTTGGTCAACCTCTCACCGGAGCTCATCCTGCTGATTTTCTTGCCGCCGCTGCTGTTTGAAGCTGGCTGGAATTTGAATTGGTCGTATCTGCGCAAGGATCTGGTGCCAATCTGTCTCTATGCTGTCGTGGGAGTGATGATCTCCGTCGTTGGCATTGGACTCGGCTTGGCACACTTTGCCGGCATTCCCGTCGCGATCGCCCTGTTGATCGGCGCTAGTTTATCGGCGACCGATCCGGTGTCGGTGGTGGCCCTGTTTCGAGAATTGGGGGTCGGTAAACGTCTGACGGTGTTGATGGAAGGGGAAAGCTTATTCAATGACGGGGTGGCGGTGGTGGCCTTCGCCCTCTTGTCAGGACTGGCCCTCGGCACCCAGGATGAGTTTGTTGTACCGGTGGCGATCGCTCAGTTTTTTACCTTCATTGGCGTCGGCGTGGGCGTTGGCAGCCTGATTGGGTTTGGAATTTCTTACCTAACCCAGCGCTTCGATCTGCCCTTGGTGGAACAATCGTTGACGTTGGTGGCCGCCTACGGTACCTATTCTATCGCTGAAGCCTTGGGTGGTTCCGGCGTTATTTCTGTGGTCACGGTGGGACTGGTACTGGGGAATTTTGGATCGCGCATTGGCATGAATCCCCGCACGCGTCTGATTGTGTCGGAATTCTGGGATTTTATCGCCTTCTTTGTCAACTCAATTATCTTCTTGCTGATTGGTGACCAAGTTCGTTTTGCCAGCCTAGGCGAAAATTGGTTGCCCATTGCGGTGGCGATCGCGGCCCTGCTGCTCACCCGTGCTGTGGGTATTTATGGATTAGGCTTGGTGAGCAATACTCTAGCTAAGTCTGATATATCTTGGCGCGACCAAACGGTACTATGGTGGGGCGGTCTGCGGGGATCGGTGTCGATTGCCCTAGCGCTGAGTATTCCCGAAAGTTTGCCGGAGCGAGAAGTGGTGATTGCGACTGTCTTCGGTGTGATGTTATTTACCCTTTTGGTGCAGGGGTTGACGACCCAACCGTTGCTCAAGGGGTTGAATATGCTGGATGATCAGGCTTTTCGGAAAACCTATCGGGAAGCGATCGCTCGCCGCATGGCCCTAACGCGGGTGCTAGGATATCTATCCAAATTGGGCGATCGCCAGGAACTGGATCCAGAGTTTTGCCAATACCAGGCTGTACTGGTGGAAGGACAGTTGTCTACCCTCAAGGAAGAGATTCATACCTTACAAACCAAACATCCGGAGTTTAAGGAACTGGCCTTGGAGGAACTGCGGGAAGATTTGCTGGCTATTGAGGCCGATACCTATGCTGATTTGATTCGCTCGGGGCGACTGAATGAAAAGCTCTCGCCGCTGTTGCAGGATGTTTTGGTGGAGGGCGATCGCTTAGATAAGACTTGATTTCATGCTAAGCCTCGGATGCTAGATCGGAAAACTACAGAATCGTCAACGGATCTACATCAATGGTGAGGCTGACGACGGGGGAGAGGTGCGATCGCAATCCTTGTAAATCAGGTGCGATCGCTTGGCTGGGGCCCTTGAGTAAGATCTGCCAACGATAGCGCTGGGCTACTCGGGTGACCGATGCGGGCGCTGGCCCTAGCAAATACCAATCCTCGGTGGTTTGGGCTTGGATGATCTGGGCCAGATCCATGGAGGCTTGCTGCACGGCGACCGCATCTAAGCTACTGAGACGCAGTAAGATCAGCCGTCCTGCCGGTGGATAGTTCAACGCGGCGCGCTGGTCGAGTTCTTCTTGGATAAAGGAAGCATACTGCTGTTGCTGTACGGCTTGGATGACGGGATGTTCTGGGCTATAGGTTTGTAGAATCACCCGGCCCGGTTGATCGCCCCGCCCGGCCCGTCCGGCGACCTGGGTGAGGGTTTGGAAGGCCCGTTCACTGGCGCGATAGTCGGCAAGATTAAGCACACCGTCTGCAGCTACGATGCCCACCAGGGTAACTTGGGGTAGATCAATGCCCTTGGTGAGCATCTGGGTGCCGACTAACACATCCGCTTCACCTCGGGCAAATTGGGTCAGTAAGGTACGATGGGCATCTTTGGCACGGGTGGTATCGCTGTCAAACCGCAGGCTGCGCAGATTGGGAAAGCGATGGTGTAGCTCTTGCATCACCCGCTGGGTGCCGCTGCCAAACTGTTTGAAGTAGGGCGAGGTGCAGGATGGACAAACCTCAGGCAGCGATCGCCCATAGCCGCAGTAGTGGCAGCGTAGGCTAGCTTGGGCATCGGCGTGGGTGTGGTGATAGGCTAGGGATACATCACAGTGAGGGCATTCCATCACGTAGCCGCAGGCGCGGCAGGAAACGAAGGTGCTGTGGCCACGGCGATGGATAAATAAGAGTCCTTGCTGTTGGGTGGTCTGTAATTCTTCTAGGGCTAGCTGTAGAGGGCGGCTAAAGATTGAGCGATTGCCGCTGCCGAATTCTTGGCGCATGTCTACCACTTGGATCGGCGGCATGGGGCGCGACTGAATGCGATCGGGTAAGGACAGATACTGCATGGGGGCGGGCAGTGAGTCAGATAAGCTAGGCTGAGCCGCCACCCAGCTATCGAGGGCAGGAGTGGCGGAACCGAGAATCAGAGGACAGTTCACTAGGTGCGATCGCCATTGGGCAACGGTGCGGGCATGGTAGCAGGGCGCAGGTTGGTCTTGCTTAAAGCTACCGTCGTGCTCTTCATCCAGGACAATTAAGCCGAGGTTGGGCAGGGGAGCAAAGATCGCCGATCGGGTTCCGACAATCACCTGGGCATCACCCCGCAGCATCTGCCGCCAGGTGTCGTAGCGTTCGCCATCGGAGAGGGCACTGTGGTAGACCCGCACTTTTTCGCCAAACCGCGCCTGAAAGCGATCGGTGAGCTGGGGAGTCAGGCCAATTTCCGGCACCAAAACTAGGGCCGACTGTCCCTTGGCCAACACGGGAGCGATCGCCTGTAGGTACACCTCCGTTTTGCCTGAGCCGGTGACGCCGTGCAGCAGCCACTGTTGGCTGCCTTGGCTTTGGGCGATCGCCGTCAGAGCGGCCTGCTGCGCTGCCGTGAGCTGTTTGGGTTGGTCGGGCTGGGCCTGGCCCGATACGGTGCGCAACACCTCCCGCGACTGAATAACCACATAGCCCTTACGCTCTAGGGTTTTCACCACCGAGGAACTCACATGGCAGATCTGCAGAAGTTCTTGCAGCCATAGATCACCGCCCCGTCGTTTAAGAATCTCGATAATTTCCCGCTGGCGATCGCTGAGGTTGGCATCCCCCATATCGTTGACCAACACCACCGCCTGCTGGCGCTTGGGGCGAACTGGAGCCGGAGCCTCTAGATAACTTTCAGCCCAGCCGCATCTCAGCAGCTCTTGAATGCCGCGCCGGGCCCCGCGTCCTTGGCGCTGGAGGTACGTCCAGGTATAGTCGCCGGTTTTTTGCAGCACCTGCAGCACCTGCTGGGCAGGCGGGGAGAGAAATTCCGTAGCGCCCGGTGGAATGGCATCGGGCTTGAGACGAATGCGCCGCTGCGATCGCCCCAAAATACCCGGCGGCAAGGCCACGCGCACTGCTTGCATCAAGGGCGTTTGGTAATAGTCTGCCACCTGCTGCAGCAAAATCCAGTAGCCCGGCGGGAAGAAGGCCGCGCTGATCACGTCATCGACCGGCCGCACCGCCGTTGGATCCAAACCCTCTGGCAATTGCTCTACCCAGCGTAGGGCGATCGCCCCCATCTGCTGCGCGCCAAAGGGCACACTGAGGATATCTCCGGGTTTGATGCATAGCTCCGTGGGCACGGCGTAGGTATAGAGCCCCGGTGCGCCCGGACAGTCTACGAGGACTTCAATCCAGCGGGAAGCTGCGCCATACTGGGCGACGGGTTCGGCAACGGTTGGCAAGGCGGCGATCGCCATCGGCATACAGACAGGATTGGTCATCACGAACCTCGGTCTTCCCCAGCATCCTACCGAATCTAGCGTGTTGTGGGACGCTAGAAAACCGTTCAATTGCGGATGACATGAGGGTTGGATGGGCTGGGGCTGGGCGATCGCGATCCTAAAACCTAGATCAGCTGTAGCGTGCTGTTAGGCGCAGCCGTAACGCACCGGCTTGTAACGCATTGATGACCACCTATCCATAGAATTCTTTGCTCACGTAGAGTGCTGTTAGGCGCAGCCGTAACGCACCGCCTCGCCCATCACTTGAACTCAAGTTAGATCAGAATAGCCACTGAGCAGATCGAGCAGGAGTGGCAGAATGGGGTCGTTGGGCCCACGATAGCGGATGCGAGGATTGGCGGGCTGGGGCTGCAGGCTGGTCAACAGCAGGCGATCGCAACTGTGGGTGAGCATGAGGTTGAGCCCCAGATGTTCTCCACTGCCGCGAAAGTCCGTGCGCACACCAACCACCGGAATCCCTTTAGCGTAGGCATAGCCCAGCTCAAAGCAACTGCCTGAATCGGCATCCGTACCATCCAAGATCACCAGCATCAGCGCTGCGCCATCAATGCCATGGACGCAACGCTTGAAGAGCTCCTGGGGATCGGTGATGCCCGCACATTCCTCTTGGGGCAGGTAGACAGAGTAGCCCGCTGCCCGCAAACCCGTGGCGATCGCTGCATTGAAGTCGATCTCGGCGGCGGTGAATAGGGGCCCAGCAAAGTAGATCCATGGGGTGAGTGGGGTCATAGGTGATCGCTGATACCTGGATGTCTATCGTGGCGTCCAGTGTAGCGCAGGATCTAGGTATCTAGGTTAAAACGATACGGGATAGCTTTATAACTTATCTGGAGCGTATCTGTCGTGATGTTTATAAACTGCTTTCTCTAGACAATATTGCCTTGGGCATGGCTTTTATCCTACCTCGGCTGGTCACGGTCTCAGGCGGCAAGGAGATAGCAGACTGGTGTTATCCAATACGCAGTCATGGCTGTATTAATTAAAACACTGTACTTATCCTGGGTGATGATCGGTTGCCTATCTACTTGCATATTGGTTATAGTTGGTTTAAAAGTATCTTAAAGATCTAGCCTGCTCAGTACAGCTATCTCATTTCACCTGGTTCACCTGTGGTCACCTGTTGCATTCCATAGAAGCTAGCTTTGGCTTGTTATCCTCCTTAGAAAACCTCTGAAATCCTCAACCTTGAGCCCAGCCTTGGTCTGGTCTGCTTGACGGTGTCGCTTGCTCACTTGGACAGATCAACGACTGCCCCGCCTAAGCAACAGCCGTCAATGCATGACGAAGGATTGGTCGTGGATACCATTCGGACTTGTGGAGCACAGAAAATCTATGCATGATCACCTAGACCCATTTGGAATACCTATCGATGGATGGATAGTCATTTGACATAATCTGTTGTATTGTTTAATACGATTTAACCAAACCTTAACTAGCCGATTACATATCGGGAGGACGCTCGCATGAAATTCAAGATGATGTCTCTGGCCTTGATTGCAACCCTAGCAGCCACCGTTGGCGCTTGTGCAACGCCTGAAGAGACTGCGCCTGCTCCTGACGCCACCGAAGAAGCTGCTCCTGACGCCATTGAAGAAGAAGCTCCTGAGGCTGAGGAAGAAGGCATGGAAGAAGAGATGGAAGAAGGTGCTGAGGAAGAAGCTCCTGCTCAGTAAGTCTTGATCGTCACGGATCAAGGGTGATCTAAGCGGTAGCTAGATCATGGTCTACTCCTCACGCAAGATGCCAACAGATTCCCGTCATTCAAAGGTTCTGTTAGGTATGTTCTTAGGGCGAAATGATTGAATCTCACTTGACTAGAACGTTGCCCGCGTTCTCCCTAAAGCATTCATATCCCTGGTAAAAACCAGCATTCATTCCCTGTTTAAGTGTCATAAAAAGAATGCGATCGCCTGATAATACAGAGCGATCGCATTCTTAGTTGTTAGTTATGTGAATCGTGATGTGATGGGTACTTATCCTGCAGCCGTGGGCTTGGGCTTATGGGTGGAGGCTACATGCAGTTCTTTGAGTTGCTTCAGGTCTACCCCAGATGGAGCTTCGGTGAGTAAGCAACGGGCCTGCTGGGTTTTGGGGAAGGCGATCGCATCTCGAATGGATTCTTCGCCCGCCAAGAGCATCACTAAGCGATCGAGACCATAGGCAATGCCGCCGTGGGGTGGGGTGCCATACTCGAAGGCTTCCAGCAAGAATCCAAACTTCCCTCGGGCTTCCTCGTCGGATAGACCAATCGTTTCAAAGACCTTAGCCTGTAGATCGGGATGATAGATCCGCAAGCTGCCGCCGCCGATTTCAAAGCCGTTGAACACAATGTCATAGGCTTGGGCTCGGGCCGTTTTCAGGTCGTGGGCATCCTCGGGGAAGGGCGCGGTGAAGGGATGGTGTAGGGCTTCTAGGCGCTTCTCGTCAGCATTCCACTCAAACATGGGGAAGTCGGTCACCCAGAGAAGGTTGAGCTTCTCGGGATCAATGAGGTTCATCTGCCGCGCAATCACCTGGCGCAGGCGATCGAGGGTTTTGTTGACCATCGCGGCATCCCCTGCCCCAAACAGCAGTAGGTGTCCCGGCTGGGCTCCGGTTCTAGCCAGGAGCTCTTGCTTTTGCTCATCGCTGAGGTTGTCTTTGATGGCTCCGATGGTGTCAATCTCGCCGCCGTCCCGCACGCGGATGTAGGCTAGCCCCTTCGCGCCTGCCTCGTTGGCTTCCTTGAACAGGTCGCCACCGGGCTTGATGCGGACGTTGGAAATGGCGTCATTGCCGCCGGGAATCGGCAATACCTTCACCATGCCGCCAGCAGCGATCGCCCCTGAAAACACTTTGAAGCCCGAGTCTTTCACCAAGTCGGATACTTCCACTAGCTCTAGGCCGTAGCGGGTATCGGGCTTGTCGGAGCCATAGCGATCCATGGCATCCGCATAGGTGAGGCGGGGGAAGGGCCGGGGTAGGTCGATGCCCTTCACCGCTTTGAAAATATGGCAGACCATGGCCTCATTGAGATCCAGAATTTCATCCTGGGTCATGAAGCTCATTTCCATATCGAGCTGGGTGAATTCTGGTTGGCGATCGGCCCGGAGGTCTTCATCGCGGAAGCAGCGGGCAATTTGGTAGTAGCGATCGAACCCGGACACCATCAAGATTTGCTTGAAGAGCTGGGGCGACTGGGGCAGGGCAAACCATTCCCCCGGATTCACCCGGCTGGGTACGAGATAATCCCTCGCGCCTTCAGGGGTGGAGCGGGTGAGGATAGGCGTTTCGACTTCAATAAAAGCTTCTTGATCTTCCAAAAAGCGGCGAATGGCCTTGATCACCTCATGGCGCAGGCGGAGGTTGCGGGCCATGCGATCGCGGCGGAGATCAAGATAGCGATATTTCAGGCGCAGTTCTTCGCGCACCGAGTCTTGCTCCGCCACCGATACTTGAAATGGCAATGGCTTGCGGACGTCATTGAGCACCTCGATCTCATCCGCATAGATTTCTACGCTGCCGCTGGGGAGCTTGGGATTGAGGGACTCGGCGGGCCGTTGGGTGACGCGTCCGGTCACCTTGACCACATATTCATTGCGCACCTGTTCGGCGATGGGGTAGGAGGCGGGTGTCCGTTCTGGGTCGCTGACAATTTGGGCGATGCCAGAGCGATCGCGCAAATCGACAAAAATCACCCCGCCATGATCTCGACGGCGATCGACCCAGCCGTAGAGCGTAACTGTTTCGCCGATATGTTCAGGACGGAGTTGACCGCAGTAATGACTTCGCATAGCTAGAGTTGAAACGGTTGCCAAAGTGAAACGAAAGGAGGACTGCCCGGTGCGCTGGACTGAGATCGTCAACATCCAGGATGCTGCCATCCTAGGAACAGTGACTCATCCAAATTGGATCAGCCGTTGTCCTAGGGAAAGGCACGGTCAGTGTCCCCATGATAATCAAACCTTCCTATTATCCTGCATT
>RECH01000093.1 GCA_007694125.1 Leptolyngbya sp. DLM2.Bin15
CCTCTTTGATCCGGTTTGAGCATGGAGCGACGTTGAACGACATCTTGCCCTAATCGCCAACGATCGCTTCGGTCGGCTGCTGGCTGACCGAAGACTCCGCCGGATCGCGCCAGAACACCAGCCGGTCGCTTAAGGGCTGCACCGTGGTGTTGAGATAGTAAAAGCCCAGGATGCGATCGCTGCTCCAGCCCAACCGCCCGAGGTTGTAGGCCCCGGTTTGACTCATGCCCACGCCATGGCCAAAGCCACCGCCTACAAAGGCATAGCCCCGTAGCTGCCGATTCTCGGGGGGGGTATTGGCGGCAGCGGGTTCATACATGGGATCAAGGTAGAACAGGGTGCTGTTGGGGCCCCACAGAGCCCGCAAGATTTCATCCTTTTCTAGCTCAATGGAGCCCAGATCGGTGTCTACCAAAAGGCGCTGGACTCGTCCCGCGGGCGATCGCTCCGTAACCTGCAGGTTCTTAATTTGGGTGAAGCTAGCTAGGGGATTCTGCTTGCTGCGCAGATACTCCCGCATGTCGTTACTAATCTGGGCTAGAGACTGCTCTTCCCGCCAGCGGAACAGCTCCCACGTTTCTTCGTTGAAGCCCCGCTCTAGGCTGATAAATCGGCGGAAATTGGCTTCGTTGTCTAACCGGTTATTGGGCAGATCCCAGCTTCCCTGCACGGAGTCAATCACAGCTTGCAGATAGGGGCGATCGCTGCCATTCCACACGTCTTCAAAGGGCGCGGTAATTCCCCCGGTTGTGGATGAATAGAGGGCATCGACCAGTTCATTCTGGTAGGTTAACACCAGCCCTTGAGTGGCCGTGATGGCGCGATCGGAGATGGGATCAGCCCCCGATAGTCCCCAATAGACCTGACATTGGGTATCGGCACAGAGCTGATAGTCGTCAATTTCAAAGCGGCGCAGGTTGCGCAGTACGTAGGTGCGGGCCAAGATCGCCTGGGCTTCGATGGTGGTGGGCGGAGCTGAGAGCCCAATTTCGTGGGGTACCACGCCGCGCAGGTAGGTTTCTAGGGGAACTTCATTGACGAGGGTATAGGTACCGTAGGCATTGGGCTGGAGGCGCATGTCACCGCCATAGAGCCGGTTGGTGTTGTCGAGGTTGGAGTTGACGCGAATGCGGCTGTTGGCCGACTGGATCTCAAACTCGTCTCGGTGATAGCGGAAACCATCGGCGGTGAACGCCGCCGCCGGCACCTGGGTTTTCACCTGGGAGTCTAAAAATGCTACCGTGGCCCCGTTGGCCTGCAGATTTTGGAGTAGCAGTCGCCGCAGTAACGGGCTGTGGTAGACATCTCGCTTGGCCCACACCTGCCACTGACGCGGCTGGGCAAGTTCCACCTCAATGCCCCGCGATCGCCACTGGTTGGCACTATCTTCGGCACTTTCAAAGCTACGGTGGGTGCTGAGGACGACCCGTTCGTCCACGAAGGGTTCATCCAAGGGCTGCATCACCACCTCTACCTTCAGGCGAGTCGTGGTTAGCGTTTGCTCTTGATTCCCTGTTTTGAACTGCACCGTGAGGCGATCGCCCGTGAGGGGTTCCAGAATAAGCTCATGCTCTGCCTCTGTCCCAAAGCGCTGCACAATGCCAATATCCAGCACTGGGTTAGGCGGCGACTGAGCCATACTGGGCTTTGCCGATAGCCCGACCCAACAAACGATACAAGTCGATACAGAAACGTATAACCATCCCACCGTACGCTTCGGAGGAGACAACGTCAGATGTGGAGAACTAACCGATACAAGCCGACTCATGAAATGTCCTCGGGTGCAGCAAACCATAAACGCAAACCATGGTAGATTTCAACTCGCTCTCGCCCTTGTCCATGACGGCACCCTGATCCCACAAGTGCCTCCAAGATGAGGCAAGACTCGGATGCGAGAGTCATCATCTTAGACCTGTACAGGAATGTAGGACATTATGAATCACCCTCTTCATTTTGACCACAGGCGATCGCCCCTTGACTTCTTTCAATCCTTACAGGGGTAAGCGATCCCCTCGGTGTAAGGGTCTATGGGATAATCTAGGTATAAGTTTTTTTAAACCAACTCAGTGCATTATAGGTTGACCACTTATGAAAATCGTTGCTAGTGTTAATAAAAGTTACGTTAAATTTCCGTTTTGGGATGTTAATGCTCAGTAGGCAGGTTTCTGAATGACAAACGCTGAACTAGTCAGTCGATCTGAGTTTCACCCTTGGGGTCGGCATTCAGATGCGTTATCTGGCGTTACATTGTTTTGTGACTTCGATGGCCCGATCATGGACGTATCGGAACGGTACTACCACACCTACTGCTTAGGACTAGCAGATACCCAAAGCCACTACCAGTCTCTAGGGCAACCGTTACAGCTTGCTGCTCTCAGTCAAGATCAGTTCTGGCGCATGAAGCAAGACCGCACGCCGGATACTGAAATTGCTATGCGGTCTGGACTGGAGCCATCGCAAGTGTCTTGGTTTCTCAAGCGCGTCAAGCAGATTGTGAACCAAGATACACTTCTGTCCCAGGATCGACTCCAGCCTGGGGTGATTTGGGCTCTGCATCTGCTCCATTCCCACGGGGCAAGGCTGGTGCTTGTCACCCTCCGGCAGCGGGATCAGGTGAAGCAGATTCTCAACCAGCACCACCTCAATCACTTGTTTGCAGCCGTATGGGGGGCAGGCGATCGCGATGCAGCCTACAACAACCACGCCCAGCACAAAGCTGCTCTGCTCCAGCAGGCGATCGCCCATAGCCTCCAGGTGGGCTATTCGGCAACCAGAACCTACATGATTGGCGACACGGAAGCCGACATCATTGCCGGGCAAACCCATGGTATTACTACCCTAGCGGTAACCTGTGGCATCCGCAGCCGCAGCTACCTAGAGCAATTTGAGCCCACCCATATTCACAGCGATTTGCTCACCGTTGCCCATCAACTGCTCAACTGCCCGGCCCTCGACTATCGGGCGTAGCGGATGGGGTCTTCTCCGCAGTCGTCAACTAGGTAACAGAGGGCACGAAAGCGTAGGTAGACCAACTCGTCGTAGATGGGGTTGAGCTTACACAGCGGCGGAATGTGACCCACAACCCGACCGAGAATGCGAATATCGCGCTCGAAGGGGCATTGGGCAGGAATCAGGCGCAAAATTAGGCGGGCCAGCCAAGGACGCTGGACGGTCAATTGATTGAGCCACTGACGCAGGGGGCGCAGGGGATCAAGGCGAAGGTTGTGCCCAGATGGCTTTGAAGAAGTTACATGCATAGGACGATTTAGGGATGTTGGCCCAGGGCATTGCCCTAGTGCCAACGGCATCTGTAGAGGTCTACCTCTACTCAACACCTAAATCCTGATCATTTCCCTGGTCATGGCCACAACCATAGAAGTCCATACAATCCGCCATACTTCCACACAAATCTTAGGTAGTCCCTCAGGAAACCCTTGAGGCCTTTTGGTATCGTCTCGGTAGAATTCGCTCGATAGAATTCTCGATAGAATTCGAAGGAAAGAACCAACAAACTCTGCAGGTCTGCTGCTATATGTAGTAGAGATTGCTAAACCGTTATTGCATCCATTCCTATGCCGCAGGTGCTTCATGATCGATATGTTTGGATGCAGCGTCTAGAGCGCTGGTCTGAGCCACTGCTCATGGCTGGGCTGCTGCTGGCCGCGATGGTGCTGCTGACCTGGAATGGGGGCACGCTGCCCCTGCGCGACTGGGATGAAGGAACGATCGCCCAGGTGGCGCGGGAAATTTGGCGATCCGATCCAGCTGATCTTCGATGGCTATACCCTACCCTTTGGGGGGAGCCCTACTTCAATAAGCCGCCGCTGATCCATAACCTCATCGCCTTGGCATACCACATCGGTGGGGTGAATGAATGGACAAGCCGCCTCCCCTGCGCCTTGCTAACGGCGGTGTCGGTGCCAACGCTCTACGCTGTGGGGCGAGAGATCTTTGTGGGCCGATCGGCGGCGGTGTTGGGGGCGCTAGTCTATTTGACCATGCTGCCGATCGCCCGCCATGGCCGGCTAGCTATGCTGGATGGGGCTGTGCTGTGCTTTTTCTTGCTGCTGGTGTGGTGCGTGCTGCGATCGCGTCGGGATCCACGCTGGGCTTTGGGAATTGGCCTAACGTTTGGTCTCATTGGTCTCACCAAGGGCATTCTGGCGCTGCTCCTGGGGGCGATCGCCCTCGGTTTCCTATTCTGGGATTCGCCACGACTGCTGAGGTCTCTGTATCTTTGGGGCGGCATTGGCATTGGAGCTACCCCGGTGATGGCCTGGTATGCCGCACAGGGGCTCTACTACGGCGCTGATTTTCTAGAAACTCATATGCTGGGTCAGTCCTTCAGCCGGGTATGGGAGCCGGTGGAAAATCATCAGGGGCCGCCCTGGTACTACCTGCTGGAGATAGCGAAATACTGCTGGCCCTGGCTGATGTTTGTCCCGATCGCGTTGCAAACGGCATGGCGCAGTCGGGCGATGAGTTGGGCCAAGCTGGTGTTGGTGTGGTGTGGCGGTTATTTAGCGGTGATTTCGGTGATGAGTACCAAGCTGCCCTGGTATGTGGTGCCCATCTATCCGGCGATCGCCCTCGCCATTGCGGTACCGCTGAGCCAGCTCTGGCAGCAAACCTCCCTGCTTTCGGATGGAGAACGGCCGCTTCAAGCACCACGCTGGTGGGTAGGCGGATTTGGCCTAATGGCGATCGTGGGTTGGGGCGGGGGGCTCTATTTTGGATCGTGGATGCTCCCTGGCGATTCTGGTTTACAACTCACCCTCTTTTCCTTTGGCTTTACCGCAACCCTATGCGCGATTCTTTGCCACCGAGGCGATCGCCAATTTATTAGCATTTTGGTTTGGGGTACCTATGTGTCGCTGCTGCTATTCATGTCTACCCCCCATTGGATCTGGGAATTATCCGAAGACTACCCCGTGCGGCCGGTGGCAGCTCTGGTTCGCCAGCTCCCTGCCGGTGCTGAAATCTTCACCTCTCACCACGGGCGACCATCCCTCAATTTCTATAGCGATCGCCGGGTCATTCCTGCTGCTCAGCCTCGACTGGAACGCCAATGGCAGCGATCGCCCGGCACCTATTTCTTGCTAGATGCAACAGCCTTCAAGCGCTTAGACACAACCGATGCCCAGATTTTGGGGCAGGTTGATGGCTGGATACTCGTGACCCGGTTGTCGTCTCCTAATCCTCGGCCGTTTGGTGGGGTGCAGTCAGTCCATGCTCCATCTGCGCGTCCTTTGCTCCGATAGTCTTGCCCCATGCCCGATGCCCATCCCTCTTCCCAGACTCCCCTATCCCACCCTCTCCCCGGTTCCATTCCCGAGCATGTTCAGGATACCTACGCAGCGATCGCTCACGTGCTAGAGATCGTCTGCCGTGAGTCTCTTGATCCGGGCCTAGCTGATTGGGGAAAGGCGATCGCCGCTGCCCTCTGTTGCCAAGCGGATGATCTTGTGATCCGTGGACAAACGAACGTCTGGGCCTGCGGGATTCTTCATGCGATCGCGAAGGTGAACGGCTGGTTGGATCCCGATCATCCCCGGTATCTGAGCCCGTCTGCGTTGTACATAGCCTGTGGTGCTAGTGCCAGCGCCACCCATCGACGATCCAAGCAAATTTGCGATCGCCTCCATCTTGCCGAGGATGCCCAGTGGCAGATTCCTATCCCACCCCCTGTTGTGAATTGGATGGTATCGGTGAATGGACTGGCTGTTGATGCGCATCTACTGCCGCGATCGCTGCAAGAACAGGCGGTGCAGCAGGGGCTCATCCCGTCTTTGCCGCCGTCAGATCGAGAAGCACCTGCTCAGTAGGTAGACTCAAGTATGAGTTGCCGGGTTTCGACTCCGCTCAACCCTCGTCTTCATTGCCGGGTTTCGACGTCGCTCAACCCTCGTCTCATAAGGAGCTGAGACTAGAGCAACGTCGAAATGCTTGTCAATCGTTACGGTCTCCCGGTACTACATCAGGGGTTTCTTGACCATGATGCGAAATGTGTCATTTTTCCCATGAATACTATTGCCGTGCAGCATGAATGGAACGGCAGTCAATGGCGCGATCGGGTTTAGTCCGCAGGGGTTTGAGGTAGGAAGCGATCGCCTGTGAGTTCTGGCAGTTAGTATCTCCCTAGATGAGAGTTCATAACTATTTGTTGTGTTTACACGACGCACTGAAACAAATAGAAATATCTGAAAATATTAGGTCTGGTTATTATTTTTTTAGAGTCATTTAACAATGGCAAAAAAGCTAGTCTGCTCAACATCTTTCAGAGATTGTTAGAAGAATATAACGATGGATTGATCACACAGATCTGATAGAAATCGGTAGGATCAAACCATGCAAGCAATAACAGCCCACCTCATTCTTGTTGACTCTAGTGAGTAGACACCGTGACCGCCATAACGGTGGAATCTAAATTCACCGTCCTGCATCGATCGCAACCTAGACGACCTGAAAGCCTCCTGATAGTTCCTTCCAGTCTTCATCTCAAAACCTCATCTCTAACGGTTTTAAGCCAGCGACAAGAACGGTTCTGAGTTCTTATCATCCGTAGAAAGATTGGTAGTTTTATCAGGGCATGTTCATTCGATGAGTCTATCCGCAACTTGCATTTGCATGTTCGACGGCTAGGTTGATACGTCTTGAGTTCGATGTAAGTCTACTCAATCATTACAAATCATTGCCAGGAGTTATGTATGATTCGACTTCTTGTTGGAATCTTGGTTTTTGTCATCAATGTGCTCTATCGCGATCGCCCCTATCCACGTTTTTATGTATTAGAAACCGTCGCGCGTGTTCCCTACTTTGCCTACCTGTCGGTTCTGCATTTGTATGAGACCGTTGGGCTGTGGCGCAAGGCCGATTGGCTGAAGGTTCACTTTGCAGAATCTTGGAATGAGCTACACCACTTGTTGATCATGGAAGATCTGGGTGGGAATGATCGCTGGATCGATCGCTTCTTGGCTCAACATGCGGCATTGCTGTATTACTGGATTGTGGTTGGTCTCTATCTAGTGGCTCCTAAGTCGGCCTATCACTTCATGGAACTTGTGGAAGGTCATGCCTACGACACCTACGATAAGTTCTTGACTGAAAACGAAGCTGACCTCAAAGCGCAACCCGCTCCCCAGATTGCGATCAACTACTACCGCGATGGCGATCTCTACATGTTTGATGAATTTCAAACCGCCGTTGTGGCCGAGTCTCGCCGTCCGGCTGTAGACAACCTATACGATGTCTTCGTCAACATTCGAGATGATGAAGCTGAACATGTGAAAACTATGGTGGCTTGTCAGGCGACAGATACCACGAATATGAAGAGCCCCCATGCTCCAGCTTTTGCAGCCTCTGATGCAGAGGTGGTGTTTGCCCCTGGTGAACAACAGGCTGTTGCAGAATAGTCAGGTCTTAAGGCTTAGCCCATGATCAGCAAAAGCGGCACGGAGAGGGATCTCTGCGCCGCTTTTGTAATGTTCGATGTCAACCCACCACGGGCTGGACAGGTGGGAGGCTTCCAGATAGATTGGCATGGGTTTATATAGGAGCGATCGCCCCTATATCTCTTGTACAAACCCATGGATCTAGCGCTATGGATTCCGCTCTAGCTCAGCCTTCATGCGCTCTAAGGTGAGATTCATTTGGTCAAACATTTGCTGCGGCGTGATGCCAAACTGCCCTAGCTGGGTCTTCATTTGTTCAACCGTCATCTGGGCCATAAAGTCTTCGGATAGCTCGAAACGCTTCATAAAGATGCGATAGCGATCCATCACCGCTTCCATCTGCTCGATGTAGAGCTTCTTGCCTTCTCGGTCAAACTTACCGTAGTCGCTACCTAAATGCACTAGCGACTGATAATCCTCGAAGAGCTGCTTTGCCTCTTGTTGAACGATGTCGGAGTCAAAAAATCCCATGGTTTGCCACTCGGTTTCTACTCACACATGCACGGCCAATCGCCTAACTCAAGCATGACGCCGCCTACATGGAAAGGCACCATCTACGAACTAAGCGCAATCTGGGGGTGTGGTTAACTTCATTGTAGAGGAAGTCTTTCCATGCCCCATAGGAGAAGAATGGCTGAAAACCGAACAACGATAGAATAGATTACCCCTAACAAGGTTGTCCTAGAGAGAATGATCGGGTGCATCCCACTTTTGTAGCCCTCACCCTAAATCCCTCTCCCAAGTCGGGCGAGGGACGTTGAATCCAGCTCCCCTTTTTTGGGAGAAGGGGTTGGGGGATGAGGGTCAACTTGCGAAACTGGGATGCTCCCGA
>RECH01000358.1 GCA_007694125.1 Leptolyngbya sp. DLM2.Bin15
GTTGCTGGGGCAGACGTCAAGACGACCAAACGATGCTACTGTCCCCTGAAGCAGCTTCGATCGCAGGAATGAGTCCCATGCTGAGTATTGCTGGGATCTAGGCGGAGCGCTGGCCAAAAATTAAGGTGATCAGTTGTGACTGACCACCTCAATTACAAAATCACAGACCTATCGCTTGTCAGTGTTTTGATTTTTTAATCTAAAATTATGCGGAACCCGGGACTTGAACCCGGAAGTCTTTGCAGACACTAGAACCTGAATCTAGCGCGTCTACCAATTCCGCCAGTTCCGCATCAGCTTTTGGCTGCGACTATCAATCATCGCTTGTCTTGAGGTATTCGTCAACCCAGGCAAGGAGATTTTTTTGAGTTTATCCATGATTAGGTTAAGGTTGAGTAAACCTTGAATCATGCCTTCTGGTCAGATCTAAGCCTAAGGGCGATCGCCTTAAGCCCCCTCGGGTTTCCTAAAATGTGATATTCAGATCTGGACATTTGGCTGCTTTTCGGTAGAATCAGAACCGAAATCTTCATAACCTTACATAATTTTTTGGAGGACAGACCCATCGCTCCTTCGTCCCGCTCATCTAACACCGCTTCGAGTGCTGAATCTAGCAACGCGGTACTTCACATTCAGGGTGGTGCTCGTCTATCCGGGCAGGCCCACGTCAGTGGTGCAAAAAACTCTGCGCTTGTTTTGTTGGCTGGTGCATTGTTATGCCCTCAGGATTGTCGTTTGCGCAATGTTCCTTCGCTGCTAGATATCGATCGCATGATGGAAATCCTAGCCAGCCTGGGTGTCAAGGTTGAGCGGGATGGTACTGCGCTGGTGATGAATGCCAGTCATATCTCCCAATCTAAGGCTCCCTACGAACTGGTGAGCCAGTTGCGCGCTAGCTTTTTCATCATCGGGCCGTTGCTAGCTCGGCTGGGCATTGCTCGGGTGCCGTTGCCTGGCGGTTGTGCCATCGGTGCTCGTCCGGTTGATCTCCATGTGCGTGGTTTGCAGGCCATGGGGGCCAATGTGCAAATCGATCGCGGTGTCGTTCATGCCTATATCCCAGGGGTGCGCAAGCGGCTCCAGGGGGCGCGCATCTATCTCGATTGCCCCAGTGTGGGTGCAACGGAAACGCTGATGATGGCAGCGACCCTGGCTGAGGGAGAAACCATCTTGGAGAATGCGGCCCAGGAGCCCGAGGTGGTGGATCTGGCCAACTTCTGCCGAGCGATGGGGGCTAAGATTCGTGGCGCTGGCACCAACACCATCGTCATTTCCGGTGTGCCTAGCTTACACACCACTGACTATGCTGTGATCCCAGACCGGATCGAGGCTGGGACGTTTTTGATCGCTGGGGCCATTACCCATTCCGATATCACCGTATCGCCTGTGGTGCCCGAGCATCTAACCGCCGTGATTGCCAAACTGCGTACGGTGGGTGCAACGGTGCTCGTGGAAGCGCCCAACCGGCTGCGGGTGATTGGAGCCGATCGCTATCGGGCCACTGACCTCAAAACCTTGCCCTATCCTGGTTTTCCCACGGATATGCAGGCTCAGTTCATGTCACTGCTGGCGCTCAGTGAAGGCAACAGTATTGTCATTGAGAATATCTTTGAAAACCGACTGCGCCACGTTGCGGAACTGAGCCGCATGGGGGCAGACATTCGCGTGGAGGGCAACACCGCCATTATCTGCGGTGTGCCGAAGCTGTCTGGGGCTCCGGTGGTGGCGACCGACCTGCGGGCTTCAGCGGCGCTGGTGTTGGCGGGGCTGGCGGCGGAGGGAACAACCACACTCCAAGGTCTGCAGCATCTCGATCGCGGCTATGACAACTTGGAATGGAAACTGAAGCAGTTGGGTGCTGATCTACGCCGTATTCATGGTGATGCAGAACCAGCCTTGACCTATGCTCCGGTGTAGCGATCGCCCTTAATCTCTAAATCCATTGGGATTTGGCTGATCGACCCCTACCCTCTTCCCGTCTGGGAAGGGGGTTTTCCATGGGAACTGGTGCAACTGTAGTCAAGCGCGGCAAGATAGAAGGTAGCGCACCTTTAATCTTGAGCTTTTTCCTACTTACACCATGTCACAGTCTAGATTTACCTCCGAACTTCTCCTCAGCGCGGCGACTGTCCCGGTGCTCATGGGCATCATGGGCGGCAAGCTGATGGCCGATGTCATGCTGAGTGTTGGGCAAGCTAGTGAAGAACTGTTTCGGGGCGATCGCTTGCCCGTTTTACATCGAACCACCCCGCCGCCGTCCGAGTCCTAACCGGGGCGATCGCTCGGGTATCGCGCGGTGTTCGTCCTCTGATGGACAAATGTAGCCCGCGATACGTTCTAGATCGAAAAAATGTATCGAAATTGCCAAAATCCATCCAATATCGCTGGAATTTTGAGCATTTGCGGCTTCTGAGGGATACTAGATTTTGGCTTAGGTTCTACGGGTTGGGATGGTCATCATTCTGATCTGAGATGGCGATCGCGGCTCCTATTCTCCAGCTATGGCATGACCATTCCAGCGCGGATGTATGCTAGGAGGCTAGACATGGGATAGTAATCGACTATTGTGAGCCTAGGGATTTGGGATCCTATTGTCGTAGGTTAAGGGGGCTGGCATGATCAGTGCAGGGTTGATAGACCCAAACGTCTTGGACTCTGCTGAACACCTGCCTCGCCCTTGGAAACGTCCCACCAAACTATCGAGTATTACCGCTAGGACAGACTATGAGTTCATCTCCTCACTCCTCAGATGATGCGTTTCGTTCCGGTACAGTGATCGAACCATCGACACCTCCCGCTAGCGATCTTTCTCCAACCTCCACATCAGATCTTCTCTTTCGGCATCGTCTGCGGGTTGTAGAAGATTTATGGGAACAGGTGCTACAGCAGGAGTGCGGCCATGAAACCGTGGCATTGCTTCAGACCTTGAGGTCGGTCTGTTCTCCAGAAGAAGCGGTGATTGAAGGCGCACCCAATGTGATTGACCTGATCGAACGCTTAGACCTCACGGAAGCCATTCGTGCCTCCCGCGCCTTTGCCCTGTACTTTCAACTGATTAATATTGTCGAGCAGCATTATGAGCAGCGGGGGCAGCAAGAGCAATATCGAGAAGCCACCCAGCGCTACGCAACTCTGCGCAATGGGGAACAGGAAGGCAATGTTCCTAGCCTAGCCCGCACCTATGCCCAGCAGGCCAGCGCTCGCAGTGCGGCGGCAGAACGCGGCACCCAGGCTGAGATTTTGGAGAAAAGCCTGCAGGATTCGGTGATGGCTCCTCGGGAAGCACGCACCCTGCAGGGGCTATTTCCGCAACTGTTTCAGCTCAACGTTCCGCCTCGGCAAATCCAAACCCTGATCGACAACCTTGATATCCGGTTGGTGTTTACCGCCCACCCCACAGAAATTGTGCGGCACACCATTCGTGATAAGCAGCGCCGCATTGACCGGATTTTGCGTCAGCTCGATCAAATTGAAGAACGGCTGCCCTCGATCGCTTCCTCGTCGTCCCAGGAAATGGTGGATTTGTGGGAGGAGCTGACGGAAGAAATCCGTCTATGGTGGCGTACGGATGAGCTGCACCAGTTCAAACCTACGGTGCTGGATGAGGTAGACCATACGCTGCACTATTTTGATGAAGTGCTGTTTGAAGTGGTGCCTAAGCTCTACCAGCGGTTTTGCAAATCGCTTAGTGATACCTTTCCGCGCCTGCGTCCACCCCGCTATAACTTTTGCCAGTTTGGCTCTTGGGTCGGATCAGATCGCGATGGCAACCCGTCGGTGACGCCGGAGGTGACTTGGAAGACGGCTTGCTATCAGCGCAATTTGGTAATTTTTAAGTACATTGGCTCGGTGGATCACCTGACGCAGTTGCTCAGCCTCTCGCTGCACTGGAGTGATGTGCTGCCCGATCTGCTCGATTCCCTAGAGCAAGACCAAATGCACATGCCGGAGGTCTATGAGCAGCTTTCCATTCGCTATCGGCAGGAGCCCTATCGTCTCAAGCTGGCCTATATCAAAAAGCGTTTGGAGAATACCCGCGATCGCAGCCTGCAACTCTATGAGGGAGATTGCTTCCAAGATGAGCATCCGATTCTCAACCCTGCGATCATCTATCGATCGGGGCAGGAGTTTTTAGCCGAACTCCATCTGATTCAGCGTAATTTGACCGAAACGGGGCTGAGCTGTCAGTGGCTCGATAGTCTGATCTGCCAGGTGGAAATTTACGGTTTCAACCTAGCTCGCTTGGACATTCGCCAAGAAAGCTCGCGCCATTCCGATGCCCTGCATGAGATTGCTGAGTATTTACAGGTGCTGCCTCGCCCCTACGATGACCTGCCGGAACATGAACGGATCGGCTGGTTGGTGCAGGAGCTAAAAACTCGTCGTCCCTTGGTGCCAACGGAGCTACCTTTCTCTGAAAAAGTATGCGAAACGATCCGTACCTTTCGCATGGTGCGTAAACTCCACCAAGAATTTGGCCCCGAGATCTGTGAGACCTACGTGATCAGCATGAGCCACCATGTGAGCGATTTGCTGGAGGTGTTGCTGTTGGCGAAGGAGGCAGGGCTCTACGATCCTGCCTTGGGTACGGGCGTGTTGAATGTGGTGCCGTTGTTTGAAACGGTGGAGGATCTGAAGCGGGCTCCGGCGGTGATGCGTCAGTTGTTTGAGCTACCTCTCTATCGGGCGATGCTGGCCGGGGGCTATGAGGCGATGGCTGCCGAAGCTGCTTCCCGTAGCCATGAGATGGAAATGCATGGGTCGGCCCATGCCACCTCGATTCCTGCACCCCAGGGCGATCGCCCCTTGGTATCTCTCCAAGAAGTGATGCTGGGCTATTCCGATAGCAATAAAGATTCGGGCTTTTTGAGCAGCAACTGGGAAATCCACAAGGCCCAGCAAGCGCTCCAGCAGATTGCCGAGGGCTATGGTGTTTCCCTGCGCATCTTCCATGGGCGGGGTGGCTCGGTGGGGCGGGGCGGTGGCCCAGCCTACGAGGCTATCTTGGCCCAGCCGGGACGCAGTATTGCCGGTCGCATCAAAATTACAGAGCAGGGCGAGGTGCTGGCCTCAAAATACAACCTGCCCGATTTGGCATTGTATAACCTAGAGACCATTACCACAGCGGTGGTGCAGGCTAGCTTGCTGCGCAATGGGTTTGACGACATCGAACCCTGGCGCGAGATTATGGAGGATCTGGCGGCGCGATCGCGGGAGCATTACCGAGGGCTGATTTACGAACAGCCGGACTTCATCGACTTTTTCCATCAAGTGACGCCGATTGAGGAAATTAGTCAGCTTCAGATCAGCTCCCGTCCAGCGCGGCGGGGCGGCAAGAAAGGGTTGAGTAATCTGCGTGCCATTCCTTGGGTGTTTAGCTGGACGCAGACGCGCTTCCTGCTGCCGTCGTGGTATGGCGTGGGTACCGCGTTGCAGGACTTCCTAGAGCAAGCTCCGGAAGAGCATCTGAAGCTATTGCGCTATTTCTACTACAAGTGGTCTTTCTTCCGTATGGTGGTGTCGAAGGTGGAGATGACCTTGTCGAAGGTTGATTTAGACATTGCCCATCACTACGTGAAGGAGTTAACGCCGCCGGAAGATCGCGATCGCTTCAATCGAGTCTTTGAGCAGATTGCTAGCGAATACTACCTCACCCGTGATTTGGTGTTGGCGATTACGGGGCACGAGCGTTTGCTGGATGGCGATCCTGAGCTCCAGCGATCGGTACAGCTTCGCAACAGCACCATTTTGCCCCTCGGCTTCCTGCAGGTGGCCCTGCTGAAACGGCTGCGGCAGCATAAGACCGATACCCAGTCTGGGGTGGTGCGATCGCGCTATAGTCGCGGTGAGCTGCTGCGGGGGGCCCTGTTGACCATCAACGGTATCGCTGCCGGGATGCGCAATACGGGCTGATTCTCGGTCAAGACCAAGGCGATCGCCCTTTGCTAGGGAACCTGGAACACGGGGGGCGATCGCGGCTGAAATGGTTCCCTGCTGCTGTGGATAGGGTTAGGCGATACTAACAGGACTCCACGATCTACCCATCAGGTTGCGCGATCGCTGCATTATCATAGAACAGCTAACGTTGTTCCTCTCAAATTGTCAAATCCTCGGGACGAACGACAGCTCTAGCTATAGGATATAAGTTCAAACCTGTTAGGGTCGTTGGTGAGCCAATAATCTCATGCTGTGTTGCCTCAACCCTCAATGCTCAACTCCCCACAACACAGATGACGCGACTCAATGCGCCAACTGTGGGCAGCCCTTGGTGACCTCCCTGCGAGGTCACTATCGTCCTGTGCAACTTTTGGGGCAGGGAGGGTTTGGGCGCACCTACTTGGCAACCGATCAGGATCGCTTGGGCACCCGCTGCGTGATCAAGCAATTTTCGCCCAGGGTGCAGGGCACGCGGTCACACCAAAAGGCCGTGCGCTTGTTTAACCAAGAGGCGGTACGGCTGCATGAACTGGGCGAGCACCCTCAAATTCCCAATCTGCTGGCCTATTTCGAGCAAGATGGCTATCTTTACCTGATCCAGCAGTTTATTAAGGGACAAAATCTGTCCCAACTGGTGCGGCGACAGGGCAGTTTTTCCGAGCCCCAACTGCGCGAGGCCCTGCTCGATATTTTGCCGGTGCTGAAGTTTGTGCACGACCATCAGGTGATCCACCGCGATATCACCCCCATGAATATTCTGCAGCGGCAGATTGACAATCGCCTAGTGTTGATTGACTTTGGGGTGGCCAAACAAATTTCCGAAGCCACCGACAACCTCACCGGCACCCGCATTGGTACAGAAGGCTATGCGCCCCTTGAACAATTTCGCAGTGGGCGCGCCTATCCTGCCAGTGATCTCTACAGTCTGGGGGCCACCTGTTTATACCTGCTGACGCAAACTCGTCCTGATAGCCTCTACGATCCTCTAGCGGGGCGATGGATCTGGCGAGAGTATCTGGCACGGCAGGAGAAGAGCATTAGCGATCGCTTGGCGGCAGTTTTGGAGCGGATGCTGAAGGATTTGGTGACCGAGCGCTACCAGTCTGCAACAGAGGTGATTCAAGATCTCACCCGAGTGGTGGTGGGGAGTCCTGCGCCGCCGCCGCCCCGTTGGCGAGCTGCCAGTCCTGCCATGCCCTCAGGATCAGCGATCGCTTCCCCTCCCACAGCTCCTCCCTTAGCCGAAGACACGATCTCCTCAGTGCCCACCTCCATTTCTGGGGTGCCATCGTCTGGGGTGCCATCGAGCTCTCCCTCGGGCTCACCTCCCGCCTCCCGCCCTCCCACCTCTGGGCCCACAGAGCAGGGCTGTTTGCATGTCTTAGAAGGGCATTCATCTTGGGTGACGGGGATTGCCCTCAGTCCTGATCAGCGGGTGGTGGTTAGCAGCGGCTTGGATGACACCATCTACCTGTGGGATGCCTTCACGGGGCGGAGTATGGCTAAGCTGACCGGCCATGCCCGAGGCGTGAATGTGGTGATCGTCAGTCCCGATGGTACGACGCTGCTCAGCGGCAGCGATGACTACACGATTAAAGAATGGAATCTGAGCACGGGGAACCTGATTCGTACCTTGAAGGGGCATTCTCGGGACGTGAATGCGTTGGCTATTAGCGCCAATGGCAAGCTGTTGGCTAGCGGTGGTGAAGACCGGACGATCAAGCTATGGCAGATGGGCACGGGGGCGCTGCTCAAGACCTTGGTGGGGGTTGCAGGCATGATTAAGTCTGTGGCCATGAGTCCAGATAGCAATATTTTGGTCAGCGGTGGGTTTGATAACAAAATTAAGCTCTGGAGCCTCAAGACAGGCGAGCAGCTCAAATCTTGGGTGGCGCACCATAATTCGGTGAATGCGGTGGCGGTGAGTCCAGATAGTAAGCTGTTGGCTAGCGGCAGTAAGGATCGCACGGTACGTCTCTGGGAGCTGGCCACCGGTCGGTTGCTGCACACCATGGCAGGGCATAATCGAGATGTCAACACGCTGCTGTTCAGTCCTGATGGACGGATGCTGGTGACGGGAAGCAGTGATGCCACCCTGAAGTTTTGGGATGTG
The DNA here is from genome assembly GCA_007694125.1 of Leptolyngbya sp. DLM2.Bin15. Classification (GTDB taxonomy): domain Bacteria; phylum Cyanobacteriota; class Cyanobacteriia; order RECH01; family RECH01; genus RECH01. The sequence continues at coordinate 8,051 of RECH01000358.1, forward strand.
CGGGATGGTTCTCTGCTGCGATCGCGTCGGGCCCATCTCGACTCGGTGAATGCGATCGCCCTCAGTGGGGATGGCAAAATTCTCGTGAGCGGTAGTTCTGACAAGACGGTGAAGATTTGGCAGGTGGCAGATCTGCTGTGACCTATGGATCCTCTAGTGATCCGCCAGCGATTAGTGATCCGCCAGCGATCGCCCCTGTCTAACCGGTTCAAGATTTAAGGTGATGGTGCACAACGTCTGATGACAGAAGCTATAGACGCCGTAGAAACGTCCCCAACCTGGCGGCTAATTCCCCATTTACAAGCGCCAGGCTCGGTGCAGATGGCCATCGATCGCTGGCTGCTGGAGCAGCATCGTGCCGGACACCATCCCCCAACGCTGCGGTTTTATACCTGGTCTCCCCCGGCTATTTCGGTGGGCTATCACCAACGGCAGCTTCCTGATCACTGGGCGACGCTGCGCTGGCAGGATGCGCCACTGGCAGTGGTGCGCCGTCCTTCTGGTGGGCGAGCGGTGCTGCACCAAGGCGATCTCACCTATGCGATGGTAACCTCTGGGCTGAAGGGCGATCGCTCCACGGTCTATCGTGCCCTGTGTGAGGTGTTGATCCAAGGATGGCGATCGCTAGGGGTTGCTCTACACTACGGCGATGCCCAGGGCGGCTATCATCAGCATACGAACTGTTTTAGCCTAGCTACAGCGGCAGACTTGATCACCGCCAGCGGCACCAAGATGATTGGCAGCGCCCAACTGCGGCGAGGGACGGCCATTCTCCAGCATGGCTCCATGCGCCTCCATCCCGATGTCACCCTGGCGCAGCAGGTCTTTCTCCTGGATAAGCTGGGTGATGGCCAACCCCTGTTGCCTGCACCGCTACAGTCCCTGTCCGATGATGTTCTGCGCCGGGTGATTAGCCATGCCCTGGCCCAAGCAGCGGAGGCTGTGTTGGCTATTCAACTCCAGGAACAACCCTTGACCATGGCGGAATGGGAGCAGATCATGGTTGAGCATGATGCAGCTACCCTAGAAGACGAGACGGCTGCTGCTGCCCCGGATCAGATCTCAGACTAGAGCTGGATTGTAGGACTAGAGACCGCGCTCCACGGTCACGTTGAATCATTCTGTGATGCGTGGGCGATCGCTGGGGCTAGCGCTGAGATCGAGTTTCTCCCCGATAGCGCACATATTCAGCCAGGAAGGCCAGTAGGGCAGAGGTTGAGATTAACAGCACGCTCAGGGCATTGATATCGGGTTTAACGCCGGTGCGGATGCGGCTGAAAATTTCAATGGGCAATGGATTTGCGCCGCCGCCTGCCGTGAAGCTAGAAATCAGCAGGTCATCCATACTGAGGACAAACGACAGCAGGCAGCCTGAGATAATGGCGGGCATTAATTCGGGTACCAGAATCTTTAGAAATGCCTGCACAGGCGTAGCGCCTAGATCGAGGGCTGCTTCCTCCAGCCTGGGATCGAGGGTGGCTAGCCGGGAGGAGACCACAACGGCAATATAGGCCAGGCAAAAGACCATATGGGCGGCGATGATCGTCCATAAACTCAAGGGAATTGCCATGGTGGCTAGAAACACCAGGGTAGCCACGGCGATCGCAATGTCAGGAATAATTAACGGTAGATAGGATACGCCCCGATAAAGGCTCTTGCCGGGAAACTTGTATTTCGCCAACCCCACCGCCATGAGCGTGCCCAACACCGCCGATAGGGCCACGGCTACGGTGGCTACGGTGATGCTGTCTTGGAGCGCGGATAGAATGCGTCCGTCGTTGAAGAGGCGACCATACCACTGCAGGCTAAAGCCTTCCCAACGAGCGCTGTAGCGGGAGGCATTGAAGCTAAATACCGCTAAGACCAGGATGGGGAAATACATGAACCCAAACATGATCAGGGTGATGATCCCCAGGATGGGGATGGGAAACCGTCTAGGAGGCTGGGAAACGGGTTTCATGACATTCTCCTGGAAGACCCTTAGGCTTTTGTGGCGTTGCGATCGCCGTATTTCATCAAGAGGGCGATCGCAATACTCACGGCTAAAATCAACAGCATACTCAGTGCTGCCCCTAATCCCCAGTTGCGTACTCTCAAAAACTGGTTGTAGATCAGTCGCGACATGGTTGTACTGGATGCTCCACCGAGGAGTTCTGGTACGACGAAATCGCCCAAGCTGGTGATGAAGACCAGCAAACTGCCGGCCGCAATGCCCGGCAGGGTTTGGGGAACAGTGACCTTCCAAAAGGTTTGGAGTGGCGTTGCACCTAGGTCGGCAGAAGCCTCCAGCAGCCGCAGATCAAGTTTTTCTAGGGACGCGTAGAGAATCAGCACCATGTAGGGCAAAAAGCTGTAGCTGAGGCCAATGCCCACGGCCACTTCGGTATACAGCCAGTCTTGGGTGGGTAGATGGACGAAGGATAACAAAGAATTGAGGACGCCTGTGGGACGCAAGATCGACACCCAGGCATAGGCTCGCAGCAGGGATGATGTCCAAAGTGGCAGCACGAAGGCGATCAGCAGCAGCACCCGCCAGCGCTTCGGCGATTTCAAGGCAATCCAGTAGGATACGGGAAATCCTAAGATCAGGCAGGCTGTGGTGGTGATGAGAGCAAACCCCAGCGATCGCCCAATCACATCTCGATAGGTTTTGTTGAGCAACTGTAGGTAATTGCCTAATCCATAGTCTGGCGGTGCCGCGCCAGGCCGCAGGCCGGGGAGAAAGCTGAGGTCTAGGATGAGCAGAGTGGGCAGAACTAGGAGCACCACCAGCCATAGACCGGAGGGCCCTAAGAGCAACAAGGGCTGCACCCACCGTAGCCAACGCCGAGGTGGGGGGGCAGGCGGGGGACTTGGCTGGAGCGTGCTTGGGGATGGTGGCGTGGAGGTTGACATAGCTCACCCGTGGGTTGGGGTTGGGGCTGGAACCAGGCGAGTTCAAGAGGTTAGATCAGCGGGTTCCGGGCTAGGCGCTGGCTAACTCTGTCCAGAGGCGATCGTAGAGTTCAATGGCCTCTCCTACTGGGGCAATGCCTTCACATTTGGCCAAGATCTCGTCGGGGGGGAATAGATCATCGTTGGTCTGGAGGTCTTCGGGGAGCAACTCGAAGGCGGGCTGAATGGGGGTGGCAAAAAAGAGTCGGCTGACCACGTCGGCTGAGACTTGGGGCTCGTAGAAGAGATTCATCCAGGCGTAGGCTGCTTCGGGGTTGGGCGCAGATTTGGGAATCACCATGGTATCTGTCCACAGGGAGGAGCCACTTTTGGGAACGACGTAGATGAGCGACGGATCTTCTAGGGTGGCGGCGATCGCATCCACGGAGTAGGCCATCACCAACGCCAAGTCACCGCTGAGCAATTGATCTTCCCAGCCGAAGGATTGGAAGGAGGCAATGGCTGGCTTCAGGTCTACTAACAGCTGATAGGCTGCTTCAATTTCGTCTGGATTGGTGGAATTGTAGGAATAGCCGAGGGATCGTAGGGATGCCCCTATCACCTCACGCATATCATCCAGCAGGGTCATGCGGCGGAACAATAGGTCTTGATAGTCCCAGAGATCGCTCCAGTCTTCTGGTTCAATCTCAAGTTGGGTGGTGTTATACAACAGCCCTGTGGTGCCCCAACTCATGGGAATGCTGTGGGCGTTGCCCGGGTCATAGCTAGGATTCTGCCACTGGGGAAATAAGGTGTCTAACCCTTGTAGCTTGGAATGGTCAAGCTCGGACAGCATCCCTAGCTCGATCATTTCTTCCACCATATAGTCAGATGGATAAATAATGCTGTAGGCATCCCCACCGCCGGCCTGCATCTTGGCGAGCATGACTTCATTGGAGTCATAAATATCAATGACCACCTCAATGCCCGTGCGCTCCGTAAACAGTTGGGCAAGCCCTTCGTCGGTGTAGTCTGCCCATGTGTAGATGTGGAGTGTACCCGGCTGGGCGCTGGCGGTTCCATTGTTGGATGTTGAGCCAGTTTGCACATCTGAAATACCGCGCCGACAGTTGGAAAGCGCTAAGCCAGAAAGGGCAGCGGCGGAAGCCTGTAAAAACCGCCGGCGACTTGTTGAGACTACCCGAGGCGATCGCCCTAGGGAGCGTTGGGGATAATGATGCTTCATTGGTATTGAATGACCCTCCGGCATACAACCTGGCAGGCGCGTCGGTGCTAGACGCACAAAACAACGGGAGACGTTACGCACCGTCATGGCTGACTATTGACCAGATTGAGGCTGGGGCTTAGCACCGAGGACGTACGTCTTGATTGTGTGAAAATCAGGTGAACACGATACTAGTCGCGCAAGGAAGGAGCGATCGCAACCATGCCTAAGGCGTAGGATTCGACGAAGGCCTACATAGAGATTCAGCGTCCCCTCTGTCCACACGGACGACCCAACTGAGATCCATGCCACCCTAGGTGATAGCTGAATCAGCAGGCAGGATGCCACCGGAAAATATCATTCCCTGTCTAGCCTTGTCAATGGGGGGCGATCGCTCAATCCAATCGCTCCTTTCCTCTACTACATGGTTAGCGCCAGACAGTCGGTGGCAGACCAGTAGACATGAATGGGTGTATGGGGCTCGGGTAGGCTTTCTAGTCGATTGGGCTGGAGCACCGTCAGGCAATCGCCCGACATGAGTTCTATCAGGTAATGGACATGGGTGCCTAAATACATGACATGCTTCAGGCGTCCTTCAAAGCAGTTGCTATCGGCTGTGGGCAGGTCAAGGCTCACCTGAATCTTTTCAGGACGTACACTCACCACCACGGGGCTATTGGTATCTCCTGTCCAGCACTCCGATGGTTTGACGCGAATTTTTAAGCCATTTTGAGTGGTGACCTGCATGTCGGCATGGTCGGATGCTTCCACATAGCCCTGGAATAAATTGGTATCCCCAATAAAATCCGCCACAAACGGAGTTGAGGGATGTTCATAAATCTGGCTAGGGGTGCCGATCTGTTCAATCAAGCCACCCCGCATCACGGCAATGCGATCGGACAAACTCAACGCTTCTTCTTGATCGTGGGTCACCATTACAAAGGTGACTCCTAGGGTTTGGTGGAGGTTGGACAACTCGACCTGCATCTCTTTGCGAAGCTTGAGGTCGAGTGCGCCTAAGGGTTCATCCAAGAGCACCACGGCTGGACGGTTGACCAAAGCCCGTGCTAAAGCCACCCGCTGTTGTTGTCCTCCCGAAAGCTGGGCAGGAAAGCGCTGGGCGTAGTCGTCCATTTTCACCAGTTGCAGCACTTCCGCGACCCGCTGTCGCACCTGCGTCCGGCTACATTTTTTGATCCGCAGCCCAAAGGCAACGTTGTCCCACACGGTCATGTGGTTGAACAAGGCGTAATTCTGAAAGACCGTGTTGACCGGGCGACGATAGGGGGGCACGTAGGACATAGACTGCCCACGGATATAGAGGTCACCGGATGAGGGCGTTTCAAATCCTGCTATCAGGCGAAGCGTGGTGGTTTTACCACAGCCTGATGGCCCCAAAATACTAAAAAATTCGCCCTTCTGGATGTTGAGATTAACACCCCGAACAGCGGTTTCTCCATCAAAGACCTTGAACACGTTGCAGAGTTGAACATCAATCTCTGCATTGGTTTCAGTTGCGCGTTGGCTTTGGGCAACGGTCTGAGGCATGGCAGCATATCCCCCAGTGGCGACTGATGAAAGGCAGAATAGCCCTTCGATAGCTTCAATAGCTTAATTGGTTTTGCAAGACTTGTGAATGTCTTGATGAATGGTGGGGTGTTCCCCATTTAGACGCTTACCATAACACAAGTTCAGGCTTGGTATGGAGAGCTTACTGGTCAGTATGCCCAAAAACATGCCTGGTCTATCTTTTGGGCAACTGAATTGGAGAACATGATTCAGCGTTGAAACAAAACGACATCAATCGCTGTACACTAGCTAAGCGGGAGATCTATGGCAAGCTCAGGGATGATCCACTAGACCGCTGTGTTCATCGCTATCGAGGCGATCGCTGATCAAAATAGCGAGTCAGCATTCTTCCCTAACATTCATGTTGTCTGTGCCCCAGGGATGGGCAAGTATTGAGATTACTCTACCAGACTGCACGTTCTGTGCTCGTTGTACATGCCGATGTGCCGAGCGTTTTAGCCACATTGTCTATGACTCTGACCCAGAATCGTCCGAAGCCTCAACTCCGTCAGCGCAGTCCTCGTACTGTGGGACGACAGTATCAGTCTGTGCTTGTTCTTTTGGTGATATCGATTTTTCTTTTGGGCGGTATGGGTGGCCGTCTTGCCTATCTTCAACTGCTGGAGGGCGATCGCAACCGCCAACTAGCGGAAGATAATCGTATTCGCCTGATTCCACAGCAGCCTGAGCGAGGTCGTATTTTCGATCGAGAGGGGCGGATGTTGGCCGGTAGCCAGCTATCCTACTCGGTGTTTCTCTGGCCAGTTGCCAATACGGAAGAAGCCTGGCAGCCAATTATCCGTCGCCTAGCGACCATTATTAATGTTCCGGCCGATACGATTCAGAGTCGTCTAGAACAATCTGGCTATGGTTCGCCCTCCTTGGTGCGGATTGTCCGCAGCGTTGATCCAGACGTGGTCACAGCCTTAGCTGAGCTGAGTTCTGACCTGAATGGCGTGCAGGTACAGGCAGAAACGGAGCGCTTTTATCCCTACGGTGAAATTGCGGCCCATGTGTTGGGCTACACCGGAGAAATGAGTGATGAAGAACTGCTTCAGCGGGAGAATGAAGGCTACCGCTTAGGAGATATTACCGGGCAGATGGGTGTGGAAGCTGCGTTTGAGCCACTCCTGCGGGGGCAGTGGGGTGGGCAGCAGGTGGAAGTGGATAGCTATGGGCATGTGCTTCAGGTGCTGGGGCAGAAGGAATCGGAAGCGGGCAGTGATGTGCAGCTCACCTTGGATCTAAAGCTGCAGTGGGCGGCGGAGAAGGCCTTGGGCGATCGCATTGGAGCCATTGTCGCCATCGACCCACGCAACGGCGAAGTGTTAGCCATGGTCAGCCGTCCGGTGTTTGATCCCAATATTTTCTCCAGCAACATCACGACAGCTCAGTGGCAAGCGCTGCAGGAGCAGGAATTTCCCTTCGTGAACCGAGCTTTGCAGGGCTATCCTCCCGCCAGTACGTTCAAGATTGTGACCACAACGGCGGCGATCGAATCGGGGAACTACAGTCCAGATACGGTGTTGCCGACCTTTCCCTTTATTCGGGCCGGTGGCATCGAGTTTTGGGATTGGAACAATGCTGGATTTGGCCCCCTTGGATTTTCCGGTGCCATGGCCTACAGCAGCGATACCTTTTTCTACCAAACCGCCATGCGCATGGGTAGCCAGCCCTTAATTCAATGGACGCGTCGCTTTGGCTTTGGGCAAAAAACCGGCATTGAGCTGTCTTCGGAAGAATCCTCAGGGTTGGTGCCGGATGAAAGCTGGAAACTTGAAAATATTGATGAACCTTGGTTCCAGGGCGACACCATCAACATGTCCATCGGTCAAGGCTATCTGCAATCGTCGCCCTTGCAGGTGGCGGTGATGTTTGCGGTGGTGGCCAATGGGGGCGATCGGGTCACGCCTCATGTGTTGAGGACGGCGGAGCCCGTGGAGCGGTATCGGGAGAGTTTGGGCATTAGTGAGCCAACCTTGCGAGTGCTGCGCCAAGGCTTGCGGGAGGTGATCACCTATGGAACAGGATCTGGGCTCAATGATGGCAACACGCCGCCGATTGCCGGCAAGAGCGGTACAGCAGAAGATCCACCGCGAAAATCCCATGCCTGGTTTGGAGCCTATGGGCCTATGGACAATCCAGAAATTGTGGTCGTTGCCTTCGCTGAAAATGATGGCGGCGGTGGTAGTTCAGTGACGGGCCCCATGGTGCGTCAAGTGTTGAATGCCTACTTCAGCGATGCGCCATTGCCAACGCCGCGCACCCCGTCGCGCCCTGTGGATGATTCTCTAGATCCCTAACGGCTTGCGGTGAACCTGATCTTTAGAGGTCGTTTTAGAGGTCAGGTCGATGGAGGGGCTAGCGATCGCCTTTAATTTGACCCATGGCTGAAGGGCTAGGGGGCGAGACGTGGAGTTCTCCCCCACGCCAACGCCCTAGGGTGAACTTAGCGATCGGCAGGTTGGGGCAGCGGGACAGATAAAAAAAATGAAGTTCTTAGAAGTTCTTAGAGAAAGTACATCGATCCCTCAAAATTCCTCAACAGAGTAGGGGGAAAACCTTTCGGGGATCAGGGCAGATGAAACAATACTGCACTGCTAAGCTGAGACAGAGTATTGGTAGTCGGGTTTACAACTGATCTAAATCGCAGAGTGTTAGGTTAAAGGCGCAGTCGAATTTTTGGCGTACCTCTCCTCCACAAGCTTATGGCTCAGATCCTTGATTCCCTTCCCACAGGTGTTGATAATCCCATCACCTGCTGCTACGTAAATGCTACAAGTAAGATCCAGATTGCTCGGATTACCAATGTTTCTAACTGGTACTTTGAGCGAGTTGTTTTTCCAGGACAGCGATTGCTCTTTGAAACATTAAAGCATGCCCAACTAGAGATTCATACTGGCATGATGGCAAGCGCCATTTTGTCAGATACGATTCCCTGCGATCGCCTCGAAGTTGAGGAAGCAGAGGATGGATCAATTCGGTTTGTCGATCGCCGTCAACCGGATGATGATGCAGCCTCTGGCTATACAGACCCCATGCCGGTGGCTTCGGTGTCTGCTGCGCCCCAGGCTTTGGCTGTAGCTTTATCAGCAGATTAGGTCTGATGGTGGCTCAGCAGCGATCGCTAGTTGGTAATGTGTTATTACATCTGCAGGTTCAGAATCCTTTGCATTTTAGGGCGCTCCATAGCTTAAGACCCAAAGCCGTCTAAGCACCTGACGACTTTTTTAAATAATGGCTTTAGAAACACACGAAACAATGGGGACATACCGACGGTATGTCCCTTTTTTCTGGGATGCGGTGGGAGACGGTGTTCCTAGCTCTGTTCAAATTAGGATTCTAGTCGGAGATCGGGGCAGTGGCATGAGCCGATGGGAGACATGGTTCAGGAAACATCTGATCATCCATACCTAGGGGGGAGATCTAAGCGACAATGGAGGGTGGTGTTGCTTAGGGGTTCGTCATGGCCGCTGCCCATTCAGACCTTGATATTGCTCCTTTTATTGATCATGCTCTGCTCGACGTGACGGCTACGCCTGAACAGTTGGCTCGGTGTTGCGATGAAGCCGATCGCTTTCAGTTTGCCTCCGTTTGTGTCTATCCCATCCATGTGCAGCAGGCGGTGGAATACCTGCATAATAAAAATCCTAGGGTTTGTTCTGTCATTGGTTTTCCTACCGGCGCAACTACGGCGGCCGTTAAACTATACGAAGCCCAAGAAGCTGCCGACCATGGTGCAACTGAGTTGGACGTGGTGATGAACATTGGCTGGTTGAAAACCGGGCAGAGTCAACTACTCCATCGGGAATTGGCCGATATTTGTGATGCCACGGGGCAAACGGTGAAGGCGATTTTAGAAACCCATCTCCTCACCTACGAGGAAAAGCAACTGGCCGTTGATGTGTGCTTAGATGCAGGGGTACAGTTTCTGAAGACCAATACAGGCTGGTTTGGTGGGGTCACGGTGGAGGATGTGAAGTTTCTCAAGGCTGCGGCCCGCGATCGCATCGGCATTAAGGCCTCTGGCGGCATTCGTACCTTTGAGCAAGCGATTGAACTCATTCTGGCTGGCGCGACCCGTCTGGGCACCTCTCGCGGCCCGGCCCTCATTCAGCAGCGGCAGGATCCTAGCGCCGAGAGTACCACGTCTAGCTATTAGGCTAGGAGGTGCCCAGGATGCCCAGATAGATGCCCAGATAGATACTCACAACAGGTAGCGCTGACCGATCGCCCATGATTGCTACGCCCGCCCCTTGGTTAGCCCCACCCATGCCCCCTTCATGCTCAACCTCTAGTTCATGCCCAAAACCTACAAGGTCATTGGAATTAACCTCAAAGGAATGCCTCTCGGTGAGAGCGATCGCTTATTGACGCTGCTCACCCGCGAACAGGGGTTGATGCGGGTTGTGGCTCCTGGTGCGCGTAAACACTACTCCAAACTAGGCGGACGCAGTGAACTGTTTGTGGTTAACCACCTGCTGATTGCCACAGGACGGAGCCTTGATAAAATTGTTCAAGCAGAGACGATTGAATCTTTTCCTGGGCTGAGCCGGGATCTCAGAAAACTCACGGCGGGGCACTATTTAGCTGAGCTAGCCCTTGGGCAAGCCATGGGCGATCAGCCCCAGGATGAGCTGTTTGACCTGGTGATAGAACATCTGGGGCGCATTGCTGCGTTGCCAGGCACCTTGGCGATCGCCACTCTCACCCACGCGATATTTCATGTGCTGACCCTCGCTGGTCTGTCTCCCCAAGTGCAGCTTTGTTGCATGACCCAGCAACCTCTGAGCCCAAACTTTAGCCAGGCAGGATGGCGGGTTGGGTTTAGTCCGGCTGCAGGTGGTATTGTGCAGTTAGATCATGCCGTCGGTATACCTAGGTATATCGATCGCCCTCGCTCAGGCATTCAGCAACCTGGCCAGAAGGCGGAGCCTAGGATCACGCCAGGGCATCGCTCTCCCGCTCGCGTTCAGCCGGCGATCGCCTCCATCGGTGCCTTAGAACTCGCCGTATTGCAGCGACTTTCCCAGCCGCACCTTCTTCAATCCGACGGTCGGCTGATGGCAGGTGTAACGGCTGATGGCAGTGTTTTCGCCGACGATGCAGCATCCTTGGTGGAAGCTGACCCGATTCCCTCGGATGTCTGGCTGTCTCTAGAGCGACTACTGCGCCACTACGCCCAGTATCATTTCGATCGCCCGATTCGGTCGGCAGACTTAATTGAAACCTGTTTTGCAGGTGTTCCCCCTGCGCCCTAAGCCCTAACCTCCTCCACCCCCCGCCATACCGTTGTCAGATTTATGAAGCGATCGCCCCCGTCTGATTTTGACTATCCCGTCTTCCATTCCAGTCGGCTTGAGCCAGACGGCGGTGATGCATGGAATGCGGCACCTGACGTTTCCATCTCTCCAGAGCGATCGCCCACCATCCAGCCTTCTGATCCCGAGTCTCACCACGATTCAGCCCCTATGCCCTCTCCTCCCCCATCTTCTCCTGAGCAAGACTCCGGTTTGTGGCCAGTCTTAAGGAACCGTGACTTTTTGATGATGTGGATTGGGCAGGTGTTTTCCCAACTCGCAGACAAGGTTTACCTGGTGCTGATGATTTCGATCATCGCTAACCACTTTCAGGCCCCAGGACAAAGCATCAGTGGATGGGTCTCGGCGATCATGATCGCCTTTACGATTCCCGCCATTTTATTTGGCTCCATTGCTGGCGTCTTCGTCGATCGCTGGTCGAAAAAAGCTGTGCTCACGGGCAGTAATCTCCTGCGAGCAGGATTAGTGTTCCTGCTCCCCGCCTTATTGGCACTTGTGGAACCTGGTACACAGGTCTCACAAATTCCTGTGGGCTTTCTGGTGCTTTTGCTGATCACCTTTCTGGTGTCCACCCTCACCCAGTTTTTTGCCCCCGCAGAGCAGGCCACCCTGCCCTTGATTGTGCCCCCTAGGCAGCTACTGTCAGCCAACTCTTTGTATACCACCACCATGATGGCATCCGTGATTATCGGCTTTGCCATTGGGGAGCCATTACTAGAGTTTGCTGGCCAGTGGATGGAGAGTTTGGGGGCGATCGCTGGTTTAGACACAGAAGGTGGCAAAGAAGTAATCGTAGGTCTAGGGTATGGAATTGCCGGGCTCCTGCTCCTCTGGTTGAATACCCACGAAGCGGCTATCGATCCCGATCGCGAACATCCCCACGTCTGGCAAGATATTCGCGATGGAATCCGGTATTTGGGCAAAAACGATCGGGTGCGAGCCGCCCTCATCCAGCTCGTCTTGCTGTTCTCCGTCTTCGCTGCCCTAGCGGTTTTGGCGGTACGACTGGCGGAAGTGATTCCCACCATTCAGTCTGACCAATTTGGCTTTCTCCTGGCAGCAGGCGGTGTTGGTTTAGCCATTGGTGCAACGGTTATTGGCCAGTTTGGACAAACCATGTCCCGGGCGCGCCTCAGCTTGTATGGATCCCTAGGGATGGCGATCGCCCTCAGCACCCTAGCCCTTTTTACTCAACAGCTTTTGCCTACCCTGATTATTATTGGATTACTCGGCGGATTTGCTGCTATCATCGCTGTTCCAATGCAAACAACCATCCAAGCTGAAACCCCAGAAAATATGAGGGGTAAAGTTTTTGGCTTACAAAATAATGCAGTTAATATTGCTTTAAGCCTCCCCCTGGCATTGGCTAGCATTGCCGAAAGCGCCCTCGGGCTACAAATCGTATTTGTTGGCTTAGGGGGAATGGTTGCCATGGGAGGTGTCTTAACCTGGTATATTTCCCGTAAGGGATCAATAAAAACTAGTTCTTAATAGCTTTTTTCGGTTGAATTTCAACCCATGGTTTTATTACGTTTTCAACAGAATAAGGTTGCCCTCCAAGGTCAGATGGCTGAGGCATGGGGAGCATGACATCAAACTTTTGGGCTATTGGCACCAGCCCTTCGTTCCACGTTTTACATCACCTCAAACTCACTTGAATGCACATCGCTTGGCTTGGAAAAAAATCCCCCTTTTGCGGGAATGTCACCTATGGTCGAGAGATCACCAATGCGCTAGTTCATCGCGGGCATCGCGTCAGCTTTTTACATTTCTCCCAAACGGACTCAACTGAATCGCCGTCCCACTCCCAGGGACACGATGAAGTGTCGATCCCGTTTCTATACAAATCTCAGATTGCCACCATTCCCTCTCCCCGCTCGGGCAAGGTCTTGTTTGAGGCCCTACGGGATCTGAAACCGGATTTAGTGCATGCTTCGCTGACCCTCTCGCCACTTGACTTTCGCCTTCCCGAGATCTGTAACGAACTGGGAATTCCTCTCGTTGCTACCTTTCATCCTCCCTTTGATCGCAAGCGCCGCAATCTTACGTCTAGCACCCAACACCTCACCTACCAGGTCTATGCTCCATCCCTGGCGCAGTACGATCGCGTCATTGTGTTTTCCTACATCCAGCGCGACCTCCTGACCAAGCTAGGAGTGCCATCCGACACCGTTGCGGTGATTCCCAACGGCGTGGATGTGGAAAAATACTCCCCTGGCTTTTCCAATATCAAACGTGAAGTGAACGCCGAACGGCTATTTGTCTATCAAGGACGGGTTGCTCTTGAGAAAAATGTGGAGTCATTACTCAGGGCTTGGCGACATGCTGATCTGGCCCCTAGCAGCAAGTTACTGATTGTGGGCAATGGGCCCCTGGCACCGTCGCTACGAGCCTTTTATGCCCTGGATAGCAGCATCGTTTGGCTGGGGTTTATTTCTGACGAAGCACGACGGATCGAGATTTTGCGCGGAGCCGATGCGTTCATTTTGCCTTCCCTGGTGGAAGGTCTATCCTTGTCTTTGCTAGAGGCGATGTCCTGCGAAACGGCTTGCTTGGCCACCGATGCCGGTGCTGATGGCGAGGTGCTAGAAACGGGAGCTGGGATTGTCTTGAACACGCAACGGGTTGCCACCCAACTGCAAACGCTGATCCCAGTTTTCCAAGATCATCCCGAACTCACCGCCCTTCTGGGACGAAAAGCACGACAGCGTGTGTTAGATCGCTACACCCTCAGCAACAATATCACCGCCCTAGAACACCTCTACGACCAATTGGTGAAGCGATCGCAGGTCTTTTTGGGCACCTCTGTGTAGCGATTCGGTTGATTTTTCGGATCAGACAGATTAATTTGTCTATCATTTTATTAGGTGCTTGCTCTGAGCACTTAATGAAACTTCACTATGTGTTGCTGTTGTCGGTCGATGCTGCTCCATGCCATTTGGGGATTAGGCTCGGCCGATTCTCATAAAACTGAACAACTTGGATCGCATCGAAGACCCAGTCAACCTATCTTGTATCAGAGGTTCCTATGGCTTTATACGCTGAATTGCATCGCCATCTCGGTGGCTCCGTTGTGCCGAGAGTGCTGTGGCGGTATCTCCATCGCCATCATCCCGATCAGGTGTCCCAGTTTCAAACCTATGATGACTTTGAAACCTTTTTTACGCGCCCACGCAATACCCTGGATGAATACCTAGAGCTGCACACCTTGGTGGAGCACGTACAAACCCTGGAGGCCCTTCCCTACTTTGTGTATCGTTTGATGCGCGGGGCCTATGTGTTTGAAAATCTAGCCTACCTTGAGTTGCGGTATACCCCCTACCTACGGACTCCCAATCATCTCAGCCAAACAGAACGGATCGACCAAATGGGGGCGATCGTTGAGGCTGTGGGGCAGTCCAGCCAGATTGGTGAGTATCCCATTGTGACCAGCCAAATTTTATGTATGCATTCCCGACTGCCCTACGAGGTGAATCGGGCCATTGTGGATCTAGCTGCCCAGATGCCGCAGTATGTCTGCGCCATTGATCTAGCTGGGGGGGATGCCCACTATGCCGAGCGTCTAGATGAGTATGTGGAGCTGTATCGCTACGGGCGATCGCTGGGGCTGAAAACCACCGGGCATCTTTACGAAACCCCCCAGGGTTGCTATCCGGAGCTATTGCCCTACCTGATGCGTATTGGCCATGGCATTCAGATTCCCCTATTGCATCCTGAACTGCTGCGGCAGGTGGCCGCTAACCAGCAATGTTTAGAAGTTTGCCCCACCACCTACCTCAAAACCGGGACGTTAGAGGATATTGAGCAACTCAAGGTCGTGTTCGATCGCTGCTTTGATGCTGGCGTAGACATTGCCATTTGCACCGATAACGCTGGGCTACACAACAAGCGCCTACCGTTTGAGTATGAAAGCCTGCTCACCCACGACATCATTGGCTTTGAAGAACTGCAGCACTGTCAAGATGCAGCCTTTAACCATGCCTTTGCCTGGACGCATCAGCAACAGCCGTCCTCCATTCTGAGCAATGTTCTGCGTCCCGAACCCAATCTTGTGGGATCGGGCAATTCCTAGGTGAGGCATACATCTCCGTGGGCTGAGCAGAGCTAAAGCCTACGGCTCGTTGGGTGGTGCATTGAAGCAAGCCAATCGGAGTGCTATGGTTTGGGAGTTAGAGACGTGGCTGCCCTGTGTCTCGGTCTCTACACCCAACCCTTAGTCGATGTGATAGTGATCCCGCTGCCATGACAGAAACCCCGTCTCAACATCAGCCCCACTGGGCCATGCAGCTCCTCCAGCTCTTAGCCTTGTTTTCCATGGCAATTGTGCTTAGCGGTCTAGCCACAAATTACGTCTTCCACCGAATTCGGCTATTAACAGGAGATGGAGTGAGCTGCACCCGCTATTTACCCAATGGTGGCGTCGAGCGTCTCTATGGTGCTATCCAGTGCGATCGCGACTAGCTCATTTTCTAGATTGCATAGCAAAACTCAGGGACAAGGCTTCAGGGACAAGGATTACTAGAAGCCTCGCCATGGGCTCACCTGGAGAACACCATCTTGGGTGATGACCACTAGAAACTGACCCTGATCGTTTTGGCGATCGCTGTTGGTTGCAGCTCCCCGGAGGGCAGGTAGGGGTGTTTTGCTGAGGAACTCCGACGCCGTATCATCGAGGGGTTCATAATCAACGACTACGCCATCGGGGGTCATGTTCACCCGATAGCTGATGTCTGCAGAGAGCGATCGCCGATCGGCATCATCCAGACCATCAATCATCAGGTCGTATAAGTCCCAATTGAGATTGGCAAGCTGAGCGGGGTCAGTGATTTCAGTCCCCAATTCTACGGGCTCTTGCTCTGCTGATGCTTCCGGTAAGCGGCCATGCCACGGGCTGACTTCTACGGCTCCAGCGGGCGTAAAGACCACTCGATATTGGGCCACGGGTTCCTGTTGTGCTACCTCTGGATCTAGCAAGGTGTATTGCAGATCGGGCAGGGGCGTTTCATCGACCCGGGCTAGAGCTGCATCATTGACATATTTGAAGCCCAAGACATTGCCATTCTCTGCCACCGCCACTCGGTAGATCAGCGCATCCTCAAAGCTATGCTCTTGAGTCCAGCTATCAAACAGGTTTTCCTGAAGCTGCACCATTAATTGATCAACCACATCTGGCTCGATAATCAGCGGCGCATCGTTAAACAGAACCTCTGTTGCCTCATCACTAGCGGCATCTAGGTCACTACCTGTGTCTAGGGATTCTACTTCGTCAGAGGATGTTTCAGTGGGGGGATTGTCACCGCTAGCAACCGTATCCGTCGAGTTAGCTTGCACATTAGTGGCGGCTTCAGACGGCGATTCTTCGGTCGGACGAAACTCGGGTATCGGCACAAAGAAGAAGGCGATCGCGGCGGTGGCTAACCCTGCCACTCCCAATGCTGCGGGCAACGCTCGTTTGGCGAGGGGTTGTTTCGGGGTGGTTTGACGCTTGCGCACCGGCGTCAGATTGAGCGTTAGCCCTGGAATCGTTTGGCTATCGGCATAGAACTGATCAATGGCTTCCACCAAGTCAAACAACTGTACCGTCATCAAGTCAAAACTAATGGACTCTGACTGGGTACGGGCCGGATCATCCGTCAACGCTTGGGGATAAATGGTCAGGCGATGGAAGTTGGACGAGACTTGCTCGATTACGACGGGTTGAGTGGAGCCGCCGCGCTCACGGTTGTAGGGCACACCGCTCAAAAACTGTTGGGCGTAGGCGCTGGCGGTGGTAATCAATTGCTCGAAAAACTCACGCCCGCCTTTAATGGAGCGATCGTGACCATTAAACCGACATTCAAAGCTGGTCAAAATAGATAATAGGGGACGTCCGGCCGAGTCGCCATTCCCCAAGCCCACCTCTTCGCCCCAACCATCGAGGGTGAGGGTGCAATTTGGCAAGCTATACAGCCGCTGAATACTCATGCCACTTCCCCGTCAAACACACTACTCCAAAGGCGCTGAGTTCCTGATGTCCCGGTGCAAAACAAGAGCTGACCCAGTAATAAGAGAGCCAGTTCATTCAGCTTTTCATCCGTGTCATAGGC
This sequence comes from Leptolyngbya sp. DLM2.Bin15, assembly GCA_007694125.1. Classification (GTDB taxonomy): domain Bacteria; phylum Cyanobacteriota; class Cyanobacteriia; order RECH01; family RECH01; genus RECH01. The sequence continues at coordinate 25,126 of RECH01000358.1, forward strand.
CATCACGCCTGCCCGCTTCGGATTCATCCGCGAGCGGAAATGGGCCCGAAATCGCTCCAAATATTCTGCCAACCGGAAGTGATGATCCAGCGACAGTTGTTTTTCCTGAAGCTGTTGGTGGGCAAGCAACAGTTGACGAATGAGTACGGTTAATCGACGGGCCAGGTTGCAAGCAATGAGCACAAGGGCTTTACCCTCTGCCAAGGTGAGAGGACGACGCTGGCTATTGCGACGAAACGGATTGGTGCTCCGCAGCCGCCAGAGCATGACCCGATTTTTAATAATGCTTTGCAGTTCTAAGTCTTTGGCGGCCTTGAGGATGGCTTCCGACCCACTGAGGTCGAGCGCTTCAATCGCCAACAAAATCAAGTCAATCTGCAAACGGGCCCGGCGCGGACAGACTCCATCCGCAACTGGCATATCTGGCAGGATGTCCAAAATCATAGGCACCGGCTTGGCAGGAGGATGGTGTACTTGCATTACCCTCGCGAAAATATTCAGCAGAATTGTATCAAAACCGAGGATGACTTTTAGAGAAGACGGGCAAAAAACCACCGGGTAACCGAGTGTGTTTTCTAGCCTATGAGTGTGTCACCGTTGCGATCGCCAAGGTCACCCCCGTGGGAGTCCACTCAACCATGCTTCTAGTCTGCCCTTAAACATGTTCTTGATGAACATATTGATGAGCATAATCTTCGGTTACCGCCTCTGGGGTGTGTGATCTAGCAAAACCACTCCCACAGTTAACGTGCAGTCTTCCAATGGTAGGGTGTTACGCGCCAATTTGGGTAAATCTGCCCCAATTTTGTGGGACGCGATCGCTTAGGTAGCGTTGCAGAATGGAGGCTGATCGTGCAACTTTCTCTTCCAGCGTAGACCCTTACGTTTGACGGAGGCTGCTACCTTAAGCTTCAACGGTGACCCCGCGCCAAAAGGCAACATAGCTTTTAATATTCTGAGCAGCGCTCTTCGGTTCCGGATAATACCAGGCGGCATCTTTATTAGTTTTACCATTCACGGCCAGGGTGTAGTAGCTGGCAACACCTTTCCAGCCGCAGGTCGTGTGGGTTTCGCTGGGGGTGAAATACTCCATCTGCAACGCATCGGGCGGAAAGTACTGATTGCCTTCAACGACTTCACAGCGATCGCTCTCAGCAATCACGACTCCATTCCAAATTGCTCGGGGCATGGTTGTATTGTCCTTAAGTTACGAGTGGTTGAGATGATGGATTGAGATGTGGGGCGCATGGGCCACTTCTTTTATTATGACGGGAGAAGCCAGTGGATATTCTGTCTACTGTTATGACCCATGCATGATCATTCCGCAGTACGCTAGACCCAGCATTGTAGGAGAAGTATTGTGGCTCACCCCCCCACAGCTCACTATGGTTTAACGGCGGATGACCAACAGCGTTTGGCTCCCATGATTGACTATCGCGCCGTGCGATCGCTCCCGGAAATTTGGGCGATCGCGGCCCAGCATCCAGATGTGGCCCAGCAGGTGGCGCTGCATGCGCCTCACAGCCAGCCCGAGGTGCGAATCACCTACAGCCAGCTCCATGAACGGATCCAGCTCTGCGGCGCGGCGCTACAGCATTTGGGAATCCGCAAGGGCGATCGGGTTGGCTTGATTGCCGACAACAGTCCTCGCTGGCTGATTGCCGATCAGGGCATTATGGCTGCGGGAGCCGTCGGTGTGGTGCGCGGGGCCCAGGCGGCGGTGGAAGAATTATGGTTCATTCTTAAAAATAGCGGCAGCACGAGCCTGATCGTGGAGGATCAGGCTACCTTTCTGAAGCTCCAGGCAGGTTTGGCAGAGTTGCCGATCCAGCGGGTGATGTGGCTGAGTGATGAGCCCGTACCCACCGAGGATCTGGGCTACCCAATCTTCAATTTTTCTAGCCTGCTGGAGCAAGGTCAGGGGCGATCGCTGCAGCCAGTGCCCCTCGAACCCAGCGACCTGGCTACCCTGCTCTACACCTCCGGCACCACCGGCCATCCCAAGGGCGTCATGCTCACCCATGCCAACCTGCTGCACCAGGTGAACACCCTAGGCGTTGTGGTGCAACCCAAGGCGGGCGATCGCGTTCTCAGCATTTTGCCCACCTGGCACGCCTACGAGCGCTCCTGTGAATATTTCCTGCTCTCCCAAGGCTGCACCCAGGTTTATACCAGCCTGCGCCACGTGAAAGAAGACCTGAAAACCTTTCAACCCCATTTCATGGTGGGTGTGCCCCGGCTTTGGGAGTCTATTTATGAAGGCATCCAGCGGCAGCTTCGCGAACAGCCTGCCTCCCGTCAAAAGCTGGTCAACACGTTCCTCACCAACAGCCATCGCTATATCACGGCTAAACGCACCTACAGCGGTTTGAACCTTGAGAACCTACATCCCTCGCCCCTCGAACGTATTCTGGCAGGACTAGAAGCGATCGCCCGCTGGCCCCTGCATCGTCTAGGTCATCGCTTGGTCTACAGCAAAATTCGCGGCGCAACCGGCGGCAACATTAAGCAGGTGATTAGCGGCGGCGGTTCCTTGGCAAAACATTTGGATACCTTTTTTGAAGTCATTGGTGTGGATGTGCTCGTGGGCTATGGCCTCACCGAAACTGCGCCGGTGCTCACGGGACGTCGCCCTTGGAACAATCTGCGAGGTTCTGCCGGCCAGCCTATCCCCGGCACCGAAATTCGCATCGTCCATCTTGAAACCCGGCAACCTCTGCCGGTGGGCGATCGCGGCCTAGTGCTAGCCCGTGGCCCTCAGGTGATGACGGGCTATTATCAAAATCCCGAAGCAACGGCTAAGGCCATTGACGCCGACGGCTGGTTTGACACCGGTGATTTGGGACATCTCACGGCAGGCGGGCATCTGGTGCTAACCGGGCGTGCCAAGGACACCATCGTTTTGACCAATGGTGAAAATGTGGAGCCCCAGCCCATTGAGGATGCCTGTGTGCGCAGTCCTTATATTGACCAGATTATGCTCGTGGGACAAGATCAGCGCTCCTTGGGGGCTCTGATTGTGCCCAACTTAAATGCCTTAGAAGTTTGGGCTAATCAGCAGGGCAAAACCCTTCAGGTACCCGAGGGCGTCAGTTTAGACAAACCTGACCCCCAACCCGATCGATCGCCGCTGCCCGTGGACGATGGGACGGTTCAAAGCCTCTATCGCCAAGAGTTAACCCACCATGTGCAGGATCGGCCCAACTACCAAGCCAACGATCGCATTGGCCCCTTCCGGCTGATTCTGGAACCGTTCTCCATGGACAACGGCATGATGACTCAAACCCTAAAAATTCGTCGCCCGGTCGTCTACGATCGCTATCAGTCCTTGATCGACGAGATGTTCGAGTCCTAGCAACCGGGGGTCGTCAGATTGCGTCAGCAGCATCCAGGCAGCAATTGTCGGCCGTTTTGGGGACGCGATCGCGGTATGATCAACGGGACGTTTGGCGAACCTTCATCCATCGTCAGGCATGGTGCGATCGCCCAACAAGATGATCCTAGAGCTACCGTCCCTGAGATGAAGGCTGAATCGCGCTGTCAGGGTGCGATCGAGGCCATAACGCTCTATTTCGATGATGCATCACGCCAGCATGATGCAGTCTGACGACGGACATTGCAGGGCTGTCATCCAGCACAGCAGCTACCGCTAGTTGTGAGTGGCCGTGCTAGGGTCGGTGCATCCGTCTTAAATTCATATTACTCCCAAGATTTCTAAGCAGTTGCCCATGGAAGCTTCACAATCACACCTATTACTGAAACGGCTGATCAACATTAAAGTTGTTGTGACGCCCCGTTGGAAAGAAGAGGTTCAACAACAGTTGCAAACCCAAATCAACCAACTGGATGGTCAGCTTCAGCAGCTTGAGGCCCAAGGACAGCGGATGGTGACGGAGGTTCAGAAACAAAGTGGGTCATCGGATGACCCCGCTGTGAGCCAACAAATTGGCAGCATTCAAACCCAAGTCAACCAGAAGAAAAGCGAGTTGCTAGAGAAGAAAAACCAAACTCTACAGCAGCTTCAACAGGTGCAGCTCCTAGAAATGGAGCAAGAAGTCGGTCAAGGGCAAATTGAGAGCTTCTTCCGCATTGAGAAGGGCGATAACCTGATCCGCAAAATGCAGGTAGAAATCCTCATGCGGGATGGAGTGGTGGAAGACATCCGTGGCGATCTCTAACCTCATCCTTTGTTGACCTATGGGGCGATCGCTTCACCCTGATTGCAGGTAAGCGATCGCCCCAAACGCTATGCTGGGTGACCTATCTGGGGGTATTGTTCATTCCTCCAGAGCCAGATTTGGAGAACGATGAACCGGTCTCCAGTCCCCCATTAATGTTCCGTAATCAAGCGGTTTCAAGCTACAATCTAGGATCGCGACCGTGAATTGGCGAGGGCGTCTGAGAACCCCTTTGCTGCGTTCATGGGTGCTACCCTGCTGGTTTGCGAGAACTTCGCAGTGCTGTTGTTGATCGAGTCAGACGCTACCCCATGATTCATGAAGTATTCATGCCCGCTCTCAGCTCCACGATGACCGAAGGCAAAATTGTGTCTTGGGTCAAATCACCGGGAGACAAGGTAGAGAAGGGTGAAACCGTCGTTGTTGTGGAATCCGATAAGGCCGACATGGATGTAGAGACCTTCTATGAAGGGTATCTGGCCAGCATCATTGTCCCGGCTGATGAAGTTGCGCCCGTGGGGGCTCCCATTGCCTTGGTGGCAGAAACTGAGGCAGAAATTGAACTAGCCCAGCAGCAGGCCAGCGCCATTCAGGCAGGAACAGCAGCACCGGCAGCTTCTCCAGCCTCTGCTCCTGCAGCAGCTCCAGCGATCGCCTCTGCCACAACATCCCAAAATGGAGCCGTTAAGTCTGGCCGCTTGGTGGTTTCACCCCGGGCCCGCAAGCTTGCTAAGGAGTTCAAGGTTGACCTCAACACCCTCCAGGGGAGTGGCCCCCATGGGCGGATTATTGCTGCAGATATAGAAGCCGCTGCGGGGAAAGCTCCCAGTGCGCCGGTCGCTGCCATTGCTCCGAAGCCAGCGGCGGCAGCATCGGTGGCAGCACCTGCGCCGATCGTGCCCGCTCCCGTCGCTGCTCCCCTTGGGGAAGTCGCCAAGTTCAACACCCTGCAGCAAGCGGTGGTGCGCAACATGATGACCAGCCTCCAAGTGCCCACGTTCCGGGTTGGCTACACCATCACCACCGATGCCCTCGATGCCCTGTATAAAAAGGTGAAATCGAAAGGTGTCACCATGACCGCTCTGTTGGCTAAGGCCGTGGCGGTGACGCTGCAGCGCCATCCCTTGGTGAATGCTTTCTATACCGAACAGGGCACCAGCTATCGTTCGGAGATTAATGTGGCGGTGGCGGTGGCCATGGAGGGCGGCGGTTTGATTACCCCTGTCCTGCGTCAGGCTGATCAAGTGGATCTCTATTCCCTATCGCGCACCTGGCGAGATTTGGTGGAGCGATCGCGCCTGAAGCAGCTTCAGCCCGATGAATATTCCACCGGTAGCTTTACCCTGTCGAACCTAGGCATGTTTGGCGTCGATCGCTTCGATGCGATTTTGCCGCCGGGTCAAGGTTCAATCCTGGCCATTGGAGCCTCTCGCCCCCAAGTGGTGGCCACGGCTGACGGCATGATGGGGGTGCGCAATCAAATGCAGGTCAACCTCACCTGCGACCACCGCATCATCTACGGTGCGGATGCTGCCGCCTTCCTGCGGGATTTGGCTCAGTTGATTGAAACCAATCCCGAATCCCTCACCCTATAGTCGTCCCGCAAGTTTGAAACAAGCGCCGCCCCTTGACTCGTTGTCGATCCAAGGGGCGGTTGCTTATGTTGCGTTCAAGGTAGGGGCGTCTAGTCGTGCTAGCGATAGGATTGGGGCCCCGTCCAAATGTTATTGACAAGTTCTCCAAAGACCACGGGGCGATCGCCCACGTCGGCCGCCACCGTTTGCCCATGGAGATTCACAGCCCATACCGGCCACTGCTCTTCGCCCATATTGCCGGCCCGGAAGAGCACCCGGTCAGGGTCAGACTGACTCCAACCCAGCAAAATAGCATTGCTGTAGTTCACCATGGTGGGGGCGATGGTATGGGCTTGGCTTTGGTGTTGATCCCAAACGACGGCATAGTCAGATGCTAAACCCGTACCAAAGAGTGATTCAAATTCCCGGGCCAAGATGCGATCGCCCGCCTTCGACCAAGCAATGGGAATAATCATGGCGATGCTCCCAGGATGGTCTGTCTCTTCTCCCGAGACAAAGGGGTTATCGGCTAAGGGCGACGAGGCGGTGATCACCTGCAGTGCACCGGTTTTCAAGTTTTCTAGAAACAGCACGCTAGCTACTTGGGTCTGCGTGGGATCAGGCTGAATGCGAAGCTGAATGCGGCTATAGGCAGCGTAGCAACCATCAGGCGAGACCAAGGAAGGACTGCGGTAGTAGCGCAAAATGGGCGATCGCTGCGCAGGGTTCTCGGTGACCATGGTCATCACCCAGTTCCAGGGGACTGGGTACGGGCTATTCAAAGGGTCTAGGCGGGTGGAAGGTTCGGTCATGGGCACAGTAACATCAGCAGGCGTTGTGCTGACATGGGGTTAGCAAAAAATGAAGCGCATTACGTCAAAACGTACGGGTGAAACCTATGGTTGAAACCTATGGGTTGGGAGCGGCGATGCTGCTTTTAAAGAGCACAGCATTTTTTCTCCACTCCGCTCCATAGAGCGATCGCGAAGCATCTCTCCCAACCTGATAGGCGGCCACTGTCCAACTCAAACTCCCATCTCCGGGAGACTGTGTCCGGTGGAAATAGCCATCACGGTACCATGGGATAGCAATAGCTATGGACAAGGCTAGATGGCGACGAAAACCGGTAGACTCGGTTGTTGTGCCCTAGGTCGGCACAGACCGTTGAGCCTGCCCCTACTCAGCATTCCCTGGCCCCAGGCATCGTATGCCATGGACAGATTCACAGATGCAGATTCACAGATACCGTAGCTTCTTGCCCAGGATTGAGCTGCCTCACAGTGGCCAGCTATCCCCTATGCTTCTGATGCATGGCAGCGCCATACAAGTCTATATGCTCCTATTTACAGGTATAGCAAGGGAAATGGGAACTGCCATGGAAAACGCTGAAACTCTTTAATAGACTTAACGTATGCAGCGTCACATAGACATCAATCGTTAAATTCTGCCTATCGTGATCAGC
>RECH01000092.1 GCA_007694125.1 Leptolyngbya sp. DLM2.Bin15
TAATCTGTTGTACGGTTTAGGTCGTACCGAGGGTTCGAATCCCTCTCTCTCCGTTTTAGTAAGCGTTTCAGCTCATCTACATAACCGCAATTTCCCTCAGATTTTCCCACCTTTTGACCTATCATTAGGGGTGTTTTAAGGCATTTTGGGGGGGAGATTGGGGGGACAAATTTTGGCGATCGCCTAGCGGAAACTAACCGACTATCTTCTTGAGTTGCGTTGGTGCGTTGTCCAGCCCTATCATGCTTCTCTTCAATCATGATCCTGACCATACACCACTACCCTAAATACTCCATCCCACAGACATAGTATCAAGAGTAAATTCTGCCGTGGATGCCTTAGTTAAGGGGGTTATCTAGAGCTTGACCTTCGATAGTATCCGGGTATAGATGAGATAGGATAATAAAATCAGCCTAACACCCTAAACAGGGTAGTTATAAGGGCAACTCTCAGTCTAGTCTGCCTTGATGGAAATGATATCTAATTGTGGTCTAGCTAGGTACCCTAATAGGGGTGTTATGACGATCAGAGGTGAGGCATTCAGTATAAACAATAGTTATACATGATAGAAAAAACGGATCATACAGAATAAGAGGAAAAGAATGAGTGTGACTCCACGAGGAATGAGTGTTCAAGAGGCATATCGTGAATATACAGATGGCAACTTTCGCGTTAACCGTCAATATCAACGGAAGCTGGTGTGGACAGTTGATGAGAAACGAAAGCTTATTGACAGTATTCTCGAAGGATATCCAATACCACTTTTATTATTAGCAACCAGAGCGGACGAAGAAGGACGTAAAAATTATGAGATTATTGACGGCATGCAGCGCTTAAATGCTGTTTTTTCCTTCATAGAGAATCGCTATGACCTGAATGGGCATTTTTTCGATGTAGATCAACTTGCGAGAGCGAAGCAGGTTGCTGATGAAGGAAGGTTTGATGCTAAAAAAGATGCTGAAAAACTTCTCGACGCGAACGCATGTGCAAATCTACTAGAATATACATTTGCAGTCACCGAGTTTCCCGCGACAGATCCGGCGGCTGTGAACGAAGTTTTTGGTAGGATAAATGCATACGGGCGGCAGTTGAGCGCTCAAGAGAGGCGGCAGGCTGGCGTCATCTCTCCTTTCGCAAACTGCATTCGAGATGTTGCGGCAGAATTGCGTGGCGATGCATCTGCTAATTCTCTTGACTTGTCAGAAATGCCACAGGTCAGTGTCGATGTAACTGGGGCTGAACCAGAATATGGTGTCCGAGCAGACAGCACCTTCTGGTGCAAGCAAGGCATTCTAAGGCGAAGCCAGTTACGTGAAGCTGAAGACGAACAATTTTTGGCCGACCTCGCTATCTCCATCCTTGAAGATGAACCGTTTGGATTTAGCGGTAGCTCACTAGACCAGTACTACTCACCAGAGAGCGAGCAATCTAGACAGATTAGTGTAAAGCTCAATGCCTACGGTGTTGATGCGCTTAAGAACGCCCTAATCACGGTTTTTTCGGTCATTCGTGAAATCGTAGAGTCTGTCGATGCTACTGATAATGCCCTCCGAAGAACTATCCATCCTGGTGCCGGAGCAAATCCGATAAAGACCGGCTTTTATGCGATATTTATGGCGTTTTACGAGCTCTGTATAAAAGAAGGTAAATCCCCCTTTGATAGTCACAGGATCATGCAAGCACTTGAAAACCTTCAGGGACGTTTACAGGTAGCTGCTGGGCAGATTAGGTCTGGGCCAAGAGCTCAAAACATTGCGGTAACGAAAGGCCTTATACAGTCTCTTTTTGAAGAGAAGGAGCCAGGTGTTGCACAGCAGGGCGCAGGTCTGGCAATAAGGTTTGAGAATGCGTTACGGCGCTCTAAGGTTGAGACATCTGCTTATGAATGTAAGCAAGGACTAGTTAACCTCGGTAACCCCCGCTCTAAGAACTCTGACCTGCTCAATAGGCTTGTCGAAACTGCATGTGGTATCGCAAACATAGGGCCAGACTCGTCGGGAGCCATATTTGTTGGCGTTGCTGACACTAATGCTGATCGCGATAGAATCGAGGCGCTTGATGGAGTTAAGGCCTTGGCAGTTGGAGCAAGGTATGTAGTCGGTGTAGAACGAGAACTAGAACACTTAGCATTAGACCTAGAAACATACAAAAAGCGAGTTGTAGATCACTTTTCGCAATCACGACTCAGCGAACCGCTTCGCTCGGCAGTGCTCGGCACTATTGACTGTATAGACTACCGAGGACAATCAGTACTTTGCATTTGGATACCCTCTCAACAGGAGGTATCTGATGTTGCAGACATCGTTTTTGTACGACATGGCTCATCAACACAAAGAGTTGAAGGATTCCGTGCCTCTCAAGCAGTTGCGGCACGTTTCCAACAGCGACCTGCATAAAAAAGCATTGCAGTGGAAAATCCGCTCAAACAAACTGTTAGCCTACTGTTCTAACTAGATCAATGAGCAGCTAGAAGCCTTGAACATCAAATTCATCTAGAGGATCTGCACCATGAATACTCTCACCGACGATGAACGCGCCATTATTTGAGGAACCTAAGATGCAAACCCTGCTTCCCCCGCTGCCAGAAACCGTTAAACTCACCCTAGCTAATTGTAAGCAACAACTCCAGCAACACTATCACGGCAAACTCAGAGCCCTAATTCTCTATGGGTCTGCCGCTAAACAGCAATTAACTCCTCAGAGCGATCTCGATTTGCTTGTGCTTTTAGAACCACCCCTAGACTATTTCCAAGAACTGCGGGCTATTGTCGAGTTGCTATATCCCTTACAACTAGATGCAAGCCACTGGATCTCAGCAAAACCAGCCGCTATCGATGAATTTGAGCAAGGTCTAACCCAGCTTTACCGCAATATTCATCAAGAAGGCATTGTTGTATGAGCAATATGCCTGAAATGCGATCGCATCTGGAACGAGCAGCTTCATCATTGCAAGCCGCAAACCTTTTGCGTTCGGCTGAGTTGCCCAATGATGCAGTATCCAGAGCCTATTATGCTATTTTCCACGCAGCATCAGCTTTGTTGCTGGCACAAAATTTAGAATTTAAGAGTCATGCCGGAGTTTTGAGAGCTATAAGCTTAAACTTTGTAAAGCCCGGAATACTTGAAAACAGTGTTGGACGAGATCTGAACTGGTTAGCCGAGTTGCGTCAAATCGCTGACTATGGAGAAATACGCAGCGTTTCTATGCTCGACGCAGAAGATGCAATCAATATTGCTGATCGCTTCCTCGACCAAGTTCATCGATTATTGGGGCATGACTTGTGATCCATATTGCAACCCTCATTCAGCAGTGCCTCACCGTCCAAGGGCAAGCGATCGCCCTTAGCTTGATGACAGTGACATTCACGGGGACACAAGCAGCATCAGCTAGATCCTGTGTTGTCGCTGGAGATGGGCTGACCCTCGAAGCCGGAACCATTGCGGATCGAAGCGAACCCGATCCTGGATGGATTGCGGGAGAAGCGGGACGTCGGGTGAATATCCATGCTGGCCCTGGTGTAGACTATGCCATCATCGATCGGGCCTGGGTTGGCAGCTACGTTGATATTATTGGTCAAGGGCTGAGTGATTCCTGTGAAACCTGGGCTAGGGTTCGCTTTCCCATATCAGGGCAGACGGGCTGGATCCACGGCCGCTCTATCGATGCAACCTACCCACGGGCATGGTGGTAGACCGCAGCTCTCCAGAGCGATCGCTTCCCCACATCTCGCCATATTTTAAGCGCTAACAATTAATGCAGGCCAACCCCCAAAGGAGTCAACCTGCATTGACTTACATCAACGAGGGCGTACCTAGAACGACAAGAGCTGGGATTGTCCTAACACTTGCGTCCCGGTAGGCATCGTTCGACTAGACGACAATCGTCTTTTTGGGGCTGGCAGACAGTTCGCCCTTCGCATACTTAGCAGCAAAGTCATCCAAGGAGACTTGCTTGATCTTAGATGCGTTGCCAGCGGTACCGAATGCTTCATAGCGCTCCAGACATACCTTTTTCATGTAGGTGATGGAAGGCTTCATGAAGTGGCGGGGGTCGAAGTTCGAGGGATCCTTCGCAGCGGCTTCCCGGATGGCAGCGGTGATCGCCAAGCGGTTGTCGGTGTCGATGTTCACCTTACGCACACCGCTCTTGATACCCTTTTGGATTTCTTCGATGGGCACACCGTAGGTTTCGGGGATGTTGCCGCCGTATTGGTTGATCATGTCTAGCCATTCTTGGGGCACAGAGGATGATCCGTGCATCACCAAGTGGGTGTTAGGTAGACGAGCATGGATTTCAGCAATGCGGCTGATGGCCAAGATTTCGCCGGTCGGCTTGCGGGTGAACTTGTAGGCACCGTGGCTGGTACCGATCGCTACGGCGAGGGCATCCACTTGGGTACGTTCTACAAATTCAACAGCTTCATCAGGATCGGTCAGCAGTTGTTCTTTGCTGAGGGTTCCTTCAAAGCCGTGGCCGTCTTCCTTGTCACCTTGACCGGTTTCTAGGGAGCCGAGGCAACCTAGTTCACCTTCTACACTCACCCCAACGGAGTGAGCAACTTTCACCACTTCGGCCGTGACATCGACGTTGTAGTCAAAGCTAGCGGGGGTTTTGGCATCAGCTTCCAGGGAGCCGTCCATCATGACGCTGGTGAAGCCGTTGCGAATTGCCGAATAGCAAGTTGCAGGGCTGTTGCCATGGTCTTGGTGCATGGCGATGGGAATGTGGGGGTAGGTTTCCACAGCCGCGGTGATCAGGTGGCGGAGGAAGTTTTCACCTGCATACTTGCGGGCACCCCGAGAAGCTTGCAAAATCACAGGGCTGTTAGCTTCTTCGGCAGCCTGCATAATGGCAAGAATCTGCTCCATGTTGTTCACATTGTAAGCAGGGATGCCGTATTGGTTTTCCGCCGCATGATCAAGCAGCAGCCTCATAGGAACAAGTGCCATAGATGATCCTCCTAGTCCTTCGTTTTTTTGTAACAGCTAATGTCAGATAAATCCTTACAACAATCTTAAAGGATTGTCTGACCGTGCGCGAATCAGAAGTGAAGAATTTTAAGTAGATCTTCCTAATGATGTGAATTGCAATGTCTGATAACAAGGCAATTGAGCGATCGCACTGGAGCCTGAAACCTAGATTATGTCTGGCTCGTAGTAAGGATTGGGGAATGTATGGGTCGCCTGGGACTCGAACCCAGAACAAATCGGTTAAAAGCCGAGTACTCTACCATTGAGTTAGCGACCCATGACGTGTGTCTGACGAACACGCCATTTACTACCTTAGCATAGGTTGTGATAAAAACAACAAGCGAAGAAACTTTTTTTGCCCACTCTCCAGATCTCTACCCCAGGGTGGCGCTGATCTGCACGACGGTGTCTAGGGTGGCTCCGGCATCGAGGCGAATGAGGCGATCGCCGCTGTTCATGGCATTGCGGGGGGCGCTCCAGGGTTCTAGGCAGTAGAAAGGTTTGCCTTTGACGCTCCAAAAGACCAGGGTGGAATAGAGGGTGTCGTAGTCGAGGCGGATGCGTAGGTTGCGATCGCCATCCTTGACGCTGGCGGTGGTGGTGGAAACATCGGTGAAGGCTACATCAACTTCGGCTTGGCTGAAGTCGAAGCTGCCGGTGAAGGGATAGATCTTGGGATCATCCTTGGGCTGGTAGTGGCTGGCGGGAATCTCCAGCTCTAGGTTGGCAGCATTGGCGGTGTTGAAGTAGGGATGGAGCCCGGTGGAGAAGGGCATTGGTTCATCCGAGTGATTGGTGTAGCGCTGGTGGATGCTGAGGGTGTTGCCGAGCAGGCGATAGGTGAAGGTGATTTCAAAGTCGAAGGGATAGACGGCGCGGGTGTGGTCGTTGCTGGTGAGCTGCAGGGTGAGGCTGGCGGCATCTTGGGTGGATTGATCCACCACGTCCCAGGGTAGGGTGCGCCCAAAGCCATGTTGGGGAAGCTTGTAGGTTTTGCCCTTGTGGGTATAGGTGTCGTCGGGCAGGTTGCCGCAGATGGGAAACAGGATGGGAATGCCACCGCGAATGCTGAGGGTTGGATCGAGGAAGCGATCGCCATCTAAATAGAGCAAGGCCTGGGAACCGATTTGCCATTGGGTGACGATGCCGCCCCGTCCTGGGACAACGTCAATGGATGACTCGGCAGCGGAGTCGCTCAGGATATAGGTGGCGTAGGGCTGGGATTTTTGGGCGATCGCAAACATGGGGCTACGGCTCTGAACTCAACCGTTTTTACTGTAGCGCCATTCTCTAGATTGCTTGCTGCTGATTCCCTAAATTTCAAGATTTGTGCCACCCAAATTAGAAAATTGGGCGAAATGAGCGATCTACTCCTATGATTGGGAGACTCAAACGTTTGATTGGCCTAGACATAGGGCAGAGGAGTAATCAGTTCATGCTTAGTATGGAGCAGGTGAACCTTGGGGCAGTGGTGCAAAGCGCCCGTCGTGGCGATCTAACGGCGATCGCATATTGGTTAAACCTTTACCTCCTGCCGCAGGGATGCTGCGCGAAAGTGACCCAGTTGCTACCCACCCGTATGCATGTGGTGGTGCTGTGTCGCCAGTTGCCCGATCGTCAGATCATGCTCACGGCGATGAGCGATCGCCTCCTGCGCCTTGGACTGCCTACGCTCTACTGGGCCCATGTCACCGTTAAGCTGGCCAGCAGCACCGATGTGACGCTTTGGGAAGAAACCCTCACCCTGGGTGTGCCGCCTGCTCCCGTCCCCGTGCCCAAGCCTGTTGCCCAGCCTTCGGGTCTGCAGGTCTGGCTGCATAACGTTGGACAGACCTGTGCTAGCGCAGTGGATGCGCTGCTGGGTGCAAAGTCGTCTAACACCGTTGCCCTCTATCGCCCCGTCGAACCGCGATGGTCTACGCGCAAGGTTTGGCTGGGCGGATCGGCAGCCCTCGCCTTTTTGCTGGGCTGTGGTGTAGAAGCTATCAGCTACGTCACCACCCTCAATTCTGCTGCCCCATCCCGTGCAGGCACCCTACCCCTACCAGATTTTCTAGGGCGATCGCCGGTGCTCACCTCCGGCACGGTGCAAGCAGCCCTAGAGCCGGTGCCGATTGTCATCCATCCTGTCTCCCACACCAATCCAACCCTCACCCTCAGTTTTAGTGGTGCACCTTGGCTATCCACCGCCACCACCATGCTCAATCCCATTCAGGGAGCTGATGTGGCGCTGTCCTATCTGGATTTGCCTGACTTGGTTGATGAGCAGCCTGCAGCTTGGCCCACCGAAGATATCTGGATCGATAGCGGCATTGATATTGTCAGTACCCCGTCCCAAGTCGATGAACCGCGATCGCGTCGGGCTGATGTGCAGCGCATTCTATCCGTGCTGGAGCAAGCCGGATTGCGTACTGTGGGCCATGGCACAACGTCCGCTGCCGCCCGCCGTCCTGAAATTTTGGACGTGAATGGTAAACGCATTGCCTACTTAAGCTACACCAGTCCTGTGGTCAGCACTACCAGTGAACTGCTCACGGATCAAATTACCACCGATGTACAGGCGATTCGTCCCCAAGTTGATTGGGTGATTGTCAATTTCCATTGGCAAGATGCGGTGGCGGACTATCCCTCGGCCCAGCAGGTGAACTTAGCTCACCATGCTGTCGATCAGGGCAGCGATTTGGTGATTGGCTATCATCCCCAGGTGCTCCAGGGTGCAGAAATTTATCGCGGGAGAGCGATCGCTTATTCTATTGGCAACTTTATGCCGGAGGGCGATGCAACCGATCTAGCAGCGGCGAACTACGACACGGCGGTGCTTAAAGTCTCTCTGCGTGGCGAGCAGATGCGCCTAGAGATATTGCCTGTGCAGGTGGAGGCGGGGCAACCACGCTTGGCCGACCAGGATAAAGCTGAACAGATTCAAACCTATTTAGACCAGGCATCTGGATTGTTTGATGAACCGTTACAGTCGCCCATTGTCCTAGACCGCCGCATTGAACAAAACGATCTTGGTGGCCAAGACGAACCTGCATCGGGATTCCGAGATCAGTCTGACATCCAGGGCGAATCGGGCTTTCAAGACGACTTCCAACCCAAGGAAATGTCTGGGGAAGCCTGGGAGCATGATGGCGAGAACCAGTGGGATCAGGAGCCGCTGGATGATTCCTTCACAACTTTTCCCACGGCTGACCCATGGGATGCCTCATCGGATG
>RECH01000265.1 GCA_007694125.1 Leptolyngbya sp. DLM2.Bin15
ACTCTGAGACGGACATAACCCACCTATTTACGAAGGCAGGAAACCTGATTTTTCCTGGACTTCCTTTTCATTTTTCTGTCTTCGTTCTTCTGTCTTGCGGTACTAGTCTGGTTGATCAGGGTCACCCCCATGATCCCCAGGATCTGGGGCACCCTATTAGGAGCGATCGCCCGCCAACTCCTAGTTTTCACGTACGCTAGATGGCGGAACCCCAAGCAAGCTCCCCTGAACCGTCCTGATTTCTTCGGGATGCATCTGAAGATTAGAATGAAGTCGATAGAGTTATGATTTGCGCAGCGATCAGGGTTTGCAGTGCGTCAACATCCAGGGCTATTGATGTCACCAACTGTGTCCATACACAACCTCCGTTAGACCACTCACAAGCGATCGTAGGATTCATCACAGAGCGATCGATATACGTGCAAGATGTGTCGTGCTTTTTATGCTCAGTATGGCGACAGCCAGCCAACTGGATAGTGTAGAATGTCTGTACCCAATGCCCCAAAATCAAGCGCTCTGAGCAATTGATATCGCTCCTCTATAGCCCAGTCCAATGCCGAACTAGACGTGGAGTCTGGCCATATCATAGTGAGCGGCTATCACCTCATCCAAGCTATCCAGGGTTAGTTGAAACGTTATGACTACAGTGTTAATTGTGGATGATAGTCAAACCTTGAGGCAGATGCTCTCGGATTTACTTCAAGAGCAGGGGATTAAGGTCATTGAAGCCACCAATGGGGTGGAAGCTAAGGAAAAGATTCAGTCTAGCTCTAGCTATCCCGATTTAGTGATTACAGATTTGATTATGCCGCAGATGAACGGCTATGAACTGTGTCGCTGGATTAAGAATGAACCCAAGGCCCAGAATATTCCTGTCTTAGTTTGCACCACCAAAAGCGAAGATTTCGATCGCTACTGGGGCATGCGTCAAGGTGCCGATGCTTATATCACCAAGCCGTTTCATCCGCCAGAACTGCTGCAAACTGTGAAGCAGTTATTACGTAGCCAAGCCAGCTAGCGATGAGCGGTAGGTGGTGCCCTGTCGTCATGATCACGACAGAGCAAGTAGGAAGTAGCAATCCATAGATCTCAATAAACCTTGTGGTAGGGTGCTGTTAGGCGAAGCCGTAACGCACCGTCTTGCTAGGCTGTGGCAGTACCCAGATGTCTGTAGCTGACAAGGAAGCGGTGAAACGGGGGATCACATGCAGGATGTCCCAGCTATCAACATTTAACCGGATTTGCCATAACGTCTCCTCGTTTCGTTGTTGAACGTCGAGTTCCTGACGTCCCATCACGCTCCTGTCCCATCTTCAGCGATCGCCCCCGTGACCTATCGAAATCCTACCCCGACCGTAGACATCATTGTTGAACTTACCCACCGCCCCCATCGACCCATCGTGTTGATCGAGCGCCTGAATCCGCCCTATGGGTGGGCCATTCCCGGTGGCTTTGTGGACTATGGCGAATCGGTGGAAACGGCAGCGCGGCGGGAGGCGAAGGAAGAGATTGGTCTCGATGTGGAGCTGATCGATCAGTTTCATGTTTACTCCGACCCCGATCGCGATCCTCGGCAACATACCCTCAGTATTGTCTTTTTGGCGATCGCGGCGGCGGATCCAGTTTCCGGCGATGATGCCAAAACGGTGCAGGTTTTTGAGCCGTGGCAGGTGCCCGATCGTCTATGCTTTGATCACGATCGCATCCTGGAAGATTATTGGCGCTATCGATTTCATGGGCAACGCCCGCGTCTGTAATCGCTTCAGGGAAAGCGATCGGGTTATCTATACGATTTGACGCCCATGACCCGCACTGTTATTCAAACGAATCAAGCTCCCGCGCCGGTGGGGCCCTATAGTCAAGCGATCGCTGCCAGTGGCACTCTGCTGTTTGTGGCCGGACAAATTCCCCTCGATCCCCAAAGCGGGGCCCTAGTGGGAGGTGACGACGTCGCCCAGCAAACTCAGCAGGCCATGGCCAACCTCACCGCCATTTTGGCTGCAGCCGGAGCCTCCTGTGCTGACGTGGTAAAGACCACAGTTTTTTTAAGTGATATGAATGACTTCGCCGCCGTGAATGCGGTCTATAGCAAGTTTTTTGATGCAGACACAGCCCCAGCTCGCGCCTGCGTCGAAGTATCTCGTCTGCCCAAGGACGTCAAAGTTGAGATTGACTGCATTGCGGTGGTGCCTAGTCCATAGAACCACTTGGGTGAGAGGGGGCAATTCCCTACCTTCCGTTCGGTTCCACTCACTACCCATCCATGGGGCCAGGTTGGTAGATTGTGAGCATGGTACGAACAATAACAAGGTTAGTGAGGTTTTCGACGTGAATAACCCATCTGACAGAAAGGCAAGTATGTTTGCAGGTGTTGATCGGGGAAACTCCCTGTGGCAGTACATGCAATCCATGAGCCCTGAAACAGTCGCTCAGCTCTCAAAACCCAATTCTGCGGAAGTGTTCCAAATGATGGAGCATCACATTGTCGGCATGTTGGGCGGACTGCCCTCCGAGCAGTTTGATGTATCCATCACCACCAGCCGCGAAAGCCTAGGTCGGCTCCTCGCCTCTGCGATGATGAATGGCTATTTCCTGCGCGGTGCAGAACAGCGGATGACCTTCGAGCAATCGCTGCAGGCCGACGCTACCCCATCCACCGACCTGTAAAACTAGGCAACCTCCAGGGCGATCGCTGCCTACAACCGTTGATCAACCTATGAAATAATGATCCGGTACGTTGATAGCTGGCCCCTGTGTTGCCTACATTTCGTTGTGCTGATTCTGCTTCCCTAGGCGATATCCCCAGCATACCGCCCCTAGAGGATGGTGCCTGCTCTATCCCAACCTTGGATGTTGGATTTCTGCGGCGATCGCTTTTAGCTTGGTATGCCCAACAAGGGCGATCGCTCCCCTGGCGTGAGACCCGAGATCCCTATGCCATCTGGATCTCCGAGGTCATGCTGCAACAAACCCAAGTTAAAACCGTTATTCCCTACTATCACCGCTGGCTAGAGCAGTTTCCCACCGTTACTGCCCTGGCCCAAGCCGACCAGCAGCAGGTGTTGAAAGTCTGGCAGGGGCTAGGCTACTATGCGCGGGCCCGGCGGCTGCACCAAGCGGCCCAACAACTTTTAGAGCGCCACCAAGGGCAGTTTCCCTCCAGCTTCGATGCCGTGATGGCCCTAGCCGGCATTGGTCAAACCACAGCGGGCGGTATTCTCAGCGCCGCGTTCAACTTGCCCTACCCAATTCTGGACGGCAACGTCAAGCGGGTTTTGGCGCGGCTTTGTGCTATCCAAGAGCCGCCAAACCGTAGGCTGAAGCAGCTTTGGCAGGTATCATCAGAAGTGTTAGATACCCAACATCCTCGCGACTTTAACCAGGCGTTGATGGATCTGGGTGCCACAGTCTGCACGCCAAAACAGCCCCAGTGCGATCGCTGTCCGTGGCAGTCTGTTTGCCAAGCCTATGCCCGCAATCTACAAACCCAACTACCCATGTCTGAACCGCGTAATCCCATACCCCATAAGCAGATTGGCGTCGCCGTTATTTGGAATGAGCAGGGTCAGATTTTAATCGATCGCCGCCGTCCAGAAGGATTGCTGGGCGGCATGTGGGAATTTCCAGGGGGCAAAATTGAGCCCGGAGAAACAGTGGAAGCCTGCATCCAGCGAGAGATTCAGGAAGAGTTAGCCATTGATATAGCCGTGGGCGATCGCCTGATTGTGATTGACCATGCCTATAGCCATTTTCGCGTCACCCTCAATGTCCACCATTGTTCCCATCTCAACGGTGACCCCCAACCCTTAGAATGTGATGAGATCCGCTGGGTTCGCCCCGATGAACTAGAGCAGTACCCGTTCCCCAAGGCCAATGTGCAGATCATTGAGGCCATCTTGGCAACGGCGATTCCTGCCCGTTCTTAACCGATCGATACCCCTGCCAACTCCCATGTTGAAGGTGGCATGCTGACCATTTAACCGATTCAGGAACCCATGTCTGAAAACCAGGACTTAGAGCACGATTTCCAAGCCGGTGACCAGGTGCGTTTGATGAACGCGCTGCCCTATATCAAAACCGCTGACCCGATGCCCATGCTGCGCCCACCCAATGTGGTGAGTATTGGGGAAGAAGGCACCATTATCGATCGCCGACCGGGGGGCTATTGGGGCGTGCGATTTTCCAAGGGCATCTTTTTGATGGAAGGTCGCAATTTAGAGCTAGCAGTTGACGAGCCTGCCGATGAAACCGATGAAGCAGCAGATGAGGAGACTGATCCTGCATCGGAGAGCGAAACAGATGAGGCGAAATCTGAAGACTAAGGGCTAGATGGTTAACCATCCGTGGGGCGCTTGCTGTAGAGCAGTAAGTGGAAGGACGTCACGATGGGCAAGCATTGCGCAACGTCGAAATGCTCAAATCCTGATGAGACGAGGGTTGAGCGAATATGAGACGAGGGTTGAGCGAAGCCGAAACCCGGCACCTTAGCTTTCTCACCAGACGAGGGTTGAGCGAAGCCGAAACCCGGCAAACTTCATTGCCTGGAGTCCACCTACATCTGGGGAGGGCGATCGCCTAGTTCTTGTCTGAAAACCTCAGCCTTCCCATACAGGCCCCTAGGTCTAACCAGCCCCCGTAATCGCTTGCCAAACCACCTGCCAAAGCTGTTGCGTATAGTTGAGCAGTTCACCGGGGCCAATGCCAAACAAAAGCTGTACCAGCAGCACCACAATGGCAATCATGATCGCCGTATTCAGCGTTGCTTTGAAGACGCGCAGCAGCCATACGAAGACAGCGATCGTGACAAAAATGGCTGCAATAAAGATGACCAAATCCATGGTTAAACCTAGAGGTAAAGAGCAGTCAACATCCTACCTAGATTGGGATAGCCATCAACCTACGCCTTCTCATTCAGCCGTTGGGTAGGATATGTGATGTTGAATAAATGGGGCT
This sequence comes from Leptolyngbya sp. DLM2.Bin15, assembly GCA_007694125.1. Lineage (GTDB taxonomy): Bacteria > Cyanobacteriota > Cyanobacteriia > RECH01 > RECH01 > RECH01. The sequence continues at coordinate 4,954 of RECH01000265.1, forward strand.
GAGCCTTAGAATCCATTGAACCTCGGATGTTCTAAATGCTCAACCCCAGCTCGGTTTTCCAGTTTCCGTTGAACAGCTACAACAGCAGCCGCCTCATTTCGGATAAATGCAACACATCAAACGTTCGCATCTAGGTCTATTCCACCCCCTCAATCGGTGCAAAGCCTTGCCGCTGCACGTTTTCCGTAATTACCCGTGGTTCTAAAAATTGCATCAGGTAATCGGGGCCACCGGCCTTCGAGCCCACCCCTGAGAGTTTGAAGCCACCAAAGGGTTGCCGGGAAACGATCGCCCCCGTAATGCTGCGGTTGATGTATAAGTTACCTACCTCAAAACCAGCCTCCGCTTGGGCAATGTGGGAGGGGGTGCGGGAATAAAGACCGCCGGTGAGCGCATAGGCCGTGCCGTTGGCCAGGGCGATCGCTTCCCCAAACGTCTCCGCCTTCATCACCGCCAGCACCGGCCCAAAGATTTCCTCTTGGGCTAGACGGCCCGTCGGCGGTACATCGGTGAAAATCACCGGGCCGACAAAGTAGCCAGTATCAGGAGCGTCCATTTCTAGGGCAACGGTGGCCTCGGTCTTGCCCTGGGCGATCGCCTCTCGAATTCGGCTCTGGGCAGCGGCATCAATCACGGGGCCAACCTGGGTACTGGGTTGATCTGCCGGCCCGACATTGAGCGATCGCGTAGCTTCCACCAATCGCGCCACAAAGGTATCGTAGATCGACGCCATGACAATCACCCGCGAACAGGCGGAGCATTTCTGACCGCTGTAGCCAAAGGCGGAGTAAACCACCCCCTGCACCGCTTGATCCAGATCGGCGCTTTCGTCCACGATGATGGCATTCTTGCCGCCCATTTCCGCCACCACCCGCTTCAGGTGTTTTTGACCAGGACGCAACACCGCCGCCTCGGCATAGATCTGGCACCCTACCTCCTGGGAACCGGTGAAGGTAATCATATGTACATCGGGATGCTGCACCAAGTGAGAGCCCACCGTGGAACCCCGCCCCGGCACATATTGAAAGACACCCTTGGGAATGCCCGCCTCGACGAGAATTTCCGTGAGCTTGGCAGCGATCGCCCCCGTACTATTCGCCGGTTTCAGCAATGTACAGTTGCCCGCCACTAACGACGCCACGGTCATGCCGGTGGGAATGGCAAGGGGAAAGTTCCAAGGGGAGATGATCACCGAAATGCCGCGCGGTTGGTAGATGTAGCGATTGGTTTCCCCAGGCAGATCGTAGGCATAGCCTTGATCCAAGCGCTCCATCTCATCGGCATAGTAGCGGCAGAAATCAATGGCTTCCGACACCTCCGGATCCGCTTGGTGCAGCGCCTTACCGCCTTCCAGCACCATAAGCGCCGATAGATCGGCCCGTCGTTCTGCCATCAAGTCCGCGGCTCGGCGTAGAATGGCGGCCCGCTCCGATGCTGGAGTAGCGCGCCAGGCGGGGAAGGCGGTCTTAGCGGCTTGGATGGCCTGCTCCGCCTGGTCGATGCTGATTAACCCAATGGTGCCAATCACCTCCGAAGGATTGGAGGGATTCACCGAGTCGATGGTCTCCGCCGTGTTGCGATACTGGCCATCAATCAGCGGTAGGAAGGATTGCCCCAACTGGCTGCGTAGGCTGGAGAGGGCGGTCTGGGCGCGATCGCGTTCTGCCGCATCCGCATAGTCTGTATCCGCCACGTTGGGGAATGCTGGTTTAAGGGTTTCCGGCAGATGGGACTGGGTTTCCATGGCCGGTGGAGCCAGGAGGTCATCCACGGGCCGTTCTTCCAGGTTTTGCCGCAGGAAGGAACTATTGGCCGTATTTTCCAGCAGGCGACGAATCAAGTAAGCCATGCCGGGAATCAGGTCGCCGTAGGGGCAGTAAACCCGCACGCGGTAGCCCTGACCCACCAAAGCATCCGCCAGCTTATCCGCCATGCCATAGAGCACCTGGAGCTCAAACCGCCGGGCAGGAATCTTCAGAGCCTGGGCAATGGCGATCGCGTGGGCCTGGGAACGAACGTTATGGCTACCAATGGCGGCGTAGAGATAGTCGTGGTGCTCCAACAGCAGCCGGGTCATGGCTTCAAAGTTGGCATCGGTGGAAGACTTGAGGCTATACACGGGATGGGCCCAGTCATGCTGCACCGCTTTGATGGTTTCCTGATCCCAGTAGGCACCTTTGACCAACCGCACCGTCACCGGACAGCCCCGTTCCTTGGCCCAGGTGATGAGGCCCTGGAGGTCGGTGAGGCTATCCCGCAGGTAGGCCTGGAGGGTGACGCCAATATCAGAGCGATCGCGGAATTCATCTTCCAGCAAAATCTGTTTCAAAATCGCCAGGGTCAGATCCTTGTAGGTATACTGCTCCATGTCGAAATGCACAGCCGCCCCCAGTTCCTTGGCCCGGCGCAGAAGTGTACGAATGCGATCGCTCACCCGAGCCTGACTGCCGACAGCATCGAGGGGATCAAACTGGGAATAGAAGGCCGTTAGCTTCACCGATACCTGCACCCGAGGCAATGCTTCCCCATCCGCTTGGTCAATCTGAGGGATGGCCGACCAGCGCTGGGATGCCGTGGTTAAGGCCTGCATTAACTCCAGATAGCGATCGAGGTATTGCTGAGCCTCGGTTTCGGTAATCACCGCTTCCCCTAGCAAATCCACGGTAAAGGCCATGCGCTGCTTGCGCAGTTGCTCAATGGATTTGAGGGCTTGCTGAACGGTTTCCCCCGCAATATATTTACGCGCCAAGGTTTCCACCGCCGTCTTCACCGTTGTAGCGGCGGCTTGTCCTGGCAGGGAGCTAGCGTCAGCAAAGTTGAGTAGGCCTTTCAACGCGCTGGGCAATTCAACGCTTTCCTGGCTCAAATATTCCTGCAGGTGCCGGGCCACTTCGGCATTGCTGCGCAGGGCCGGCAGGCAGTCGATGAACCGAAACAACTGCACCCGTAGACCAGGGTTGCCCATCGTCCAGGCCAGCAGCTTATCGTCCCAGCGCATTTGATCGCGCATTTGGGCAAAGAGCGATCGCTTCTCCCGAGTTGCCGATAGAAGATCACGGGCGATCGCTAAGGTTTGACTCTCGTAGGGGTTGTGCCCCCCTGGGCGAAGACTTGGATCTGAAACGTGTAAAACCACAGAATACTCCTTGGTGAGGGCGAACAATTCATGAGCCGACCCAAACCTCACCTGAACTCCGACTCAGACCACATCAGCGCTTGATCGTGTCCAGCCTCAGCAGCTTGGGTCACAAATTCGGCTTGGCCTATCTGCCAAACCGAATACAAAAGGCAGGAGTGAGATGCTCCTGCCCCAGTTCTATTGTCCAGTTTTTTGACCCTAACCAGCCCAAGGTTTCTTGACCCTGCCAGAAAACCTTAGCGGCTGCTATCCGAGCGGCCAGCCTCAGCCTCTAACCCCGCCATAGCTGGCTCAACCATTGACTCAACCACAGGTTCAACCACTGGCTCAACCCTAGCCGGCTCTTCCGTTGGCACCTCCAAGGGAGCTGCAGCTGCCGGTTTATGGTGAAACCGAATGCCTAGGAAAATGTCGTACAAAAAGCTCCAAAAGTTTTTGCCGTTCAATAAACCTAGGGACTGCTCACAGCCTTTCGCGTCCAGCAGCGGTCGGGTAGCTCGATAGGCAGCTTGGTATTTATACCAAGGAATCGAAGGCCAAAGATGGTGAATCAGATGATAGTTTTGCCCCATAATCAACAGGTTCAACACCGGGCTAGGATACACCCGAGCATTCTTCCAGCGATCGCGTTCTTTAAACGGACGATGGGGCAAATAGTCAAAAAACAACCCCAACGCTAAGCCCACCACCAGTGCTGGCGAAAACCAATAGTTAAACAAATAGCCAAGAAAGTCATACTGAACGGCAAGATAGACCACGCTAGCAACCGCTAGGCGACCTAAAAACCATTCCAGTAGCTCATACTTTCGCCACAGGCGACGCTTAAAAAAGAAAATCTCGTGGTAGAAAAACCTGGCTGCAATTAGCCACAGCGGCCCGCCCGTGGAGACAAAATGATCCGGATCATTTTCTGGATCATTCACATTGGCATGGTGCTGCATGTGGACGCGGGTGAAGACGGGGAACGAAAACCCCAGCATCAACGCGCTGCCATGACCCAAGGCTGCATTCATGATGCGATGTTCATGGGCCACATTGTGGGATGCATCATGGATGACGGTACCCACTAAGTGCAACGCTAGGGTATTGGCCAGGAAGCAGCTCCAGCCGGGCAACCCCCAACGAAAATAGCCTAGGGTCGATAGGGCGGCGGTGGCGACCGCAACCAAAAACATAATCAGAGTGGGGTTCACATCACGGGGTGGCCCCAAAAACTCTTTCGGTACTGTCAGCGGCTTAACGGCCTCCGACATCGCTTCTTTCTCCTTCAACTGGTGGTGCACAGGGCTGAGGTGAAACCCTGGGAAGAGCGATCGCCCTCTCAGATTTTTCAGCTCTTTCAGCCAGGAAAACAGGTACCGGACGTGAGTCAAGTTGGTCAATCCGGGTTAGTGTTCCTTGCGTAGTATAAGATAAGGGCGAAGAAGAATAAAGTTTTGTGAAATTAGCTCATTTCATCAAACCAGCTCGTAAAGGCTGTAGTTCAGCCATCATCGCCGGAATTTCGAGGGTCAACCGGCGAAGTTCCTAAGCATAACAGCAAGCCTGTCCGTTGTTCTATCAGGCACCTAGAATCAATCTGGCTTGGTGACATCGAAGGAAATGGATAGGGAGTTGCCGACGATGGGGCCCAGCAGCAAATAGGTAGTCATCGCGCCTTTGCCTTTAATCTCAACACTGCCCCGAGGCTGAAAGTCGTAGCGATCGCTCAACCGTTGATAAACCGCCTCCGTGACCTGGATGCCACCGGCAATCCCCTGAGACTCCATCCGGCTTGCCACATTCACCGTGTCGCCCCACAGGTCGTAGATAAACTTTTTCATACCAATCACCCCCGCCACAACAGGGCCGACGTTGATGCCAATGCGGATCTGTAGCGGCTGACCGTCTTTGAGGGAAAACTGGGCGATCGCAGTCTGCATATCCAGCGCCATCTCAGCGATCGCCTCCAGATGCTCTGGATCTTCCACCGGCAGACCACCCACCACCATATAAGAATCACCAATGGTCTTGATCTTCTCTAGGGCATGTTTATCGGCTAAGCGATCGAACTCCGAGAAGATTTCGTTGAGAATTTGCACCAAGGCCTGGGGAGGAATGCCGGTAGACAGTTCCGTAAAACTGACGACGTCTGCGAAAAGAACAGAAGCCTCCGCAAAACTTTCCGCAATGGTGCGATGCTCTTGCTTGAGCTGTCGAACCACCGTGGCCGGCAAAATATTCAACAAGAGCCGCTCGGAGCGATCGCGTTCCTGCCGCAAAGACTTCAGGGCTTGAAACTCGGAGCGCTGCAGCTTTTCATATAGGTAGACCGCGATATTGCAAATGCCAAAAAACCAGAAAAAATAGAGAACTTGGCGAGAATCTTGAGCGATCGCCTCCGGCACCGTCAGCCCTAGGAGCCCGTTCACGCCGTAGTAGTAAATCAACACACCGGCCTGGGTCAGCAAATGCAGCGGCCAACGCACCGGAATCATCGCCGCCAGCACCAAGAAGACCAGCGTCCAAGAATACATCGCTGGTAGCGCAAATCCATTGATGGTCGCCCAGAGTTGCTCACCTAGGGTGATGATCCAGGCTGTGGCCACAAACAAGACATCAGGATGTTGCCGCCCCCAAACGGTTTTCAGCAGCAGCCAACATACCGTTAGCCCTAGCACACTCCCGGCCGCCATCCAAAGCCAACCATCCGCAGTTTCCACCAGCCCATTGCCCACCTTGAGCAAGGTGTAGAGCATGAACGTCCCGTAGGCCACAATGGCAAGCTGTAGACTAAAGGTGAGACGACGATGCATAAAGTGTCGTCGCCGAGCACGGTAGCTGCGAGAGTCTCGGGGAAAGATAGCCGGGAGCGATCGCTTTCCCCAAAACAACAGCCGCCTAACCAAGCGCCGCCAGCTCGAAGTGATCATGTTGCGTTATGGCCCTTCGTAAACGTCGCGAACCAGCCATGTAATGTTCATACCAGATGAATGCTTGCGCCTTGGTAACAGACGCTTACCGGATCCAGGCACCTAAACACCGTAATAGTCGTCAGTTATCAATGTAGGTAGGGTATTCTCTAAAATGATTAGAGAACGGGTCATGGGCAACCTGATATACCCTATGCTCTCAGCCTAGACCTCAACGGTCAACTCTCCGCTCTCGCCCTAGGAACGGAGGACGTTTAACATTAGCCTTCACGTGTGATTGAAACTCCTATGGCGTCTGCTTCCACCCCTCTCAACACCACTACATCAGCTCGTCTCCGGCGCTGGTTCCAAGTGAGCAGCCTTTTGGTCACAGCTCTAACCGTCGGGGCGATCGCTCCCCTCAGTCAGTTCTCCGCCGCCACCGCTCAGACAACTGGTCAAGCGCTTACCCTGCGCTCCGATATTCAAGAAGCCAATTCCATCACCGGGGTGATTACCGCTCGGGGCAATGTGCAAATTGACTACCCCGCCCGCCAAATTCAAGCCACCTCTGCCCAAGCACTTTACTACAGCCGCGAACAGCGGATTGTGCTCAGTGGCGATGTTTATGTGCTGCAGGAAGGCAACAGCCTGCGGGGTGAAGTGGTCACCTACCTGATTGAAGAAGGCCGGTTTGTGGCGCTGCCCGATCGAGGTCAGCAGGTGCAGTCGATCTACATTGTGCCCGATGCAAATCCAGGCCCCATCGGTAGCGGAGCCGTTGCGCCAGCACAGTCAGATTTTGATCCAAAAACCGAAATTCTGGAGCCTGTTGAGTAACAAACCCCTCCTGAAGGGTTGTCCTCTGCTAGGATGAGCGTCATGGAAGAGGATTGATGCCCATCTCCCATGGGCCCCGACTCGCCGATCGTCTCGGCGATCGCTCACACTGCTGTTTTGCTAGCAATCTAGGATAGGGCGCTTGAAAATCGTTCTTGAGAATATCCATAAGGCTTACGATCAACGCACAGTTGTCAACCGCGTCAACTTGTCTGTCAACCAAGGAGAAGTTGTAGGCTTATTGGGCCCCAACGGAGCCGGCAAAACAACAACGTTCTATATTGCCACAGGCATTGAACGTCCCGATCAGGGCAAGGTATTCCTCGATGATCGAGATATCACCAGTTTGCCGTTGCATGAACGGGCCCATTTAGGCATTGGCTACCTGGCCCAAGAACCCAGCATCTTTCGCAACTTGAGCGTCAGCGACAATATTCTGCTGGTGTTTCAAGAAACCAAGGTGCGTCGTCAAGACCAGCCCACCCGATTGCATGACCTGCTCAAGGAATTTCGGCTAGAACGAGTTGCCAATACCTCCGGTATCCACGTATCAGGGGGCGAACGGCGACGCACAGAGCTAGCCCGCTCCCTAGCGGCCAATCCCAAGTTTTTGCTGCTGGATGAACCCTTTACCGGCGTTGACCCGATCGCTGTCGCTGAAATCCAAGAGATCCTAGCTGGCTTCCGCGATCGCCACATGGGCATTTTAATCACAGACCATAACGTGCGGGAAACCCTGGCCATCACCGATCGCGCCTACATCATGCGCGATGGTGAAATTTTGGCCGCGGGCAGCGCCGAAGAACTCTACGCCAATCCCCTAGTGCGTCAATACTATCTGGGCGACAACTTTCAGCCCTAGGCTCCTCAGTCCTAGCATTCCGCTCCAGACGACTCAATTCTAAAGAAATCTGGAACTCTCTCAGGGGGATATCCTGCCCCTGAGAGGGCCTGTTAAGTCATCGAACCTTAGAAAATTGATCCGGAAGTCATCGCGATGGCCGATCCGAATGCCTCTAAAATAATTGGGATTTAAGTAACCCTGACTCCGTTGGTGACGCTATGCCTCGTCGTGATGATCTCCGCAAAATTTTGATTGTTGGCTCTGGCCCCATTGTGATCGGTCAGGCCTGTGAGTTTGACTACTCGGGCACCCAGGCCTGCAAGGCACTTCGAGAAGAAGGGTATGAGGTGGTGCTGGTCAACTCCAACCCCGCGACGATCATGACGGATCCAGAAACGGCCGATCGCACCTACATCGAGCCGCTGACTCCGGAAATTCTAGAAAAGGTGATCGAAAAGGAACGCCCCGATGCCCTCATGCCCACCATGGGCGGACAAACGGCGCTCAACCTAGCCGTCACCCTGTCCAAAAATGGCGTACTGGACAAGTATGGGGTAGAGCTAATCGGCGCAAAATTGCCCGCCATTGAAAAGGCGGAAGATCGCAAACTCTTCAAAGAGGCGATGGAAAAAATTGGGGTGGGTGTTTGCCCCTCTGGCCTAGCGCAAACCATGGATGAAGCCAGGGCGATCGCTGTCCAGATCGGCACCTATCCCCTGATTATTCGCCCAGCCTTTACCCTCGGCGGCACCGGTGGCGGCATTGCCTACAACCAAGAAGAATTTGAAGCCATCTCCCAATCGGGGCTCGACGCTAGTCCCATGTCTCAGATTTTGGTCGAGCAGTCGCTGCTGGGCTGGAAGGAGTACGAGCTAGAGGTGATGCGCGACCTAGCAGACAACGTCGTGATCATCTGCTCCATTGAAAATATTGATCCCATGGGGGTGCATACCGGCGACTCCATTACCGTTGCGCCGGCCCAAACCTTGACCGACAAGGAATATCAGCGGCTGCGGGATGCCTCGATCAAAATTATTCGCGAAATTGGCGTAGAAACCGGCGGCTCCAACATTCAGTTCGCCGTCAATCCCAACACCGGCGACGTGATTGTAATTGAAATGAACCCTCGGGTATCTCGTAGTTCGGCCCTGGCCTCAAAGGCCACTGGCTTCCCCATTGCCAAATTTGCCGCCAAACTCGCCGTCGGCTACACCCTCGACGAAATTCCCAACGACATTACCCAAAAAACCCCCGCCAGCTTTGAACCCACCATCGACTATGTCGTCACCAAAATTCCTCGCTTCGCCTTCGAGAAATTCCCCAGCTCCACCACCACCCTCACCACGCAGATGAAATCGGTGGGTGAAGCCATGGCCATTGGCCGCACCTTCCAAGAATCCTTCCAAAAAGCGCTGCGATCGCTTGAGACAGGACGATTTGGCTGGGGATGCGATCGCGCCGAGAAGCTTCCTAGCCTCCAGCAGGTGCGCACCAACCTGCGCACCCCCAATCCCGAGCGCATCTTCACCGTACGCCACGCCCTAAAGCTGGGCATGACCGTCGAAGAGGTCTATGAACTCACCGGCATTGATCCCTGGTTCCTAGACAAATTCGCCGAATTGCTGGAGGTGGAGAAATTCATCAAACTCACCCCCCTCAAGTCGCTAACCGCCGCCCAGATGCTGATGATCAAAGCCCACGGGTTTAGCGATCGCCAAATTGCCCACGCCACCCAAACTACCGAACTTGAGGTGCGCGCCTACCGGCAAGCGCTGCAGGTGCTGCCAGTCTACAAAACCGTGGATACCTGTGCCGCTGAGTTCGAAGCCTTCACCCCCTACTACTACTCCACCTACGAGTCTGCCGTATCCTGCTTTGCCGCCAGCCAGGACGACAGTACAGTCTTCCCCGTGGTGGAGTCGGAGGTGCTGCCCTCCACTCGCCGGAAGGTGATGATCCTCGGCAGTGGCCCCAACCGCATTGGTCAGGGCATCGAGTTTGACTATTGCTGTTGCCATGCCTCCTATGCTCTGCAAGATGCAGACTTTGAGACGATCATGGTCAACTCCAATCCCGAAACCGTCTCCACTGACTACGACACCAGCGATCGCCTCTATTTTGAACCCCTGACCCGCGAAGACGTGCTGAACATCATCGAAGCGGAAAATCCCGAGGGCGTCATCATCCAGTTTGGCGGACAAACCCCCCTGAAGCTGGCGGTGCCCCTTCAGGACTACTTGAACGCTGCCGACTGTCCCGTGCAGACCAAAATCTGGGGTACCTCCCCCGACTCTATCGACACCGCCGAAGACCGGGAGCGGTTTGAGAAAATCCTCAACACCCTTGATATTAAACAACCTCCCAACGGTCTGGCTCGCAGCTATAACGAAGCTCTGCAAATTGCCAAAACCATCAACTACCCCGTTGTGGTGCGCCCCAGCTACGTCCTAGGCGGGCGGGCCATGGAAATCGTCTACTCCGATGCGGAGCTAGAGCGCTACATGACCTATGCAGTGCAGGTAGAACCCGATCATCCCATCCTCATCGATCGCTTCTTGGAAAATGCCATTGAGGTCGATGTGGATGCGATCGCTGATCAGACAGGACAAGTGGTGATCGGCGGCATCATGGAGCATATCGAGCAAGCTGGCATCCACTCCGGCGACTCGGCCTGCTCGGTGCCCACCATTTCCCTCTCCGATGAAGTGTTGACCGTGATTCGCACCTGGTCTGAAAAATTGGCCAAAGCCCTAGACGTAATTGGGCTGATGAACATTCAGTTCGCCGTGCAGGGAGACCAGGTTTATATTCTAGAAGCCAACCCCCGCGCTTCTCGTACCGTGCCCTTTGTCTCCAAGGCGATCGGCGTGCCGCTGGCCAAAGTTGCTGTGCGGGTCATGGCTGGGGAAACCCTAGAAGGCATTGGCTTCACCAAGGAAGTGATTCCTCCCCACATCGCGGTGAAGGAAGCCGTCTTCCCCTTCGAGAAATTTGCGGGCAGTGATACCATCCTGGGTCCAGAAATGCGATCCACCGGCGAGGTGATGGGCATTGATACCGATTTTGGCAAAGCGTTCGCCAAGGCTGAGCTAGCCGCTGGGCAAAAACTCCCCCTGACCGGAACGGTGTTTGTCTCGATGAACGATCGCGATAAGGAAGCCTCTGTCCCCGTGATCAAAGACTTGATTGATCTGGGCTTAACCATTGTGGCCACCGCTGGCACCCAACAGGTTCTAGAGGAGCACTCCGTACCAGCAGACTTGGTGTTGAAACTGCACGAAGGGCGACCCCACGTTGGAGACTACATCAAAAATCATCAGATTCAACTGGTGATCAACACCCCCATTGGAGCCACCGCCCAGATCGACGATCGCGCTATCCGTCGCACCGCCCTGGCCTACAAAGTACCCATCGTCACCACCATTGCCGGAGCCAAAGCCACCGCCAGCGCCATTCGAGCCCTGCAGTCCCAGCCCCTAGAAGTCAAGGCTATCCAAGACTACACGGCCGACGTGCAAAACCAAGGGTAGCGGCCCCACGTCTCATCCTAGGTGTTAAGGCCCAGTAATCCGACCAGAACCCCGATCTCTCCGTCATGGCGATCGGGGTTTTCTGGTCAAAGCGCCCAGCAACGACAGCACCATCCCTGATGACACACCCACAGCATCATGGGTGGAATTTGTGCCAACGCTGTTCGTTCTCACTCTAGGGTGGGCACCATAGATGAGAATCTCCGTAAAACGACTGATTTCCCATGGTGGTTAATTCATCATACTGATAGCACTAAGGTTAATAGCATTGGCATCAAGCTTGATCAAAACAATCTGGCTAGTATGTATCGATTCAGAAAGACCCATGGGTCTTGCGTCTTTGATTGTCTCTCAACAGCGCAATCAGGACAAAACTTCATGTCAGGTGTGCCAATTCATGTACCGAATGTATGGGATATTAAGCCCATACTCTACCCATACATAACCCGATGTAGGGGATCAAAATCTTGATTGGAATGGGAACTTCTCTAGTGAATAGTCCTGATGCTGAGCATCCTACAATTTTAGTCGTTGACGACCATCCATCTAGCCGCATGACAGCCGTGGCGCTTCTCTCGGTTGAAGGATATGAAGTTTTGGAGGCAGAAAGCGGGTTTGCAGCATTAGAACTAGTAACCCAAATTGCCCCCGACTTAATTCTGCTGGATGTGATGATGCCAGGCATGGACGGATTTGAGGTCTGCCGTCATCTCAAGCAAGATGAACATACTCGCCTCATACCTGTTGTTTTTGTCACAGCTTTGAACGATCGCCGGGCTCGGCTGCGAGGCATTGAGTCGGGGGGCGATGATTTTCTAACCAAACCCTTTGATCAGCTAGAGCTATCGGCTCGGGTCAAGTCGCTGATCCGGCAAAAGCGCTTAAATGAAGACTTAGATCACGCAGGTCAGGTGCTCTTCTCCATCGCCCGCACCATTGAACGTCGTGATCCCAATACAGGTGATCATTGCGATCGCTTAGTGAAACGCGGTCAGGCCTTTGGCGACTTCCTGCATCTATCCCGGCAAGAAATTCGCGATCTGCTGTGGGGCGCATACCTACACGATATTGGTAAAGTTGGCATTCCTGACTCAGTCTTGCTGAAACAAGGCAAGTTGTCGGATGACGAATGGATCACCATGCGCCAGCACGTACTCATTGGCGAACAAATCTGTCAGCCCCTACGCACCATGAAAGGTGTCTTGCCCATCATTCGCCACCACCACGAACGCTGGGACGGATCCGGGTATCCCGATGGCTTGGCCGGTGACGAGATTCCTTTCTTGGCGCAGGTTTTTCAAATGCTCGACATTTATGATGCGCTCACCAGCGAACGCCCCTACAAAGTTGCCTACACATCGGAAGAGTCGTTAGACATCATGCTGAAAGAAACTCGGCAAGGCTGGCGTAATCCGGTTTTGATGCAGCAGTTTTCAGAGTTTATCCAAGCAGCAGGCAACAATCTAGCGCCTAGCCATTCCTCTCTAATCGAGTCTGTTTAACGCATCACTCTGGCTCCAGCCCCTATCCTTGAGCGCCCCACCTCATCCAATCCTTGCCCTACCTCTTGCCAGCCTTGCCATAAAAACTCGGCCGATGATCCAGCAAGCGCGATATACTCCGTTTGAATGAACTGAGGGGATGAGTATGGTAGCGGTAGCAATTTTGGCAGCAGGGCGCGGAACCCGCATGAAGTCTCAGTTGCCTAAGGTTTTACACTCGTTTGGGGGGCGATCGCTCATTCAACGGGTGTTGGATAGCTTATCCACCATTCAACCCTCACGCACGCTGATTATTGTGGGCTACGGCCAAGAAGCGCTGCGTCAGTCCTTGGCTGACTACCCTAACCTGGAATTTGTGGAGCAAACACAGCAACTAGGCACAGGACACGCCGTACAGCAGCTTTTGCCCCACCTTGAAGGGTTTGACGGAACGCTGCTCGTCCTCAACGGGGATGTGCCGCTGCTGCGTCCAGCAACCTTGCAGCATTTGTTAACCACTCAACAAGAGTCCGGTAGTGCAGCCGCTATTTTGACCGCCCAAATGCCCAACCCTCAAGGCTATGGCCGCGTGTTTTGCGATGGGCAAAATGTCGTCACTCAAATTGTGGAAGATCGAGACTGCACCGCCGCCCAACGCCAAAATCGGCGGATTAATGCCGGGGTCTACTGTTTTCGCTGGCCTGATTTAGCAAAGGCCTTGCCCCAGCTCCAGGCCAATAACGACCAGCAGGAATACTATCTCACCGATACGATGACCATGCTGCAGCCTGTGGTAGCCATTGATGTGGACGATCCCCAAGAAATTATGGGCATCAACGATCGCCAACAGCTTGCCATGGGCTACCGCATTTTGCAAAATCGCCTCAAAGAACACTGGATGAAAGCTGGGGTCACGCTAGTGGATCCCGACAGCATCACCATTGATGAAGATGTGCAGCTAGAGCCGGATGTGGTGATTGAACCCCAAACCCACCTACGCGGTCATACCACGGTGAAATCCGGCAGCCGCATTGGCCCCGGTACGCTGCTAGACAATAGCCAAATTGGTGAACGGGTGACGGTTCTCTACTCCGTGATCTCAGACAGCGTGGTCAAAGACGGCAGCCGCATTGGCCCCTACGCCCACCTGCGCGGTCATGCGGAGATTGGCGAACAATGCCGCATTGGCAACTTTGTGGAAATCAAAAAAACCACCTTGGGCGATCGCACCAATGCAGCTCATTTGTCCTACCTAGGAGATGCCACCCTTGGGCAAGGCGTGAATATTGGCGCGGGCACGGTGACGGCCAACTACGATGGGGTGAAGAAACATGCCACCGTCATTGGCGATCGCAGTAAGACCGGATCAAACAGCGTCCTCGTTGCTCCCGTCACCCTAGGGGAGAACGTCACGGTCGCAGCCGGATCAACCGTCACCGATGATGTGCCCGATGATAGTTTAGTGATTGCCCGCGCCCGTCAAGTTGTCAAGCCGGGCTGGCAGCTCTCGCCCTCTGAACCGGCAACCGATGCCTAGGCTCACCAATGCCTAGCAAGATCAACTACACATTGCCGCAGGTTCGGTCAAAAGACGATAGACAGATGGTGTGAACCCATTACAATGATTGTGCCCATTTTCTGGCCATGACCAGCGATGCTCCATCGCCCTCAGGCAAGATGGCCAAGATCAAAATCCAGATTAGACTGGATCGTAGACTTCAACGGGTTGAGATGATTGTATGCCTAGCTTTGTCCCAGATGAAAACGCACCCATTGTTGTGGAGTTTGACGCTGCTAGCTCGTCATCACCACAGGCACCGGAGATGTCTAGCAAAGCCATCAACCACGCCATGAACACCATGCGATCGATGGCGCAACAGGTGGCTGAGACGATGAACAGCTTAGACGATCGCCCCTCCCAAGTTGAAGTATCCTTTGGCATTCAGCTCAACGCCAACGGTCAAGCCGCCATTGTAAACATTGGCCGCAGCGCTGCCCTTTCTGTCAAACTCACCTGGCAACCCAAGGTCGAAGCTCCAGTTCCCTCTGCTATTGAACTCTCTCGCCAGCGCGATCGCCTCTGGGATGACCTCGTTCTAGACGACGACATGCCACCCCCTCCCGGACGGCGACGAGGTTGGCCTATCTCAGAGGTTGAGATGCCCATGGGGGAAGCACCTCGACGGGGCGACCCTGCCTACATCGAAGAAGACTATGAAGAGCTCGACTGGCAACCCCCCGCCAGTCAAGAATGGGAAGGGGCCGACGAGGAGGATGAGTGGGGCGAAGAAGAGTATGGCTATGATACCTACGAAGACTACGAAGATCCGCCGCCGCATCGCCGTGGTGGCTTTTAGATGACGCCCTCAGGGGAAGCGATCGCCCCTAGCAAACCCCCTGCCGTTGATTCAATGCGATCGCCAAGCTGATTGTCACCCCAGCCCCCTAGCACAGGCGAGCCAGGTCGTCCAAGGGAATGGGCATGAGCGCTAGCGTGATGGATGAGGGCTCCATGGATCACGCTATCTTCTCAATGTCGTTGCCCGGTGACGATGTAGGCGACCCGCTTGCCAATATTGGTGGCATGGTCGGCCATGCGTTCAAGGTGACGAATCACCAAGACCAAAAGCACAATCGGCTCAATTGAGCCCTGGATATCTGTTTGGTGAGCCAAGCGATCATAGAGTTGCTCATAGTCTAAATCCACCGCGTCATCCTTGAGCTTCATCTCTAAACCAGACTCAGCATCTAAGTCAGACAACGACGCCAAACTCATCGCCAGCATGGCACGGCAGCGATCCGACATCTCCCTAACCTGCCCCATGCAGGGATGTACTGGGTAGGGAAAGAGCTTGATGGAAATTTCTCCCAAATCATTGGCATAGTCGCCAATGCGCTCTAGATCACGAACGAGTTGCATCAATGCGCTTAAAAGGCGTAGATCTTGACTAACTGGAGCCTGCAAGGTCATTAAGTTGACACAATCAAGCTCAATTTGGCGGTAGAAGTGATCAATCTGTTTATCTTGTTGATCGATCTGCCGAGCAGCATCTAAATCTTGCTCAAATAAAGCTCGTCGTGCTAACCAACAGGAACTTTCCACGAGTGCTCCCATCCGCAAAACATCGCGTTGAATCCGACGGATTTTTCGCTCAAATTCAATGCGCGTAGCTTTGTTTGAGATGTAAGAGACCATAGGCCAACCTGCTCACTGTATTGTCAGATATCAAATAGATAGGAATAAAAACGATCGATGAAAAACACGAGGTATTTTGAAATGCCCCAGTGACTCAGTAACTCCCACAAGGGCAGCGCTATCAAGCTAGAGTCGTTCAATCCTAACCATGCTGATTTTTAGCCAGCGGATCAGGACTCAACCACTATCCAGTCACCATAGCGCATGAATCAGCTTAGCAACAGCCAAGCAAAATGCGATGTATTCTCAACTAGTGCCTAGAGACAACCACAGACCTGCCTAGGTGCATCTTCTAGGGGTGAGTTTTGATCCATGCATGTTGTTTAGTCTAAGACACGAAAGTTAAGAAATAATGACGGTTTAGATACATCTATGTAAAGAGGTGGGTAGTGTTCTCCCTGAGTCTGGAGGAACCATGGGGCTGTTCAACAACCAGGGGGCGATCGCTCTAGATGGGCTCTAACAGCCAGACGATACTGAAGAGCAAGGAGACTATAGCCTAACATTTCCCCCTAGGGCTGCTGATGTTTGGAGTGGCAAATTAAGTGACGTTTCTGATCCTACTAGACTCATCTTCAGCAATTCTGTTTAGCGTTGACAGTTTGCCAATCGACCGGCAATGGTTTCAATGGTAAAAATGCCAAATTTATCACCCAAGAACGGCAGGTGCCCCACGGGAGCCCGTAGGCTGAAAATCAGTTCGTCATAACGCCGCCAGTGATTGGGGTTGAGCAGATGATTCACCCGCCAACCGACGCGATCGCCAAAGGCACTCCAGGTATCCGACTTGCTCCAATACAGGTTGTAAAAATCTTGCCAGATAGAACTCTGGACACTGAAGCCAAATCGACCATTGCTGTAGCGCGTCCATAGGCGATCGATAATATGCAAATCTTCACAGGGAATATCGAGCAGTTGAACGGGCTGTAGCTCTTTTCCACCCTCCAAACCACAGGCTTTAACCATCAGGTAGACCGTTTCTTGGTCAGCCAACTGCCACTCTCGATTAATCAACAGCGCTCGCAGCCGCATGTAGTTCACACCAGCGGCGGAAAAAAGTTCTAGCGACTTACGCACACGATGCTCTGGACGGTCTTTGAGCAGATCAAAAGCAGCACGTTGCACCACATCAGACGGATCGCGCAGAGCATGGATCACCAGATTCAGCCCCTCATGGCCGCAGTGAATCAACTCCGGGAGTGCCGCGATGCGCGTGGCTTCGTCATCACTGGCTATGTGGCGCTTAGAGCGAGAGAAAACGTAGAGACGCAGGGCCTGCTGCACAGTGGGATCCGTCTGATCCCGCAAGAGTTGATGGGCAGCTTCTTGAACTAAGTCACTGGGATCGCCCAGAGCACCCATCACCAGCTCCAGACCAGATGGATAGCGCATGGCATCGGTGAGGGCAGCCAAACGCTGCTGCGGATCAGGGCTCATGAGTCGCTGCTTGACGCCTGTCAACCCTCCCAGCACAGCGCCTGTGGAGGGTGTTGTGGATGCCCCCCCCAAAACGGCATCAAAAGCGCTGGGTTGGTCGGCTAGATTGGATGGATAGTGAGTCATATCCCCAAGGTATAGAGCTACGAACGATCAACATCATCATCTACCTATCCGCCGAGTTCTGCTTAGGGAATGCCCCATAGGCGAACCGTGCGATCTTCACTACCGCTGACAATCCAAGGGCGATCGCTCCGAACTGCCACAGCCGTCACGAGACTAGTATGCCCTGCCAGCACCATGACCTCCCGCCCCACCCGCAAATCCCAGATGCGCAGGGTATCCTTCCTAGCACTCATTAAATAGCGGCGATCGCTGAGGGTCACGGAGGCAATCTGCCTTGGTTTCAGGTTTGCACCGGGTGACTGAACGGCTTGGGACTGAACGGCCTGGGGCTGAGCTGGTGGACTGTCTACCGTCTGCCAAGCGATCGCTTCATCGAGCCAGCCCTGGCCTGCCAGTTGATCCATAGGATCGCGCCGATCCCCCGATGCAGTGCTTGACCAAGCTGGTGTCCGCCCCGAACTATAGGGGGCCATCGGAGGTTCGACATCAACCGGTTGCCCATGGTGCAGATGCCAGTAGCTAGGCGATCGCCCATGGACTAACACACAAAGCAGATGCTCCTCAGGCAGGATGGTGAGGGTGTTGATCAAGCCCTCCGTGTCGATCACCCAGCGTGGTTCTCCAGCTTGTAAATCCCAAAGGCTCACCGTGCCATCCCGACAACCGCTAGCCATCCAGGGATGGTGGGGATGGATGGCCACCGCTGTGATGCCGCCTGCGTGGGAAAAGACAGCTAGCTGCTCCAACCAAGGCCAGGGACAACAGGCTTCAATAGCAGATCGGGCGATGGATTCAGGGCGATCGCGTAGCAATTGATAGGCAGCTTTTTGCAGACTCGGGCGCTCGTGCCGTAACCACTGAACGAGTTCTCCTAGCCCTGGTTCACCATAGGCTAGGAGAGCAGGAAGCGCTAATTGCTGTTGGTCTGCTGGCAGGGTTTTCATCCGCCAGATCAAGCCCTCCAGACCACCGAGGATAGCCCCTGAGGCCGGAGCGATCGCCCCACCCAGCACGGCATCAAACTGTCCTGGAGTGCTGACATTAGACGATGGGGATGGAGAGAGGGGCAAATCTGTCACGGCAATGCCTCAACCAGGCCGTCAAAGGACGTCTTTTATACGCTCCTTTATACGCTACTGCGAACCGAGCATTGCGTCCACTCGACCAAGAACCGCTAAAATCTAGGGGAATTTGTACAGTGGTCATCCCCCTGATTGACGGACAAAACTCCTGCGATCTTGATTCTCTCGTAGGTTGGGTTAGCGTCAGCGTAACCCAACGGACTCTAAGCTGGTACTGGGTTTTACGTTGCTCAACCCAGCCTAGGCAAAACGATTTGTCAGTCAACCAGGGTCATTCCCAGAGACGTTTCTTAGCCTTGTCACGGAATCAGCCTAGAACCTGCCCCGCCATCTTCAGACATTGCCATGCAAAATACTCGATTCAACCGCTTAGTTGAAGATGTGACTGATCAGGCCACCCGCTGGCTCAAAAACCCCTGGCGGCGACTCTCATTTTTAGTCATTGGGCTGTTGTTTGGCATCTTTTTGGCGCTGGTAGTATCCACAACGGCTGGACAAACGGCTGAAATTGATGTCGTGGTTGCCAGCTTTTTGGTGATCACCGTGGAGTTGATGAGCTGGGTGACCTACCGTCGGCGATCGCCAGCAGACATACCGCCATCTCGCCCTTACTGGCTTGTAGATATTCTCAATGCACTGAAAATTGGATTCATCTATGGCATGTTTATCCAAGCACAACTTCTCGGAAGCTAGCGATGGACAATTCTGCTACTCTCATCAAGCTATTAACAGCTTTGATTACAACCCAATCGCAGGATGGATCGCTGGATGGATCCATCCTCCAAGAGCTAGAACAGGCCACGTTAGCGGATCAATCTCGGGCTGAGGCCTTTGGCATTACGCGTGAAACGGTGGGTCAAGTGGTACGCGATCGCCTGCAAATCTTTCGGGCTGTCTATCACCCATTCATCCCCTTTTGCCAGCATCGCCTAGGCTGGCCGGCCCATGAAAGCCAAGCCCGCCTAGATACCCTCTGGTCACTTTGGCTGCCTTTGGCCATGCAGCTGATCGCCGATCGCCAGACCTTGGGGCGTCCCCTAGTGCAGGGAATTTTGGGCGGACAGGGAACAGGTAAGACCACCCTGGCAGCCATCTTGACCCTGATTCTGAATCAGCTTGGCTACCGAGTTTGCGAACTCTCCATTGATGATTTGTATAAAACCTATGCCGAACGCCAAGTGTTGCAGACCCAGGATGCCCGACTGAAATGGCGCGGGCCACCGGGCACCCATGATGTAGAGCTAGGTTTATCGGTGCTACAGCAGTTGCGCCAGGCCGATCCCCAAACGCCTATTGCCATCCCTCGGTTTGATAAATCGCTACACAACGGGGCGGGCGATCGCGCTGAGCCCATGATGATTTCCGGTGCCGATATTGTGCTGTTTGAGGGATGGTTTGTAGGCACCCGTCCTGTAGATCCCCAGGTCTTTGATACGGCTCCCGAACCCATTACCACCGAGAGCGATCGCCAATTTGCCCGCGATATTAACCAAGCCTTGCAGGCCTATCTGCCTCTATGGGAGCAGTTAGATCGGCTGATGGTGTTATCTCCAACCGATTATCGCCTCAGTCAACAATGGCGGCGCGATGCGGAACAGCGCATGAAGGCCAGCGGTCGCTCGGGCATGTCGGATGCGGATATTGATGCCTTTGTCCTATACTTTTGGCGATCGCTCCACCCTGAGCTGTTTATTACACCCATGTGTCACCAGTGCGACTATGTTGACTTGGTGATTGAAATTCAGCCCGATCATGCCCCTGGGCGGGTCTACTGCCCTCAACATCTGCCCTCGGGTGTCGAGTAAAGGGACGGAGAGCTTGCACAAGCTGCCGGGCTCGCTGGGTGACCACAGACCAATTTTGCGTTGCGATCGCCTCCGCAGGAAAGAGCTGTCCCGACACTCCCACCGCGATCGCCCCGGCGGTGAGTAAATCGGCAGCATGTTGGAGCGTGACGCCCCCAGTAGGAATCAGGGGAATATGCCCTAGGGGGCCCTGTAAGCTGCGAAGGTAAGCAGCACCGCCCATAGCCTGCACTGGAAAGACTTTGACGGTAGCCGCTCCGGCCTGCCAAGCCGCCACAATTTCATTGGGCGATAGGGCCCCCGGCACCATGGGCACCTGGTGAGCGATCGCCCAGCGCAGTAAGTCTAGATCCGTGTGGGGAGAAAAGAGAAACTGGGCACCGGCAGCGATCGCTTGTCGTAGGGCTGTGGGATGCAGCACCGTCCCCGCCCCCACACAGCAGGTCGGCAGATCCTCCCGCAGGCGCTGGATCAGGTCACCAGGGCGATCGCTCGTCCAGGTGACTTCAATCATCCGCATCCCGCCCGCCGCCACAGCTTGGGCCATGCGATAGCCAATGTCTAGGCTAGGAGCCCGAATCACAGCGATCGCTCGACTACATGTCAGTTCCTCTAACCATGCTTGCTCATCCATGCCCTTGCCCTGCAATCAGAAGCCTTGTCTATCGCCCATCGAGATGGCTGAGCTTCTGCCACCTTGAAGAGCAAAAAGCTGGAGACATCTTGCCGTCCCCAGCTTTCGTGCATTGTCTAAATTGAGCTACTTAATCCATACGAAGCAGTCCAACAAGCACCCTAGTCATCACCGTGATGGCGTGACGCAGGATGGGTTGGCAATACTGATGGGACGACTGGCGAGTCTACCAGCTTGATTTAACCACGCCAGGCAGCAGGCCTTCGTGGGCCATTTTCCGCAGGGCGTTGCGGCAGAGGCCAAAGTCACGGTAGTAACCTCTGGAACGACCTGTTAGCCAGCACCGGTTGCGCAGACGGCTAGGCACGCTGTTACGCGGCAACTGCTGAATCTGGCGATGAATGTCCATTTTTTCTTGCTGAGAAGAGGCAGTGCGGAATTGTTCCTTTAGCTCTGCCCGCTTCGCGGCGTACTTATCAATGAGCTTCTGGCGCTTACGCTCCCGCTCAACCATGCTCTTCTTTGCCATAGATATCCAAAACTTATTAAGACACCGTCTCTAATGGTACCTCGATCAAAAGCAAATAATCTACCCTTTTCCCAAAAACTTCTAGGATCATGGCTGCAATCAGACCAGGATGCCTAGGCCGAGGTCGAGGGTAGCGATCGCAATTGGGGTGGCCCCGCAGCACTCACCTTGCTGGGATCAGCCGCAGGGCAAAGATCGGCAAGATGGCAGCGATCGCAAGCCGGATTTCGGGCCATGCAAACGGCGCGACCGTGGTAGATCAGGCGAATCGACCAGTTTTCCCAATCCGGTTGAGGGAGCAGCTTAATTAAGTCCCGCTCAACCCGGACGGGATCGGTGTGCTGGGTCAGCCCTAGCCGCTTACTCAAACGCTTAACGTGGGTATCCACCGTGACGCCAGCATTGATGCCAAATGCATGGGCTAGCACCACATTGGCAGTTTTCCGAGCCACACCCGGCAGCTTCAGCAAATCGTCCATGAGTTGGGGCACCTGCCCTCCAAAGTCCGTCACAATCATGCGACAGGCCCCTTGGATATTCTTGGCCTTATTGCGATAAAAGCCCGTGGAGCGCACCAAGGTTTCCAGTTCCTCTAACTCGGCCCCTGCCATAGCCCGAGCATCGGGGAACTGCCGGAATAGCTCCGGTGTAACTTTGTTGACCCGTTCGTCCGTACATTGGGCGGAGAGAATCGTCGCCACCAGCAACTGAACCGGCGTTTCATAATCGAGGGAGCAGGTGGCATCGGGATACAGACGCTTGAGGCGAATGAGGATTTCGATGGCCCGCTGTTGTTTGATAGACAGTTTGCGCGGCATGGCACAGCCTATTGCAGTAGATTTTGAAACACCTCAAGCTGGGTTGTATCGCGCACGATTAGGATAACGCCCAACCCCAACAGCAGCACCAATCCTGTCTGCATCACATTTTCTTGCACTTGCGACGGCAGGGGTTTGCCTCGCAGTCCTTCAATCAGCAAAAAGGTGAGCTGACCACCATCGAGGGCCGGGAGCGGCAGAATGTTGATAATCGCTAGGTTGATGCTGATCGCTGCGGTAAACGGAATCAGACTGAGCAGATTATTCTCGGCAAAGCGGGCTCCTTGCTCCACAATCTTGACGGGGCCACCGACTTGATCGGCAATTTGGGAAAAGTTGGTGATCAGCATCCAGAAACCACCAGCAATGCCCAAGAACATATCCTGAAAGCTCCGAGCGGCTAGGGTGAAAACTTCACCTATACCCGTAGGACGACGATAGGTTGACTCACCATTGGGGATCAGCTTCACCCCGATAACCGCCACCCCCTGATCGTTCACTTCGGGGGTCACCGTTAGATTGAGCTGGCGATCGCCCCGTTGAACAAGCAAATCCACAGGCTGGTTTGGACTCGAACGAATAGCTTCCGTAAACAGGTCGATCACCGGCGCATCGGCACCTAGGGTGGTCTCATTGACTTCCAACACCAAATCCCCCGGGCGAATCCCGGCCTGGGCTGCCGGTGTTTCGAGGGACATCACCTCGGGGATCAAGATGCCTGGCTTGGTGTTAAACGTATCGGGAACACCCACGCCAGCGAACTGTCCCACAAACAAAAGATAGGCAAATAAAAGATTGGCAATAACGCCAGCACTGATCACGATCGCCCGATCGAGAATGGGACGGTTGCTCAGCAGGTCAGGATCATCATCGGGAATAGTGCTATCTGGATCATCGTCGGGGAAACCGACAAAGCCCCCCAGGGGAATGGCTCGGATGGCATATTCCGTCTGCGATCCTTGATATTTCCACAAAATCGGGCCAAACCCGATGGAAAAGCGATTGACATGAATACCTTGGAGGCGGGCAGCCAGAAAATGCCCCAGTTCATGAACCACAATCAAAATAGCTAGGGCGGCGATCGCTGGCAGCGCAAATAATCCAGACATATAAGACTTCGCTATGCGTGAAGGGTCGAGGTCGATGGGCAAGTCGATGGGCAGCCATGAGTCAGGGAAGGCCTAGTAAAAGGCTGGATAGTCTTCTCTGATCATGATCCCATAAGGTTTAATCATAACAAACCACCCAGAGGATCCTCTGATCTTCCGGTTGCTCCTGCCTCGATTCCCCGCAGGAATGCTTGAGGAGCAGGAGCATTCTGAACCTAGGAACGACGCTGGACTAAGGCGATCGCCCGATCGAGGCTATTGACCACATAGCTATCGGCGGGATATTGGTCAATGTGCCGAAAAATGGCCGTAGGAGCCGCAACACGACAGGTAAAAAATTCTACCGCAGCCCGCCCATCGGGAAAAATTCGGGCCCGAGGCGCAAATTCTTGGGGCGGTGCCGTTCGCCATTCCGGCACAATGGTATTGGGAATGCCATCAATCAGGCGATGGTGCGTCCAGCGGCAGTGCTTGCCGGCAGAGCCAAACTCCAGCATTTCCCGCCGCAGAATAGACGCCACCATAAACGAGACCACGGAGCGATCGCCCTCAATGGATTCCATCACATCCTTCAATGCCTGACTGGGCTGAGGAGGATGGGCTAAATCCAACTCATCCGACAGAGCTTTCTCCAGTTCCGCCGTCACGCTGAGCACCTCTGGCACCGCCCAGACCACGCCCTTACCGCTTTTTTCACTGCGGTAGATATAGCCCACAAGGCGCAGACCCTGTTTGAGGGTGAGCCCTGGCAGGCGGATGAGAGCATCGGCAGGATTCACCGCACTCACCAACCATCGCCCACTCGCCGATGCATTGGAGTCCATGATTTCGGAAGGGCCACCAAACTTAAATAAGTCTCCTAGGGCATCTAACGATTCAGGTTCAGGTACTTCATCATCGTCTTCGAAGGTTTTTGTGGATGGCGGCTGTTGCTCTGACTCTGGCAAAACAAGGGCACTTTGTATGTACTGCCGCACCTTTTGAATCGTAGTAAGCGGAAACTTTTGAATGGACATGGCAGGAGTAACATCAATTCACCTGAAGCTCACAGTGTGCCCCGGCGCTAAACCATGATATTGGCTGGCGTGAGCATCTGGAGAAATTATGTCCGAACGTATCATCATGGAATGCGGCAAGTCCCTAGCTAGAAACGGCCGGCTGAGCCAGTCTTCATCAGACGACCCGTCCAACCCTTCACAACCCGATCCAAGCTGCACTACTACCCTAATGCGCCCGATTCATCCTGCCATCAGGATGCGATCGCCACTTCCTAGACTGAGGTTCTAATCTTGCATCGATTACCCCTTTCAGCAGAGAGAGCAGGGCAGCAGATTAGTGGTGGGCAAGTTGACGCGCATCTAAATCCTGGGAATCAATCCACACAACCCGGCGCTGATTAGGTTTGAGCAATTGCCCTTCTTCCTGGGCAAGGCGCTCAGTTTGGGTTGTGTCAAAGTAGGCATTAAACTCAATGCGCAGTTGCTCAACTTCTTGATTCAGGTAGGTTACTTCAGCCTGCAGTTCTTCAAGCTGAGCCTGCTGACGCAGGGTATTGGGAATCAGCTTAACCAAGGCAAAGCTAGAAACCGCCACCAGACATACATTAACAACCACCTTCGTACTCACCTCTGCCGTCACCCCACGGTGGGATGAACGGACTGGACGGCGCGATCGCATCGATGATGGGCGCGGTGGATGCTCTGGTGGCGGAGTTAGCTGAGGTGCGTACATAGGTTTAAGAGTGGTGCGATCACAGGCCGGTAGGATGAGGCGAGTCCCCTGATGCAGACGTAATCAAAGCCTAGGCTTAACGTTAGCTCTGTTTCCCTAAAACCGCCACCATAGGCAACCGTAAGGATAGAGAGCATGAACACTGTTACTAGATCACCATGCCCTCAGCAGAAGGTCAATTGGTGGGCTACCCCTCATGCCCTTGATGCCCTGTGCTTTTTAGCTGGGATGACGATAGCCGGACGATGTCACTCGTAAAACTTAAAATATTTGTTACTTTTTCAAAAATTAGGGCTGATCACACCCCTAGAGGCATGGTCAGCCCATGGACGCTTACTTATACAGTTCGGTGGATAGGCGGAACGCCAAGATCCCTGGTACAAGCGCAATCACCAAAGCTACAAAGATTTGAGTATCTGATAGTCCCATCGATGAAAACTCCCTATTGATAAACAATTCCGAAACAAATGCTTCGGTCATCATCGTACTTCTGCCCTACTATACCAAAGTCGTTCTGCAAAATTGAGCACCGCCTTCCCGATTTGGGTCACAGATTGTGACAGCGTCCTAGGGGGAGTCTGACCAACCCTAGAGTAAACTCAACATGATCGGATATATGCTAGCGGCGCGCCAACATCCGGGGTCTCACGTCATGGCTCGCCGAACCGGATGAGGGGTTCCATGCTGACCAGTGTAAAAAATCCATTTGTCAAACAACTCAAGCAGCTCCAGCGGGCCAAGGGGCGGCACGAGCAGCAGCACATGTTGCTAGAAGGGACGCATTTAATCGAGGAGGCCTGCGCAGCGGGTATGGCCTTCACAGCTCTCTGCCATACGCCTGATTGGGCCATGCACTATCCCCAGCTATGGGAACGGGCGATCGCTCAGTCGGCTCGCTGTGAGGTGGTTAGTCCGGAGGTTCTAAAGGCGATCGCCACCACCATGACCCCCGACGGCGTAGTAGCCACCCTAGATCGCACCCAGCTCACCCAAACC
This sequence comes from Leptolyngbya sp. DLM2.Bin15, assembly GCA_007694125.1. Taxonomy (GTDB): domain Bacteria; phylum Cyanobacteriota; class Cyanobacteriia; order RECH01; family RECH01; genus RECH01. Next base: position 31,142 of record RECH01000265.1, read on the forward strand.
ATTCCCCAGCCCACCCGTCTAGGACTGGCCCTAGAAACCCTTCAGGATCCGGGCAACCTGGGAACCCTGATTCGCACAGCCGCCGCAGTGGGGGTTGATGGCCTCTGGCTCAGCAGCGACAGTGTGGATCTTGATAACCCTAAGGTACTGCGGGCCTCAGCGGGGCAGTGGTTTCGCCTGCCCATGGGCGTGGTTGCCGACCTGCCGGCCCAGGTAGAAGCGTGGCGATCGCACCCCGGTCACCAAGTCGTCGCCACCCTCCCAACGGCTCAGCAGGTCTATTGGACAGTGGACTTTACCCGTCCCACCCTGTTGCTCTTAGGCAACGAAGGCGCTGGTCTTTCCCCTGCCCTAAGCGCCTTGGCCGATGTGAGCGTCACCATCCCCCTGGCTCCCGGTGTAGAGTCGCTCAACGTGGCGATCGCTGCTGCAGTGATTCTCTACGAAGCTCAGCGTCAGCATGCCCAAAGGAGCAACCCATCCTAGGCAAGAGGGTGGGTATACCACGCTCCACGATTATTCAGCCGGGCCCAGCTCTTGGAGAAATCGTTCAATATCCGCTGCCGCTGCTTCAATGGCTTTTAGACGTTCATCCATCGGTGGCGGCGGCTGGACAGGCGGAGCAGGATGATGCATCTCATCATCTCCTAGGGCGAATGTATCTTCTAACTGATGGAGGGAGTCTAAAAAGTCTTGGGCGGCAGCACGGCGTAACTCTTGCTGACGGTGATCCATGATGCTCAAAATTCCAACTCATACAATAATTGCGAACCGGCGCACTAAAACAGGTGTCTAGAGGGCGTTTCAAGTGCTTCAAATGACGAAAGGCCA
>RECH01000251.1 GCA_007694125.1 Leptolyngbya sp. DLM2.Bin15
CAGCTTGACGGGATCTGTTTCTGACGACATAACACCTCTCCTATACCTTACGTCTGCCTTATCGTTGCTGGCGATCGCCCTCTTGGCGCATCTGCCTAGCACTACATAGCATGACGCAAAGTGTTCTCTCGGCCTAGTAGGACGAGATGTTAGATTCTCGGCGCGACCGGTTGGATCCCTACTATGGACAACCAGCAACGTGAATGACGTGCCAATGTGTGTACATTCAACTCCATGTGGGTCATTGATTAAAAAGAATTAGGGTTGGGTGTCAAAACTACCAAGAATCTGGGGCTGTTGAGGTTGATGCAGAATGGTTTCCCAGATTTAAGCGTTGGGGTATCGAGTCTGGCTTGCTACCAAGCTGTATAGATAAGATGTACACCAAGGTTATCTTGATGGATCTATGGATTTTGATGCATTAATCAGATGAATCTAGATTGTCTAAGACTTCTGTATTGCCAAGGTTTTGCTGCACCGCAGCGTGAGCTTTGGTGATGACGTTATCCACCGTTGCCGATCGCTCCTGTTGATACTCATCAAACCTATCTTTTAAGTTGTAGGGTTCTCCCAGAGACACTTGGGCGATGCGGTGGCCTTTGGGCGGGGGTTGATCAATGTTAAACACTTCGCGCTCTAGGCGGATCAAGGTGTCTAGAAAACGCTCGGGGGTTGGATGTGCGCCCACGTAGCCATCATAAATTGCATCAAAATTGAGCAGGCGAATCATGGTCTTTTCTACTAAACTGTAGCTCCAGTCCAATTGCTGATCGATGGCATCGGCTTGGGTGCGCAGCCGGTGCTGGATTTTGTAGACCCGTTCGCGGATGAAGTCTCCTGGCGCTGAGGTAATCGATAGCTGCTGCTCACAGGCTTCAATCACCCGGTGTTTCAAGACCTGAATGCGATCGTTCCAGTCTTGACGCAGGGAGTTGGGTGGGGTTAGGCCATAGTCAGCTTCAATGGTGCTTAAGACCCGTTCAGCGATCGCCCTCAGACGCGCATAGTCATCGGGTTGTATATCTAGTTCGGGCGTTATCCCAAAGTGAGCTTCTAGTCCCTGGAGCGATCGCTCAATGATGGGCTGGGTCTCGTCGGTGTAGTGGTATTTGATGCTCACAGGAACCACATAGAGGTTAGGAATGGCTTCCTGATTCTTGGCGTATTTGTTCAACGCTTGGAACGCCATATGAATGCCCCCGGAGCGAAAGGGCATCACCGTGTCGTTTTGGAAGGAACAGCCGCCTTCAGGGAAGATCACCAAATGGCAGCCTGGCTCGGCCAACAGCGCTAGGGTTTGGGCAATACTGGGGCGATCGGCTAGGCCCCGACGAATGGAGTACATCCCCAACTGCTGGAGCAGCCACCGTAGCCCCTTGGTTACGTAATCTGACTGCGCCAAGCGGTGCAAGGGTTTGAAGCCTGCTGATATCAGAAACATGGTGCTGGGATTGTCGAAGGTTTCGTAGGCAGCCATGTAGTAAAACGACTGCTTTACCTTAGCCGACAGCATAAACATCACCACGGGATCATGAAAGGTGGGATGGTTGGGAAGCAGAAGGACGCGATCGCCCTTAAGGTTGATCAAGTGCTGCAGTTGTTCCGGCGCAACCTCCAGATCAATCCAGTAAAGCCAGCGGGCTATCCACTCAGCATTCCACTGAATGAGGCGTACCAGCCATGGGCGCAGCGTGGGTGGGTAGAAGTCGGGGGAGGTCATAGCATGGTCGGTGGGATAGGGGCGATCGCCCTCCTAGTCGGTCTGCCCGTCTGGGGACACAGGGGTGAGATTGACGATGTGGGTGTGAATAGCTTGAACTATAGCATCGAGGGGTTGATCCAGAGCAAGCACCAACGCTTCCTCTGGCTCTTCTAGGATAGCAAACTGACTGGCTAGCAAATCTGCCTTCATAAAATGCTGGCTTCGCTGTTGCATCCGATTGTAAATCGTATCATAGCTGCCTTTTAGATAAACAACAGATACGTGACGGCAACCTTGCTGGAGGCGATCGCGATAGGATTGCTTGAGGGCTGAACAGGCTAGAACGATTGGCCGCTGTTGGGTAACCCGTTTAGATAGGATATCAGCAAGGGTTGCGAGCCAGGGGGCGCGATCGCTGTCGTCTAGGGGCTGCCCTCGCTGCATTTTGTCAATATTGGCGGCTGGATGAACATCATCGGCATCGAGAAATTCCCAGTTCAAACCGTCGGCCACGCGCTGAGCGATGGTTGTCTTGCCTGAGCCTGATACACCCATGATCAGTAGTACAATGGTCATCAAGGAACATGATCGAGCTTTTCTAGAGGAGATTAACACAAAAGCTAACGATATGAAGTTATGCCTGATTGACGGACAAAACTCCTGCGATCTTGATTCTCTCGTAGGTTAGGTTAGCGTCAGCGTAACCCAACGGAATCTAAGCTGGCACTGGGTTTGACGTTGCTCAGCCTAGCCTAGGCAAAAAGATTGGTCAGTCAACCAGGCTTCCGTGGGTGTTTGAGTAACTCCAGATGATGAGTTCTAGCTTTTAGGATGCAATATCTTATGTATCAATATCATGATTCTTGTCATGATCCGTTTAAGCCAAATTTATTTGAAAATGCACATTATTTTAGGATGCCTTGGCGATAGCTAACGCATCATTGACAGGGCTTGCGGTGCGTTACGCTTCGCGAACACACCCTACATCTAAGGTTACTGCATATGGTGTCAGCTAGAGTTGCGATAGAGGATGACCCCAGTCGGTGAACTCTTCAGGCGATCGCGTCACGGGTTGGGGAACGACATCGAGGTTAATGGTGGAACTGGTTTGAGACTCTAGGGGTTCTAGCGGTTGCCTGGCTGTGCTATCGGGCAAGCGATCGGCAAAGGGATGTCGCCAAGGACGATGGTTCGCTACGCTAGGCGGGCGGCGAGGTGGTTGATCCAGTTCGTTCCAGGCCTGCTGCCGGTGAGATGTTGCGTAGAGCTCTGTTCCGGCGGCAGGCTGATGTTTATCTTGGCGCAGGGCTTGCTCCACTAGGCTGGGTACGGTATCCCAGTTCAAGGAGTCATCTTGAAACAGCGCACGCATCCGTTGCAGTACTTTTTGGGACTTTTGCTCGACATCGGAGAGGGGTGTCTGGCTACGAATTGGGTCACGTTGAACGGCAGCGATCGCCCGTTGAACAGCCTGATCAATCTGCTGGCGATAGTGGCTGCGTCCTCTGCGCAATTGATACTTCAGCCCTTTCTCAGTTGTTGCGTAGAGGGAGGGCAGTTGGTTGAGGGCGTAGGCGACCAGTTCATCTGCTTTGATATAGGCTGTGACCCGAGATGGCAGTTGCTTTAACTGGCGTTCAACAGCTTCCTCGGTGAGCAGTTCCATGACATTTTTGTAGGTTCCCATTGCATCAAGTCCGTGAAGAGAGAAGGATCCAACCGTTGGCTATCGGCCCAGCGAGCCTAGGTCTGAGCGGTTGGTTGATCATTGATGGGTAAGCAAGATTTACCTGAATGCTGTCTTAGATGATGCGCCCTGATACCATGCATCCTAGCGATAACTACGGAGGTTTGAATATGGCGATCGCCCTCCCTTCAGCAAATCTTTACCGGATGATGGTGGCTGATAAAGACTCGGAGAATTTAGGGGGAGAAATCCTGATCTTGAAATCGCTTCTAAGCAATGGATCCATACAACAGCTTCACAAACAGGCCACCTTGTTGAGCTATTCATGAGGCTTTCTGCTCCATGGCGGCAAAAATACGGTATAACCAGGACAGAAGGCATACGGATGTTCTGTTCCCTAAGGGGGCTTGATGATCAAAGTACTGCACCTATCGGATATTCATCTAGGCAGTGGCTTCTCCCATGGACGCATTAACCCAGCAACGGGTCTGAATACTCGCCTAGAAGATTTTGTGAGTACGTTATCTCGCTGCATCGATCGGGCGATCGCTGAACCAGTTGACCTAGTGCTGTTTGGCGGCGATGCTTTTCCTGATGCCACGCCGCCGCCCTTTGTGCAAGAAGCCTTTGCCCGGCAGTTTCGTCGCTTGGTGGATGCGGATATTCCCACGGTGCTGCTGGTGGGCAACCATGACCAACATGCCCAAGGGCAGGGCGGAGCCAGCCTTTGCATTTACCGTACCTTAGGCGTACCGGGCTTTGTGGTGGGCGATCGCCTCGAAACCCACCCCATCACCACCCGCCATGGCGATGTGCAGGTGATTACCCTGCCGTGGTTGACGCCATCGACCTTGTTGACCCGGCCACAAACGGAGGGATTGTCGTTGGCTGAGGTGAATCACCTGCTGATCGATCGCCTGCGGGTGGCCCTAGAAGGCGAAATCCGACAGCTTGATCCCACCGTGCCCACCATTCTCCTCGCCCATCTGATGACGGATACGGCCTGCTATGGAGCGGAGCGCTTTCTGGCGGCGGGTAAAGGGTTTACGGTACCCATGCCCCTGCTGACCCGCCCTTGTTTTGACTATGTGGCGCTGGGGCATGTGCATCGCCACCAAGTGCTGTGCCAGGATCCACCGGTGGTCTATCCTGGCAGCATTGAGCGGGTGGACTTTAGCGAAGAGGCGGAGGAGAAGGGCTATGTGCTGGTTGACCTAGAGCGCGGCCGGGCGGAGGTGCAGTTTTGTCCGCTGCCGGTGCGTCCCTTTCACACCCTGCGGGTTAATCTCTGTGATGCAGCCATGCCCCAAACCAAGCTGCTGGAGGCGATCGCCCGTGCTCCCATTCAAGATGCGGTGGTGCGGCTGATGTATCAGCTCCATGCCGACCAAATCGATGCTCTCGATGCCGCTGCCCTGCATACGGCGCTGGAAGCCGCCCATACCTACACCATTCATCCCGAGTTGATCAGCCAGCTTGCCCGCCCACGGTTACCGGAACTGCGCAGCGATCGCAGCCTGGATCCTTTGGATGTGCTGGATACCTACATTGCGAGCCGCGATGATCTGCATGATCTGGCTGGCGATATGATGGCGGCTGCGCTGGCGCTACTCAACGATGATGATCCCGCCTGGACGGAGGTAGAGCCGAGCCTCGATGAACCCGCTCCCCCCAAACAGGACGAACCCAGTACCGCACAATTACGGTTGCTGTAGCAAATGACACATTGACGTGTTGTGCCTTAGCTGGTGTGTTGCGGGGTTGTCGGTGAAACCTCAGATAACAGATGGGCGATCGCTATGGATTTCAACGTTCCTACGGATAGTATTTTGGGGAATAACGAGCTTTGATGTACCTAAGTCCTTCGCGAGGTACATGCGTTAGGCTAAAGCCAGAACTTACCGACCATCATCTATTCGCCTGCCCCACTTTCGCCTGTCCTACGACCTACCCTACGATCGGGTTCCTCATGGCTGACCAAGCGCGTTGGATTCTAGGATTGGATCCAACCGTTGGGAGCGCCTGCTTAGAAGCACCTGCTTCAAAGCCAACGGTTGGGAGCAGGCCGTTAAGATCAGCCTAGATGAATAACGTTGACTGAGACACCTATGGAGAACAGCCTGTCAGGTTTTGTCCTGTAGGAAGCTGCTGTCGTTCTAGTCTTGGTTGTGTCAGTCATGGCTCAGCTAGCGTTGATGATCTTGATGCCTACCCGCGATCGCGCCGTCTCACTGCAGTGTCCATGACCTATCCCCTATCCTCCTCTGTTTCGGCTGGAGATCCCCTATCTTCCGCATCTTGTTCATCCTTGGCAGACCAACTACAAGCCAGCGATCGCACCTATCGCACCCTGATTGACCGGATGAGAGAAGGGGTGGTGATTGTCGATGGAGATGGCATCATTCAGTTTGTCAACCAGCGCTATTGCCAGATGCTGGGGTATGCACCTGCAGATCTAATTGGTTGCCATGAGCTAATGCTGGCGACACCCGATTATCGTGACAGTTTGGCGCAAAAATCTGCGCTGCGCCGACAGGGGATCAGCGATCAGTATGAACTGCAGCTTACGACGCGATCGGGGGAAACCCTTTGGTGCTTGGTTAGCGGTAGCCCCTTTGTGGATGATGACATGGGCATTCACGGATCAATGGGCATGTTGATCGACATCACAGAACGGAAGCAAGCGGAACTGGCCTTGCAAAAAAGTGAAGCGAAGCAGCGTGCGTTGTTAGAGGCCATGCCTGATCTCATCCTTGAGCTGGATGGCGACGGTACCTACCTCAATATTTTTGTTGCGCCAGACTTTCCCTTTATTGGCAACCTAGACAATCCTGTGGGCAAGAATCTGGTCGATCAACTGCCGCTTGAGATGGCGGCCGAACGTCTGCACTATATTCGCCAAGCTATTGAGACAGAGCAGCTTCAGGTCTATGAATATGACACGGTCGGCTCTCAAGGCATCATCCATGAAGAAGCGCGGGTGGTGAAAAGTGGGGCGGATGAGGTGCTGGTGATTGTCCGAGATATGACGGAGCGCAAGCGCATGGAATCCAGTCTACTGGAACTCACGCGGCTCCAGCAGGCGATTCTCGACCATGCCGATTTCACCATTTTATCGACGGATACCCAGGGACGGATTCAAACCATGAATGCGACGGCCCAGCGCCTTTTGGGCTATGACGCTCAGGCGTTGATTGGTCAGGCAACGCCGTTGCTGTTTTATTGCCCAGCGGAGGTGCGGAGACGGGCGATCGCCTTATCCGTCGCTCTAGAACAACCCGTAGAACCTAGCTTTAATGTGTTGGTGACGCCCCTGGCTGCCGATGATCCCAAAGAACAGGATTGGACCTACATCAGCCGCACGGGCGATCGCATTCCCATGGCGGTGTCGGTCACGGCGCTGCGCAATCCCCAGGGAGACTGCACGGGCTATTTGCTGATTGGGCGCAACATGTCTATCCAGCGCTGTCTTGATGACGAACGGCGAAAATTGGCGTCGGTTGTGGAAAATAGCTCGGAATTGGTGGGGATCCTGTCCCTGAATGGCCCGCTGGAGTTTCTCAATCGGGCTGGTCATCAGTTGTTGGGGTTAGAAGCAGGGGCGATCGCCCATGTGCAGTTCGCTGATTTGATCCATCCCCAGGATCAGGTGCTGCTATCAAGCTGTATGGTGCCGATGCTGCAAGCAGAGGGGGCTTGGCACGGGGAGATCAATCTGCGTCATGCGATTACCCAGACGACCATTCCAGTGTTGCTGAATGCATTTTGGCTAGATCATGCAGATTCGAACACCGCTCCCCAAGTGGCGATCGTGGCTCAAGATATTACGGAACTGAAGCAAGTGGCGTCGGCGCTCTCCTCTGCCCAAACGCAGTTTCGACGGCTGTTTGCCAATGTTCCTGGCATGATCTTCCAATATATTCGCCATCGGGATGGGCAGCAGTCGTTTCCGTTTATTGGCTATCAATGTGTTCGAATTTTCGGGCTCGATCGCTATGTCTTTCAAAGCAATCCGTCCCTGTTTTGGAGCATGGTGCATCCTGATGATCATGGGCGGGTGGCCCAAGCTCTCGACTATTCCCAAACCAGCCAACTGCCGATGCAGCAAGAGTGGCGAATGGTGTTGCCCACGGGGCAGATCTGCTGGGTGCAGGGCATTGCCCGCCCTGAGCGGCAGGATAATGGGGATATGCTGTGGGATGGCATCCTGCTTGATATCAGCGATCGCAAGCGGCTAGAGGAAGAGCGCAATCAGTTTTTTAACCTCTCGCCAGACATCATGGCGATCGTGGATTTTAAGGGACGATTTCTATCAATTAACCCTGCCATTGTTAATGTGCTGGGCTATGCTCCAGACACCATTCAGGGACAGCTAGGCTTTACCTTCGTTCATCCCGATGACGAGGCCGCCATGCAGGGGCTCCTCGACCGCATGACCAGCGGCAGTGCGACCTATGGCCAGCTTGACAATCGCTATCGTCACCAGGATGGTTCCTATCGTTGGCTGTCGTGGCGCACGGTGGCGGTGCCCGAGAAGCAACTGATCTATGCGATCGCCCATGATGTGACGGAGAAGAAGCAGGTTGAGCAAGCCCTGCTGCGATCGCGCCATGAGCTAGAGCAACGGGTGGCAGAGCGCACGGTTGAGCTCCATGAGGCCTACCAGCGGCTGAGTTCGCTGATCGAGAATTCTCCCATTGGCGTGATTGAATGGAACAGTCATTTTCAGGTTCAGGGGTGGTCTCCGAGGGCGAGTGAAATTTTTGGCTGGAAATTTGGGGAAGTGGTGGGTCAGCATCCTGATGATTGGCCCTTCGTCTATGAAGACGACATCGATCAAGTCAATGAGGTGATGCGAGACCTGCTTTCGGGACGTCAGCCGCACAATGTTTGCCACAACCGAAATCTCACCAAGACGGGAGAGGTGATTTACTGTGAGTGGTATAACTCCACCTTGTTTGATGATTCTGGACAGCTTGTTTCTATGTTGTCCTTGGTGCTGGATGTGACCGAACGACGGCAGGCTGAGCAGGAACTGCGGGCCTCCCAAGAACGGTTTGCCATGGCTTTTAATGCCAGCCCCATTCCCTTGAGCATTACCTCCTATCCCGACAGTCGCCATATTGCAGTCAATGAGGCCTGGATTGCCAACACCGGCTTTAGCCGCCAAGAGGCGATTGGCCGCACCTCAGAGGACATGCAGTTTTGGAACTCTCCCCAAGAGCGTCAGGCCTTTTTGGAGACCATGCAGACCAAGGGTCATGTGCAAAATATGTTGATCCACTCCCAAGTTCAAGGGGGAGATATTCAAACCATGCTGCTGTCTTCGGGGCGCATTGAGCTGGGGGGGCAACCCTGTTTGTTAAGTGCCTGTTTGGATATTAGCGATCGCATTCGGGCGGAAAAGGCGCTGCGTACTAGCAAGGAGTTTTCCGAAAATCTCATTGCTAATCTACAGGATGGCTTTTCGTTGCTGGATCACCGAGGTGTGCATCTGGATGTCAACCCAGCCCTGTGTGATATGACGGGCTTCAGTCGCGATGAGCTAATTGGTACGGCTATGCCCCATCCCTACTGGCCGCCGGAGGAGCAGGCTACGATTATGGCTGCTGCCCAGACGCTAGCCAATCGTCAGGAGTTGGATGATGTTGAACTGATTTTTATGCGCAAGAACGGTCAGCGTTTTCCCGTGATCGTCACGCCCACCATTCTCTACGACGATCAAGGCCAGGTTACGAACTATATGGCCCTGATCAAAGACATCAGCCATATCAAGCTGGTGCAAGAAGAACTGCTGCGATCGCGGGATGAGTTGGAACTGCGTGTTCAGCAGCGCACGATGGAACTGGCTGATGTAAATGCCTATCTGCAAACCCAAATTGTGGAGCGGGAAAACCTCACCCAGCAGCTTTTGCATTCCAACCAAGAGCTGGAGCAGTTTGCCTATATTGCCTCCCACGATTTACAAGAACCGCTGCGGGCGATTACCAGCTACACCCAACTCCTGGCCCAGCGCTACGACGGACAGATCGATGAACGGGCAGACAAATACATTCACTACATTGTGGATGGGGCTAGCTATATGCAGCAGCTCATTCAAGACCTGCTCAGCTATTCCCGCGTTGGGCGGGGCGAACTGACCCTTGAACAGATTGATCTCAACCAGATGTTGCAGCAAGTGGAGAAAAACCTAGATGCGGCGATCGCTGAAGCTGAGGCTAGTCTTCACTACGATCCCTTGCCCATGATCACGGCGGATCTCAACCAGCTCACCCGTTTGCTGCAAAATTTGGTGAGTAATGCCATTAAATATCGCAGCGATCGCCCCCCAGAGATCACGATTACGGTGGAAGACCTAGGCGACCATTGGCTGTTTACCCTGCAGGATAACGGGATTGGGATTGATCCCCAATATGCCGATCGCATTTTTATCATCTTCCAGCGGCTACACACCCGCCGTCAATATTCCGGGACGGGCATTGGTTTAGCTATTTGTAAAAAGATTGTGGAACGCCACCATGGCACGATCGGAGTCCAGTCCCAACCGGGGCGGGGTTCAACCTTCCGCTTTACGATTGCCAAAGCCTTGCCCCAGGCTGCTCCCGCAGGGATGCTTAAGGAACTTTAGGAGTGTCAGGCTCGCGTTTAGGAGAATGCGACAGCCTGCAACAAGGGTTACTATTGGAGAACTTGTGATGATTTCGTCGGTTCATCGTCCACGCTGTGCTCTGTATTCATGTCTATTGAGATTTTGCTGGTTGAAGATTCTCCAAGTGATGCCGACCTTGCGATTGAAGCCCTCCGTAAATCTAAGGTACTCAATCACGTCCATGTCGTAGAAGATGGAGTGGAGGCGATCGCCTTTGTTCGACACCAGGGAGACTATATCAACCACCCGCGTCCTGACCTCATTCTGCTTGACCTCAACTTACCTCGAAAAAATGGTCGGGAGGTTTTGGCTGAATTGAAGTCTGATCCAGACTTGGCAAGCATTCCCATCATTGTTCTCACCACATCTTCCGCCGAGGAGGACATTCGAAGTGCTTACAGCCTCCACGCCAACTGCTACCTGATTAAACCGGTCAATTTAGAGCAATTCATGATCCTCATCAAAGCGATCGAAGATTTTTGGCTTGCTGCCGTCAAACTGCCGCCGCGAAGGACTTAGAATGCATGAGCAACGCCCCCCTTAAGATTTTGCTAGTTGAAGATAATCCGGCAGATGCAGATCTGTTCCAAGAGATCTTGGATGGTGTGAGTTCCCTGCCTTGGGAACTGGCGCATGTGGAGTCTCTGCAAGCCGCGATCGCCCACCTCGATGCCCAGGCTTGTGATGTGGTGTTGTCCGACCTCTCCCTGCCCGATGCTCAGGGGTTGGAAGCCGTCACCAAACTCCATGCCGATTTTCCTGACCTGGCTATTGTGGTGCTCACGGGGTTGCGCAGCGAAGAGGTGGGGCTCTCTGCCCTGCGAGCTGGGGCCCAAGATTACCTGGTGAAAGGGCAGATCGATTATTCGTTGCTGGTGCGTACCATCCGCTATGCGGTGGAGCGATCAAAAACCCAGCGCGTCATGCGCCAACAGGCGGCGGCCATGGCCGCCTCTCGGGATGGCATTGCTATTGTCGATCAGCATCACTGTTTTACTTACCTCAACCAAGCCTTTGTGGACATCTATGGGTATCATCAGCCCACGGAACTCTTGGGGCAGAAGTGTTGGAGTGTCTATGCGGATCATGAGCAGACCAAGATTCAGCAGGATATTTTTCCGGCGATCGCCACACTGCACCACTGGAGTGGTGAAATCATGGGTCAGCGGCGGGATGGTACCTTGTTTGACCAAGAGCTGTCTCTTTCCCGCTTTGGGCAGCAGGAGTTTGTTTGTATCATTCGCGATATTAGCGATCGCAAGCTAGCGGAAGCCTCCCTACGCATTGCTCGCTACTCCCTCGATCGGGTGGGGGATGCGGTGTTTTTGGTGCAAGATGATGGACAGATTCTCTATGTGAATGAAGCCGCCTGTGAAGCCCTCGGCTATAGCCAGGATGAACTGCTAGCCCTTTCGATTGATAGGATTGATCCCCACTATCCCCAGGCCCGTTGGCAAACCCATTGGCAGCATCTGAAGCAGCAGGGTAGCTACACGGAAGAGTCGATCAATCTGACGAAATCTGGGCAGGAAATTCCTGTCGAGCTTAATTCTAGCTACTTAGAGTTTGATGACAAGGAGTTTAAATGTACGATCGTCCGCAACATTAGCGATCGCAAGCGATCGGAAGAAGCCCTGCGCCAGAGTGAAGAAAAGTTTCGCCAACTGGCCGAAAACATCCACGACTGCTTTTTCCTCCTGTCTGCCGATGGACAGCAACTCCTCTACATCAGTCCCGGCTATCAAGACATTTGGGGCTATCCCTGCCCCTCTCTGACGGAAGATCCCAAAGCCTGCTTCTTTGATGGGGCCCATCTGGAGGATCAAAACCGCATCCGTCAGTCCTTCAAAGCTCATCTCAGTGCCAAGACCGATCTCAATGATGAATACCGGATTGTGCAATCCGATGGTACGGTGCGCTGGGTCTGGATTCGCGCTTCCTATGTGCTGAATGCTGATGGCCGTCCTTACCGGATTGCCGGCATTGCTGAAGACATTAGCGATCGCAAGCAGGCGGAGACGGCTCTACAATCCCAGTTTCGACTGCTGCAAATTCTGATCGACACGATTCCTAACCCGATTTTCTATAAAGACACGAAAGGGATTTACCTCGGCTGTAACCGGGCCTTTGAAGACTATCTGGGAATCAACCGGGAGGTGATCATCGGTCAAACCATTGATGCGATCGCCCCTCCGGATCTAGCCAACAGCTATCGGGATGATGCCAACACCCTGCGCCACCTCCATGGAGGAAACCAGGTGTATGAAAGTTCCGTGGTGCGGGCGGACGGCACTCGTCAAGATGTGATCTTTTATAAAGCGATGTTCCACGATGCCAACGGTCGCCCCCAAGGCATTGTCGGCACCTTGTTGGATATTACCGAACGCAAGCAAACGGAAGCGGATATTTTGCAAACCCTGGAGCATGAGAAAGAGCTGAATGAGCTAAAGTCTCGGTTCATCTCCACGGCATCCCACGAGTTCCGCACCCCCCTCACCACCATCTTGAGCGCCACGGAGTTGCTGGAATACCCAGACTATAAACTCAAGCCAGAAAAACGGCTGCGCTACTACCAGCAAATTAAATCAGCGGTGCAGCATATGATTCAGCTTTTGGATGATGTGTTGCTGATCAGCCGCTACGATTCAGGTCGGCTCTCCTTTACGCCCATTCCCCTCGACCTGGCTGAGTTTTGTCGAACCTTGGTGGAGGGCATTCAGCTCAATGCCAATCAGCAGCACGCGATTCAATTCACCTACCTACCGCCCAGCCTGGAGGAATTAGCGGCGATCGCTGGGCAGCCGATCAACCTGCCCCTGCGTCCTTATCTCGACGAAAAACTGTTGCGGCACGTGATTAGCAACCTGCTGTCCAATGCTCTGAAATATTCGCCAGCTCATATTGAGATTGAATTTCAGGTGACGATTCGGCCTTCTCCGCAGGCCGAAGCACCGCTCATGGCCACCTTCCTGATTCGCGATCGCGGCATTGGCATTCCCTCGGAAGATCTATCCCGGTTGTTCGAACCCTTCCACCGCGCCAAGAATGTTGGCACTATTCCCGGAACGGGGCTAGGGTTATCTATTGTTAAGAATGCCATCGATCTTCACGGGGGCCATATTCAGATTGACAGTATCCTAGGGGAGGGTACCAGCTTTATGGTTGAGTTGCCCTTACACTTTGCTGCAACTGGATTCACGTCTATTCCCCATCCAGAGTCACTGACGTCGTCAGGTGTTCTCTATGAACAATCATGATGATGGTTGCTGAGTAGTCCCTATCCGTAAAGGTACGTACCCTATGTCTCCCAAAAAGATTCTGGTGATTGAAGATGAACCCATGCTCCGCGATCTCATTTCAGATTTGCTGGAAGCTGAGTGCTATGAACCGATCTGTGCCGAAGATGGGATATCTGGGTTACAAATGGCTCGCGACATCACCCCAGACTTAATCTTGTGCGATGTGATGCTGCCAGGGCTGGATGGCTATGGCATTTTAGCGGCTCTCCAACAAGAGGTGACGACAGCCGCCGTTCCGTTTATTTTTCTGACCGCCAAATCTGAGCGATTGGATATCCGCCACGGTATGGCGTTAGGAGCTGATGACTATATTACTAAGCCGTTTGATCGTCTAGATCTTCTTGACACAATTCGTACAAGGCTCAAAAAGCAAGCCGCTCTACATCAAGTCTACGGCAATGCATCTGAGGGATCTCATGCCCAGATCGAAGGGCGCGATCGCCTACTGAAAGCCTTGGAGAATTCTGAATTCTCACTGTACTATCAGCCTCAGATCAGTCTACAAACCGGTGAGTTAGTCGGTGCGGAAGCCCTGATTCGCTGGCATGATCCGCAGCGAGGCCTGATTCCCCCCAACGACTTTATTCCTTTGGCAGAAAGCACTGGTGTCATTATTCCCATTGGGCGCTGGGTCTTACAAACGGTTTGTCAACAGGCGGTGAGGTGGCAAGACCAGCGGATGCCGCCCCTGAAGCTAGCGGTCAATATATCTGGAGCCCAATTTAACCGACCCGATCTGATTCCTGAGATCATCCAAGTTCTAGACCAAACCGGATTGCCCCCTCATTATCTTAGTCTTGAATTGACTGAAAGCTTGCTCGTAAAAAATGTGGAAAGTACCATCAATACGCTGAATGAACTCCATGCTCGGGGTTTACAGGTATCGGTGGATGACTTTGGTACGGGCTATGCGTCCCTTGGCTATCTCCAGCACTTCTCGTTCAATACTCTGAAGTTAGATCGCTGCTTTGTGAAACAGGTCAATCAAAATACAAAGAATGCGGCTATTGTTATGGCTCTTATTCAAATGGCCCATAGTTTAGATCTCGATGTCATTGCTGAAGGAGTGGAAACAGAAGATGAGCGTGATTTCTTAGCGATGCATCGTTGTGATGCTATGCAGGGTTATCTTTTTAGTCGTCCATTACCTGCTGCAGAGTTTGCCCAACTGGTGACACGCTGCCAAGTTGCGGTAGACATATCCTTGCGTTGACCTTGCACAGGCTGTTGCGCCTAGGATGGTTCATCTATGGAGCGATCGCTGCCTAAGTTCTGACTGTGACTTACGTCTAACTACCTATACCTTTTTCCATGATGAACAGAATTTTAGTGATCGAAGATGAAGATACCATTCGTGAACTCATTTCAGATATTCTAGAAAATGAGGGCTATGAGGTTTCTTCTGCACCCAATGGTCAAGAAGGTATTCGGCTCGTCACCGAAACCAACCCTGATCTGATTTTGTGTGACATCATGATGCCGGCTTTGAGTGGCTATGATGTGCTGGCTCGTGTCCGATCTGTCTCTCAGGCGGAGGCGACGCCATTTATTTTTCTGACGGCGAAGGCCAGCCGATCGGATCAACGGCACGGCATGGAAATGGGTGCGGATGATTATTTGAGTAAACCGTTTACCCGATTGGAACTCCTCAACGCAGTCAATGCAAGACTTCAGCAAAAAGCTGCGGTTGGCAACCACTATCAGCGCAAGATTGAGGAACTCCGCAAAAATATTGCCCAGGCTATGCCCCATGAATTACTGACCCCATTGAATGGGCTCATGGGTCTGGCGGATATTCTCAAATATGAGCATAGTGATATTGATTCGGAAAGCCTATCAGAAATTGCTGATGGCATTAGCCTGTCTGCCCGCCGACTCCATCGGGTGATTAACAATACCTTGCTCTATTCCAAACTGCGGGTGTTGGCTAGTGATGAGGTTCAGGCGGCTGAGTTTCGGTCGCATATCTTACAGCAGCCAGAATTTGTGGCTCAATGTGCCTCGATGGATGTGGCGGAACAAAAGGAACGCCAAGCTGATCTGACGGTAGCCATGGAGAATGCCACGATTGGGGTCAGTGAGCCTAGTTTACAGAAGATCATTGAGGAGTTGATCGATAATGCCTGCAAGTTTTCGGTGCCGGGTACGCCGATTGTGGTGTCGGGGGCTCCAGAGGGGGATGGGTATCATCTCTGCGTGAGCGATCGCGGCCGAGGGATGCAGCCAGAACAAATCCAAGCTATTGGAGCATTTCAGCAGTTTGAACGCCAGCTCTATGAGCAACAGGGGAGCGGCTTAGGACTGGTGATTGTCCATCAACTGGTTCATCTCTATGACGGTAGTTGGCGCATTGATAGTGATCTTGATGGCGGTACCCAGGTGCATCTTTGGCTGCCCTTGGCGGATGACCAGGCCCTGGAAGCGTTGTTGAATTTTTAGGTTCTCTGGGGCTGTTGGTGATCTGCCGCGATCGCCCTCCTGCATTGAGTTTGCATCGAGTTGGCTACCTCTATATGCAGAGATGGGAGGGCGATCGCTTGGGTCTATGGGTAGACGCAGGTTTGTTGATGATCCTGCATCCTAGAAACAGCGTGACTGAAGCAAGGCGATCGCGATTGATCCCGTTGCTCCAGTTCCCGTAAGACGTGATGGAGCATTCCGTATCCGTCTTGATGATTAGCCTACAGGAGGACACCTATGAGCGGTGACCGAATTCAAAAAGATGCCTACGATCGCGGTATTGTGCCAGCCGAGACGGCTGCTCGCATGGAGCGAGAGCAGGAGGGCTATAAGCAAGCCCCCACGGATGATGAAGATATCAACACCACGGACGGCTACACCGTAGACAATGAAGGACTGGTGAATAACTTTGCCATTGAGCCGGAAATGTACTACGAAGAACCGGGCGATCGCCAGGAACAGAAAAAGCAGGACAAAGCCCAGCGTGTTCAAGAGTTGACTGAAGTGAACGAAACTCAAGAGGAAGGACGCTTAACAGATGCCTACGATAATCGAGGCAAGGGGATCGGCGCGATCTAGATGCTGATGCGGGTGCTTGCCAATAGGATGCTCTATCAACGTGAGCATCCTTCTAGTGCAGGTGATGTTCCATGATGGAATGTATGGGTATCAGGGTGCGATCGCTATCCATCAGCGATCGCCCTAGCTCTCCCTAGATTGGCCGGTCGGCTCTAGATCGCTGCCACCAGACTATTTAAACCTATCCCCCTACGGACTTTTGCCTGTAGGGGGATAGGTTTGGTATGAGATAGACGGTGATCAGAACGCTCAGGTTAAACAGGGCGATCGCCTTGATGGAGTTTCAGCGATCGCAGCATTAAGGCGTTTCGGGCGTGTCTGCTACTGGCTCACTAGAGGCGGCCATCTGTCGCTGCTTTTCCCGCTCTTCTTTCTTCTTGCGGTCGGCTTTAAGAATATCTTCCATCACCGATTTGGCTTGGACAATCTTGTCAAGATTGCTGCGATAAAGCTCTAGATCTTTTTGCATTTTGCTGGTGGGCAAATGCATCAATTGACCCAGCTCGTCTAGAACCTGATTGCAGCGATCGCTTTGGTTCAATAACTCTGGATCAATATATTCCAAGAGGCGATATAGACCAATGGCAAACAGGCGGCTGTACTTAAACGACCCTGAAGCCGCTACACCCCGTAGGGTAGACACCGTTAAGCGATTGTCACTGCTATCTTCTGCCTTAAGGCTATTGATTAAGCTCTCGATGGAAAACTGTGATGCTTCTGCCTGAAGCTGTTCGGCGCTTTGGCGGTAGGTTTGAGGATCCGACTCAATGGCCTGGCATAGAGCCGCAAACATAGATGTTTGGTCATGCTCTGGTTTGTAGCCCTGCATGAAGCGATCAAAGGTCGTCACCGTTCCTAAGGCGTAAATGGCATCGTAGCGGAAATCGGCATTTACGGATAGCAAATGCATTTCAACCATCAACTCCTCGACAACACGACGGTAGATCGAGTTGATCGGGCGGGTATGGAGCGTGTAAAAAGCACGCTTCGTATCAGAGACAGTGCGGACGTTATTCACAGTTCGACTCTACATCTAACGTAGTTCTATTGTCCCGTTTTGCGGGACGTTTGCCAAGCAACGTGCTGGAGGTTGCATTTGTCAGCGCTTTAGGCTGGAGATAGGAGCTAGGAATGATCATGTCTGCCTCCTAGCTCCTAATGTTCTGTCTCTTTCCTCAAGATTGCCCTACCTAGAACGTCCATCCCTGGCTAGCCTACTTACGGTTGCCCGATGCGCGACTCAACGCATCTTCTTCCGTTTCGTAGATATCAAACACAGAGTCCATCATCGTCACTTCAAAGACGAGTTTAGCCTCTGGATGAACGTTGCATAGACGAAAGCTGCCTTGGTTTTTATCCGCGTCACGCATTCCAGCAACGAGGGAGGTGAGTCCAGAGCTATCAATAAAGTTAACCTGCCCCAAATTAATCACAACGTGGGGGCTAACGCTAGAGATACATTCTTGGAGTTTTAGGCGAAACTGCCAGGCGGTGGTGATGTCTAGCCGTCCTGTTGGAGCCATCACAATCACCGTTCGGCCATCTTGGGTTTTGTGTTCTGTCTGCTCCATAGGAATGCTCAGCTTGCGTTGAGAGTAGGGGGCTAGAAAAGATGCTCTTGACCAGTGGCGATCGCCCCTATGAACGAGGTCTGGACAACGGGCGATCGCCTAAGTAGCGCGATCGCTAAGGATCGTCGAGTCTGAGGCGATTGATGACGGCCGATGCCTGATGGAACGTTGTATTCACTAGAAAACTAGCGACTGGAGTCGTTTCACATACCCAGTAGCTTAACTCATTTTTGCGCCATGGGAAGGATTCCCCTAGGACATGGGCAGGATGCTAGAGACACACCTGATGGCCTCGTTTGAGCGAGATGTTCCATCAACCATGATTGCCGAGAGCGATCGCCCTCGGCAGGTCGAGAGGGTTAGGACTGCCAGTTGACCCAGTCTTGGGGCTTCAAGAACACGTCGTAGAGTTCGGCTTCTGGCGTGTTGGCTTCGGGCTTGTAGTCGTACTCCCAGCGCACTAGGGGCGGCAGGGACATCAAAATGGACTCGGTGCGACCATTGGTTTGGAGTCCGAAGATGGTGCCGCGATCGTAGACCAGGTTGAATTCTACGTAGCGCCCGCGACGGTAGAGCTGGAACTGCCGCTGGCGATCGCTGTATTCGGTATCCTGACGACGTTCCACAATTGGTACATAGGCAGGCAAAAATGCATTGCCACAGTCTTGCACAAAGGCGAAGATCTGTTCCCAACTGCGCGGTTCAACGTCGCCGAGGTTGCGGCTATAGGCAGCAGCGGGGCCATCGGGGTTCGGGCCTTGATAAAGCTCTTGACGACGACCATCTTGGTAGTCAAAGAAGATGCCGCCGACGCCCCGAGTTTCATCCCGATGCTTCAGGTAGAAATATTCATCGCACCACTGCTTAAAGGTTGGATAGTAGTCGGGGTGGTGGCGATCGCAGGCCTGCTTGAGGGTTTGGTGCAGGTGGGTGGCATCTTCTGCAAAGGGGTAGTAGGGGGTGAGATCTAGACCACCGCCAAACCACCACACGGGCCCAGCTTCAAAGTAGCGATAGTTTAAATGCACCGTCGGCACGTAGGGATTGCGAGGATGCAGCACCATGGAGGTACCCGTGGCGTAGAAACCGTGGCCCTTCGCTTCGGGGCGCTGATTCAAAATGGAGGGGGGTAGGGTATTGCCCCAAACTTCGGAGAAGTTAACGCCGCCCTGTTCAAAGATCCGGCCCTCGCGAATCACCCGCGACCGACCGCCGCCGCCTTCTTCGCGCTCCCAGGAATCTTCTTTAAACGTGCTTTGCCCATCTAAGGCTTCGAGGCGCTGGCAAATTTGATCTTGGAGCCCTTGGAGAAACTGGCGGATGCGATCGTGGGAGTCTGCCGGAGGTGCGGTTGTGAGGGGATCGGCCGTAGACGGGTTGATTGGAGAATGTACCATCGTTATCAATAATGTCGAGTAAGGTCGAGATCGGTGCAGTATGGATATTGATTGGGTGTGGTCTATCCCTGTCATGCCAGCCAGCCCTCGTCTTCTGGCATCCAAACCTAAACCAGAGCGATCGCCATTCCTGCTAGGTGCGCAGGGCGATAAGAGTGGGTGAAGGGCTTACCACATGCCGCGATCTAGACTATCTTGATCTGGGACAGCTTGAGCAATCTGCTCACGAATGTTAATGGCGATCGCCCTAGGTTTAGAATTGCCCTTGGAGAATATCAGACTCATTGAGGTTGTATTCCCGTTGAGCTGCCTGGATAGCAGCGCGAGTTGCAGGGCCTAAGATGCCATCCAGGGGCCCCGTATACAAACCGCGATCGGCGAGTCGTCGCTGAAGCTCCAGCACGCTAAATCGCCCTGTTGTGTCTGCAACTGGAGCTGGAGTTGCGGGGGCTGGAGTTGCGGGGGCTGGAGTTGCAGGCGGCGGCACCGTGACAACCGGTGGGGTTGGCGCTGGTGCAGCGGCAACTTGGTCGAGCCGAGCGCGGGTTTGGGGCCCGGCTATCCCATCTGGCGTCAGGGCCTGAGACCGTTGAAAGGCCGTAACGGCATCCCGAGTGCCGGGGCCGTAAATTCCGTCTAGCGCTCCTTGGTAAAACCCGAGGGACTGAAGCAGGGTTTGGAGGGTCAGCACTTCTGGGCCAGATTCACCGAACTCTAAAATCCCATCATCAGGATCGGGTACCCTTGCCGGTGGAGTCGTCGGGGCAGGTGCCGCCGGGGCTGGCGCTGCGGCTGCCACAGCGGAGGCACTACGCAAGGCTGATTCTGTACTAGGGCCGACAATGCCATCTACCGTTAGGTTATTGCGGGATTGGAACGCTCGTAGCGCCGTGTCAGTGCCGGCACCAAAGTCTCCATCAATGCCGCCCGTGTAGTAGCCCAGCTCTGCTAGCCGTTCCTGTAGGGCAACGACTTGTGCGCCGGTGCTGCCGCGCCGGATAAAGCCGGAGGTGCCGGCTGGTGCTGTGGAGGCTGGAGCAACGGGGGTGCCAAATAGGGCTGTCTCCGTTGATGCGCCGACAATGCCATCCGTGGGCAACCCAGAATCTGCCTGAAACTGCCGTACCGCTGTTTCCGTGAGAGCACCAAAAAAGCCTGTGATCGGGCCATCGTAGTATCCCAGATCTTGGAGGGCGCGCTGGAGGCGTTCTACGGGGGCTCCGGATGACCCCCGGCGTAAGACGAGGGCTTGGCTGATCAGGTTGGCTGAGCTTTGAGTGACCTCATCCTGCAGCCTTGCACTAGGAGCTTGGGCGAAGCCGGGGACAGCATAGAGCCCAGATAACCCCATCAGCCCCACCCAGAGCCCTAGGCGACCCAGTCCTAAGCTTTGACGTGAATCGGGTTGTGAACGGTTGGAGAAGCGCTGGCATGGTTGCCCTCGTCTTGCTGAGGACATCAGCACCGGGGGGAAGCTGACTCTCGTTCCCAGTTGACGCACGTTGAAAATATCCATAGTAGCTACTGCAATACTTAAATCACGGGACTGGAATCACGACAACAGCCTATCAGACGCCCAGAATCCTTGGGTTGTGCCAGGGGGACTGGGTCTGATGAGCGTGAGGGGCGACGTGAATGATGCCGACGCCAGTTACCCTCTACAGATGTCCCTTTGAACCCATGCTCCATGGCGTCTTTCTAAAAATAATCGAATTTCGAACCAATTGTTTACATTTGGAACATCCGTAGCCTACTCTTGAACCCGGATGTTGACCCACCCGACTTTAAAATTCTTATTCCACGCTGGTATGCCACACAGGGGCGATCGCTTGCCATTACCGCATCTGCACCTGCTGGAGTTTTTTCTGAAGGTCGCGCTGCA
The DNA here is from genome assembly GCA_007694125.1 of Leptolyngbya sp. DLM2.Bin15. Taxonomy (GTDB): domain Bacteria; phylum Cyanobacteriota; class Cyanobacteriia; order RECH01; family RECH01; genus RECH01. Next base: position 21,227 of record RECH01000251.1, read on the forward strand.
GGTCATCTAAGGTGCGCAGTTGGGCTTGGAGGTCAGGCAGTTGTTTCTTGCTGGCTACTTTACGTTCCAAGGCGGCCCGCGCTGCAGCCTCTTTGCCTTGCTGAAGGGCCAGTTGGGCCACCCGGTGCCAGGTCTGCATGTCGGCGATCGCTCGATCATAGCGAGCTTGCAGGGGAGCCCGAGCAATGGCGACGTTATTCAAGGCTTGCTGAACCAAGGGGATAGCCTGTTCAGGGGTGCTGATGGTGGCGTCTTCCACCAACTGATGGGATTCCGTGGGACTGAAGCCAGCAAATCCTAAGCCAAACTGGCGCAGTTGGGCGCTGTCTTGCTGTCCGGTTTTGCACCAAGTGGCAAAATGTTCGCAATTATTGGTCAATAGATCGTACTGCTGTTCACCCAGGCGGCTTTCGGCCCGTTTGATCACATCGTCGGCGATAAATGAGGTTTGATAGCGTTTGATGTAGATGCGATGACCTTGGGAGAACGAGGCCATGGAGGTGTGGCTAATAATCGCGGGCTCTTGCTCCGGCTTGCGATAGTGAATAACGCTGCCATCGCCGTAATCAATACCGTGGTGTTCATAGACCCCCTGCATTTTGCCCAAGGGACGCATGACATAAATCTGGTCGCCTCTAGCCATGTCTAGTCCTACTCGTTGACGAACCTGGTTGTTGCTGCATCTGTCGAGGTGCAATCCATGGGCGATCCATCTCAACTGACCGATAGGGCTCGCAGATCGTTGGCTAGATCATGGGCCGACTGATAGCGAGCATCGGGATTGGGATCGGTGAGTTTATCGAGCACTGACGCAAGCTCGGGATGGAGACCTGGTACTGCATCGGCATAAAACCGATAGCCCTGGTCGCGATCGCCATAAAACGAGACCGGGTTATGGCCGGTCACCAAGTAGGCCAGGCTGGGGCCGAGGGCATAGAGGTCAACCGCTGGTGTGGCTGCCATATCAAGCTGCTCGGGTGCTGTGTAGGCGGTGCGTCCTGCCGGGATACTTTGCCCTAGAGCTAGGGTTTTCACCATGCCAAAGTCTACAAGGGCTAGCTTGCCATCGGGTGGACAGATCAAGCTGTTGGGGCGAATGCCGCGATGCAGGATGGGGGGCGTAAACTGATGCAAGTAGGACAGCACCTCACAAATGTCTAGAATCCAGGCGATCGCCTGGGCTAGAGAAACGGGGCCGTGGGAGTTGATGCATTGGGACAGCTTATCGCCGGGCATAAGCTGCATCACCAAGTAGGGCTGGATGCCGACGGAAAAATAGTTGATCCAGCGCGGTAGTTGGGGATGGTCAAGCTGGTGGAGGATCTCGCCTTCATACTCCAAGGCGGCATTGGCCTTGACGTTGCCAATCCAGTCAGCATTCAGGGTTTTCACCGCAAAATACTGCCCTTTTTGCCAGGCGAGGTAGGTGATGCCCACATCACCCTGCCCTAGCACCTGGGTCATTTGATAGGTATCGACGGTGTGGATGACCTGGGTGGGTTCTTCGGCTGATGTGGGGTTGGCGATGCCAGGAGAAGGGACATCGGTGAGGGGATGCCGCAGGCGCGTGGCGGCCACGGTAGCGGCGGACACAGAATCTTTTTCAAAACTTTGGATGACGGTGGGGGCATCCGGAGTGAGCTGTAGATGAGGCGGGACTGGAATCGTTCCCCGGTGCGATCGCCCCCGTCTTCCCATCTCCTCATCGTCTTCTACGGAGGAGAGGTTAACCATGCCGCCGGTGGTTTCTCTGGTTTCAGCATCTGTGAGCTGATCGTCTAGAGGGTCACCTAGGGGGCGATCGCTGGATACATCGGGTACGGTGTTGAGGGCCTCTGTCCCCATGCGAATTTGAATATTCGGCCCCGACCGCGCTAGCCGAATAATGGCACCGTCTGCGGCGGGCACCTGGGTAATGCGTTTGCCATCAAGGTACGTACCATTCGTGCCTAGATTGACAATCTCCCAGTTATCGCCCGTGCGACGAAGTTCTACATGATGACGGGACACCACAGCGCTGTACAGCACTACATGGTTATCCGTAGAGCGGCCAATACGAATCACCGACTCATTTTCAAAGGTCCAGATTTGAGCCGGGATTTGTTTAAGAGGTTGCAGGAGAAAAAGAGTAATCACACTGTCACGATGAACGCTAAACAGGGAAGAATGAATAGTCGATACTAGGCAATCTGGTTGATGCTAGGCAATTTGAAAGAGGAAGGTCACCTGATCTCCTTTTCCAAGGGCAATGCGATCGCCCGGACGAAGCCGATGACGATTTCCGGCTGGAAGAGGCGTGTTGTTGATATAGGTCCCGTTGGAGCTACCTACATCTTCAATGTAATGGACATCTCCCTCAATCCGAATATCTGCATGAATCCGTGACACAATCTCCGAGTTGGGAAATCCTGCCACGTCAATATCCGGTGGCACCCGATCGTTGGGCTTACCTATGTGAACCACGGTGAGCCCTGGGGGTAGCTCCAGGGTGGTATTGGTTTGCACATGGAAGAGCCGAGCTGTTTGAAGTTGGAGCTGGGTTGACCCGATGGCGGGGGGATTGGCCGGCGCTGGGCTGGGAACCGACGCAGCGGGCTCTACCGGGGGCGAGGATGGCGCTGGGTCTGGCATCTCTTGGCTGTCTGGCGTCATAGCTGGACTAGACTCAGCGGCAATGCCCATGCCTTCCACTAAGGGTTCTGGTTCCACGAGGGGTTCCAGATTCACCGGTGAGAAAGACATCTCATCGGGGGTACTGGGGGGATCGGGGAGCCCAAGCCCTGGCGTGATAGTTGGAGGGATGGCGGCGGCTTCGTTGACCGGTGCTGTACCGGCCCGCAAGTCAAACCCACACTGTCCGCAAAAACTCGCATCGGCTTGAACAGATGCACCACAACTCGGACAGCTTGCCATCTCAGGTAGGGGCGTATAACAGGCCTCACACTGGACTGCGCCGTCAGGGTTTTGATGGTTGCAGTTAGGACAAACAATCATGCAAGGTTCCTTTCCGTTACGATCTTGAAACGTCACACTGTTTGGGAGTATCGCGCACTTGTGCTTCGAGTCTATTGCCCTACGCTTGAGACGTGCTGCCCCAGGGTGACCCCCCTGCACCAGGAGCAAGGGGCGATCGCCACATTTCCTGAGCTGAGGACGCTTAACTATCCCGAATCTAGCAAATCTTAGTCTGAAACCGGAACAACTGGGCCAGTAAATTGCAAAAAACGTTCAGAATAGCCGGGAAATGGCGACAACTTAGAAGTTGTTTTGCGTTTTCTAACAACTTATCGATACTACGGCAACGACGGGACGCCTTGGGCGGCTGCTTTGTCTAATAACCACCAGAGTTCTCCCTGGGGACGAATCAAGCGAGCGGGATAGGTGGCATCGTCGCCAGTTTCAGACAAAATTTCGGTCAACGCTGTCTGTTTGCTTGCCCCTGCCACCAAAAAGAGGACGGTAGCGGCTTGATTGATGAAGGGGGCGGTGAAGGTAATCCGTGGCTGCCCATCTTTGTTGCCGACGGTCACCAAGTGATCGCTGACGGAGAGCGCAGCGGTATGGGGAAACAGGGAGGCGGTATGACCATCGTCGCCAATACCCAGCAAAATTACATCTAAGGATGGCATGGTGCCGGCTGGGGGCTGAAAGATATCTAGAAGTTGCTGATTGTGCTGCTGGGCAGCGATCGCTGGATCGTCGGCATCGGTTGGCATCGGCACAATCTGCTCGGCGGGGATGGGCACATGGTTGAGCCAAGACTGGCGGGCCATGCCTTCGTTGCTATCGGGATGGGTGGGCGGCACGTAGCGTTCGTCTCCCCAAAAGATCCAAACCTTGTCCCAGGGCAGTGACTGCTGGGCCAGAGCTTCGTAGAGCGGTTGAGGAGTGCTACCACCGGATAGAGCTATGGTGAACCGTCCTCGCTGGGCGATCGCTGCCTGGGCCCGCTCTAGGATGAGTTGCAGTGCCGCTTGTATAATTGCGCCCTTGTCAGGCAAAACCTGAATGTGCTTATCCATGAGCATGTCTCTTTGAGTCAACCCTTGCAGACTAGCCCACATTCGTCTTATTGAGGGAATCTCACCATTTTTTTTAGGTTCTTTATGAGTACGCTGGTCGGGGGAGACAGCCAACCTGAGTTGGATGACGTTGTGAGGAGAAACCTCTATGGATGGGTCGATGGACGAGCGGTAGTACCATGCGTCAATTCCCTGTGAGACGGTGCGTTCCGGCTTTGCCTAACAGCACCCTACGATTGAGCACGCTAGTTCGAGTAGAGACTAGCTAGCGTCCTGGGACTGCATGATGCGGGGGTGGTGGGGACGGCAGGGAGTACCCCAGCAGATCCATTGGTTGGGTAATGAGCTGAGGACGGTACTGCGAACGCCGACCACGGCATTTGCGCCAATGGTGACTCCGGCAGCAATGAAGCAATCGGTGGCGATCCATGCGCCGTTGCCGACGGTGATCGATGCTGTTTGTAGATCAAACTGGGACGATGCCACATCGTGACTGCCGGTGCATAGATAGCTGCGTTGGGAAATCACGCAGTGGCAGCCGATGTGAATAGGATCCAGACTGTAGAGCACCACGTGGTCGCCAATCCAGCTATGATCGCCGATGGCCACTCGCCAGGGAAAGGTAATCCGAGCGGTGGGGCGAATCACAACCCCTTGGCCTAGGCGGGCTCCAAACAATCGCAGCAGGGCCACTCGTAGGCCATTGCAGGGATGGGGCGTTAGGGGAAAGGCGATCGCTTGCACGAGCCACCACAGCATCACCACCCAGCCGGGTCGCCCCCGTTGAAAAGAACCGGTGCGGTAGGTGGACAAATTGACCATGGGGGTGGCGTCGGGAGCCAAGATGGAAGGATCTGAATCAGGTGGGCAGGGCAAGGACTTGGATACAGGGTGAAACTCACGGGTCATACAACAAGGCAGGCGATCGCCTACCATCGAACCTCAAGCCACCTTTCTCAGGTTGATCATCCAAACCCGGAGACCTATTCTGCCTAGAGTTCTGCCTAGAATTCTGCCTAGAACCCTGACGAAGCCAGACCCAGCCCCTCAATCACGACTTGCTGTAGGGTAGATTTGCCGCCAAACTGCTTGGTTGCTGCCAAAACCTCAATCCCGGCTAGTTGCCCATCCTCTGCATAGTCCACCGCGATCCCCTTTTCGAGATACTTGGTGATCACCGTCGTATCGATAAAGATGATACTCAACACATCCACCTCAGCATCGTAATGAATCTTCATACCATTTAGGGAGTCGGTGAGGCTTGTTGCCCCGGTTGTTTCTAAGTACCATATCTTGATCTCGGGGCAATTTTTGACAGAGGTTCGACCTGTCTAGGTTTTAATGCTGCCGGCTTGGACGGTTAAGACATGGGACGATCGCAGCCACTGGGCATCGAAGGCGCTGAGGTGGGTGGTGGTGATTAGGGTTTGAAAGCGATCTTGGATGGTCTCCAGCAGTTTGTTCTGACGGGTGAGATCCAGTTCTGCCAGCACATCATCGAGGAGCAAGAGCGGTGGTTCACCGATCACCATTTCAATGAGTTTTAGTTCTGCCAGTTTAATCGATAGCACTAGGGTGCGCTGTTGCCCTTGGGAGCCATACTGACGGGCCGGGGTGCGGTTGATGCGAAAGTCTACGTCGTCTCGATGGGGGCCAACGAGGCTGGTGCCTTGGTGCTGTTCGGCGATCGCCCGCTGCTGGATTTGGTCTAAAAAGGCTTGCTGAATGGCGGTGGGATCATCCTGGGCCAGGGAGACATTAGAGGCATAGCGAATGTCTAAGGTTTCGGTGCGATCGCTGATGGCGTGGTGCCACTGGGCGGCAATGGGCGCAATGCGGTGAATGGCCCGGGCGCGACGGCGGATGACGTGGGTGCCGATGGTGGCCAATTGACTGTCCCAAATGGCTAGTTGGGTCGGATCGGCGGTGAGGCCGCCATGGACTTGGCGGAGCAGGGCATTGCGCTGGCGGAGGGTGGCGTTGTACTGCTGGAGGAGATGGGCGTAGATGGGTTCGAGCTGGGTGAGGAGTACATCCAGCCAATCGCGCCGTAGACCCGGCCCACCGCGCACAAGTTCTAGGTCTAGGCTGGAAAACTGCACCGCATTCATCACGCCCAGAAAATCTAGCTGGCGGCGCAGGGGTTGGCCGTTATGGCGGAGGGTGCGGCGACCGCTGCTGCGCACGAGGATGGATAGATCGACGGGCCCGGTGTCGCGATCGAGGGTGGCGGTGATGGAACCACTGGCTTGATCATCTTGCACCAAGTCGCGATCGCGGCTGGCTCGGTGCGATCGCAGGGTTGCCAGGAGTTCTACCGCTTCTAGCAGATTGGATTTTCCCTGGGCATTGTCGCCTACCAAGATAGTTTTAGGCGCTTGGAACATCACCGCTTGGTCGTGGTAATTACGAAAGTGGCGGAGGTGCAAAGATTTCAAATACATGAGCGATCGCAGATTAGCCCTTCCCTGAGCGATACCATCGAATGAACAATTTTTCGAGTTCGACCCAGACAAATAAAAGGGTGCTAAATCCGAAGCATATCGCTAGTTCCGGTACATTCAACACCTGGGTACCAAAAAACAGGCGTAGGGGTTCAATATAGATCAGCATCAGTTGCAGCACCGTTGTGACAATCACGGCACCCCATACATACACATTGGACAAGGGATTCATCTCAATGGTCAGACGAGAGTCAGAGCGAACAGCGATCGCATGGCCCATCTGGGAGAGGCAGAGCATGGTAAACACCATGGTTTTCCAGCGTTCGGGATGTCCTTCAATCATCGTGAAGTGAAAGGAAAAGACCATCAGCGTAATGGTAATGATGGCGAACACCAGCCCAATGCGTAGCATATAGCTACCGAGCCCCCGGGCAAAGATGCTTTCTTGGGGATCATGGGGCGGTCGTTGCATCACATCCGGTTCGGCAGGTTCTACGGCTAGGGCAAGGGCTGGCAGGCCATCGGTGACCAGGTTCATCCAGAGAATTTGTAGGGGAATCAGCGGTACACCGCCCCCGGGCACCAAGATGGGAGAGGCGGCGATCGTCAGCACCTCGCCAATATTAGAGCCCAGCACATATTTCACGAAGCGACGGATGTTGGAATAGACCACTCGCCCTTCTTCTGTTGCCGCTACGATGCTGGTAAAGTTGTCATCCAGCAGCACCATATCACTGGCTTCTTTGCTGACGTCGGTGCCGGTGATGCCCATGGCAATGCCGATATTGGCCTGCTTGAGGGCTGGAGCATCGTTAACGCCATCGCCGGTCATGGCCACAATTTTGCCTTGACGCTGCAGGGCGCGGACAATCCGCAGTTTATGTTCGGGGGATACCCTGGCATAGACACTGACATGCTTGACATGCTCTTCTAGCTCTTGGCTGTCTAGATGTTCGAGTTCGCGCCCGGTGAGCACCAAGGTACCCGGCTCGGCAATGCCCAAATCTTCAGCGATCGCCCTGGCGGTGAGTTGATGATCGCCGGTGATCATAATGGGACGAATACCCGCTTGCCGACATTGTTTCACCGCTTCTCGTACTTCAGGACGGGGGGCATCGAGCATTCCCACCAAACCGAGCCAGATGAGTTCCTGTTCGGCAGTTTGTTCAGAGCGTTCGCTAGGCACGGACTCTAGGGGTCGATAGGAAAATCCTAGAATTCGTAGACCTTTACCGGCGAGTTGGTTATTTTGCTGGAGAATTTGCCGCTGTAGATCGCTGGTTAAAACCTGCAGGCGATCGCCCACCTGCACCCTTGTACATTGCTCTAGGATCAGTTCTGGTGATCCTTTGCAAAATAAGACCGAGGAGGCATCGGTGTTCAGCAAGGTGGATAGATGGGGAACATCTCGGTTGCCATAGCGCCCTTGGGTTGATACCACAACACTCATGCGCTTGCGCTCGGAGGTAAACGGAAATTCGGTCTGGCGGGGAAATTGCTCTGTCCAACCTGGTTGATCAAACTGAATTTTTCCCGCTAGGGTGAGCAGCGCCCCCTCTGTGGGATCGCCCAAAATACTCCATACCCCGCTTTGCTTTTGCAGGATGGCATCGTTACACAACACACAGGCCGCCATCAACGCCCTTAGCGCTGGGGCGTCATGGGGGGCGATCGCCACGCCGCCTTGCCGGCATTCTCCCAAGGGTTCATAGCCATCCCCCGTGATGGTCAATTCACTCAGCCCGGACTCTTCCACCAGTCCCACCTGCTGCACCACCATTTTATTTTGGGTTAGGGTGCCGGTTTTATCTGAACAGATGGTGGTTACAGAACCTAAGGTTTCAACGGCGGGTAGTTTACGAATCAGGGCATGGCGTTTCACCATTCGCTGGGTGCCGAGGGCAAGGGTGACAGTAATCACGGCGGGCAATCCCTCTGGAACGACGGCTACCGCCATACTCAGGGATACTTCTAGCAGATCTTCAAAAACATCCCACCCGGCATAGAGCACCCCTCCCACAACAACAAGCGCCACCAGTGTGAGGGATCCACCCACCAGCACATTGCCCAACAGGGTCATGCGCAGTTGGAGCGGCGTGGGATCGGCCTCCACCTCCTGCAGCATGGTGGCAATGCGCCCCAGTTCTGTCTGCATTCCGGTGCTGGTGATCAACACGGTGCCGCGACCGTTGATTACCTCTGTTCCCTGAAACACCATGTTGGTGCGATCGCCCAGGGAGGCTTCTGTATCCAGCGGCTGGGTGGCTTGCTTCATCACCGCTTCTGCTTCCCCCGTGAGGGACGACTCCCGTACTTGGAGATTGCTCGCTTCCAGCAACAGACCATCGGCTGAGATCTGCCGGCCGGCGTCCAGCAGCATGATGTCGCCTGGCACCAGATGTTTTGCCTCTACTTCCAGCACCTTGCCATCCCGCAAAACCCGTACGGTGGGGGCGGATAATTGCTTCAGGGCGGCGAGGGCCTTTTCGGCACGACTTTCTTGCAGGTAGCCCAAAATGCCATTGAGGATGACGATCAGAAAAATGGCGATCGCATCCTTAGGGAAGTCGTCATCCCGAATATCTAAAACGGCCGATACGACGGCCACAGCCATCAACATCAGCAGCATGATGTTGGTGAATTGATCCAGTACAATTCTGAAGGTGCTGCGCCCGCCCCGATCTTCTAACTCATTGAGGCCATAGGTCTTTTGCCGCGCTCGTACCTGAGCATGGGTTAGCCCTTGATAGCGATCGCTTTCGAGTTGTGCAAGTGCATGCTCCAGATCCAGCGTGTGCCAGGCGGTAGCTGCATGAGAGCCTGGTTTCGTAGATGCAAAATCTGGTGTCATAACATCAACCTACGGTGCGATCGCCTATAGCCATAGATCATAGTGCCTTAAAAACCTCTGTGGTACTACCCTGGGATCGGCTTTGCTGCAAAATTGGCATTTCGGCTGCCAACGGTGCAACGTTTTGGGTGATGCTGGAGCGAAAACCAGCGATCGCCCCCAATTCTCGCTAGGATAGTTCGGCCTGTCTTTCGATGACAGCTTTGAGGAGGAGGATCGGTATGAAATTCAAGTCGGCTACGCTTTGGTTGGTGGCGATCGCTGTAATCCTAGGCGCGGGGGTGGTCATACTAGAAACCCAGCGATCGCCTGAGGCAGCGTCTCGGGTAGACGGCGTGGAATCTCTGTTTACCTTTGAAGAACAGGACATTCAAGCCTTCACCCTCACCACCCAACTGCGCACTCTGCGGTTTGAGCGCGATGATCAGGGGCGTTGGCAAATGCTGGAGCCGGAGCAGATGCCGGCCAATGATGCCTCGATTGCCTTTTTGCTCAACCTGCTGGTGTCGGGGGAAAGCGATCGCACCCTATCGGTGCCGGCGGAGGATTGGGAGGTGTTTAGTTTTCATCAACCGCTGGCGGTGATTAATCTGACGGTTGAGGGTGAGGAAGAGGAGCGATCGCTGACGGTGGGAGGTTATGATTTCAACCGCAGTGCCCTCTATGCCCATCGCGATCTACCGGCCGATGCCCCGGATGGGTTGGAGACGCTGGATGTTTTGCTGGTGACGCCGAGTTTTGAAGATGCGGTCAGCCGTCCGTTGGATGATTGGAAGCTGCTTGATGCGCAGGGGAGCGATCCGGAGTCGGGTGAATCAACGGATGATCCGGTACCGGATGATGCTATCGATCCAGAGACTCCTGAAGGCGATAGTTAAGTGGCAGGACGTAGCCCAGATCCTGATGAGAAGAGGGTTGAGCGAAGTCGAAACCCGGTCAATTAAGGAGAGCGATCGCCCTCTCACTACACCAAGCACCAGGCTAGAAGAGCGATCGCTCTTGAGTAACTTCAAAAATAACAGATCTGTTAGGTGATTAGTGTTTGTATGTGCGCGATTAGTTTTTGGGTTTCAAGATTGGAGTTGGTAAACCAATCTGTAGACCAAATTCGATAAATTTTCCACCCCAACTGCTCTAAGACTTGCTGACGCAGGCGATCGCGATCGCGTGCCGCTTTTGATGAATGGTAGGTAGCCCCGTCGCACTCAACTCCAAGTAGATAGGTGCCTGGTTGTCTAGGATCGACT
>RECH01000126.1 GCA_007694125.1 Leptolyngbya sp. DLM2.Bin15
ATCACCTGGCGCTGTCGTAGGGTGAGGGAGTCTAATCCCAAGATGGCGGCCATTTCATCCAGGTGGCATTCCACTGCGAAGACCCCCTGAGTGGCCCCATAGCCACGAAAGGCTCCGGCGGGCATGGTGGTGGTGTAGACCGATCGCCCCACAAACCGCTGATGGGCGCAGCGATATAGCCCCAAGGGCATACTGCCGGTGAGGAAGACCACCTGGGTGCCGTGGTTGCCGTAGGCCCCGGTGTTGGCGATCGCTCCCATGTCCATGGCGGTGAGGGTGCCGTCGCGGGTCATGCCAATTTTGAGGGTGATGTGGGTGGCGTGGCGGCTGGTGGTGGCGGTAAATTCTTCCTGGCGGCTAAACTGCCAGCGCACGGGACGACCGGTTTTCAGCGTGGCCCAGGCGCAAAGGTCTTCGGTGAGAATTTCCTGCTTATTGCCAAAGCCGCCGCCGATTTTAGCCTTAAACACCCGAATCCGATCCTGGGGCAGGTCAAATAGTTCCGACAGAAGGCGCTGGCAGTGGAAGGGGACTTGGGTGCTGGAGCGCACCGTCAGGGTGCCGTCGTCGTCTAGCCAACTGAGGCTGATGTGAGGTTCGAGGTGGGCGTGCTGCACTGCTGGGAGCTGGTAGGTGCGTTCTAGGATCAGATCCGCCGCTGCAAAACCCGTTGCTAGATCCCCTTTTTCTAGCACTACCTCCCCGGCAATGTTGTGGGCCGCGTCGTGGATTTGGAAGGACTCCGGCTCATCGTGGATCACGGGCGGGGCCGGCGGGGGTGGCACATCGGGCAACATCTCCAGGGCGCGATCGCCCATGGCCAGCACCGGGTTGAGCACCGGGGGTAATAGGTCGTAGTCGATCTCGATCAGCTCACAGGCCTGGATGGCGATCGCTTCGGTTTCGGCCACCACTGCCGCCACGCGATCGCCCACAAACCGGACTTTATTGTCCAATAGGTAATGATCGTGGGGATCGGGCACCGGCGCACCGTGGCCAGCGGTGGAATAGGGGCGGCGTTCTACGTCCTCGTGGGTGAGCACCAGCACCACACCGGGCAGGGCCTTCGCTTTCTGGGTATCGATGCGCCGCAGGCGGGCATGGGCATGGGGCGATCGCACCACCTTCAGGTGCAGCAATCCCGCTGGGGCGATGTCATCGGTGTAGACCGGCGCGCCGCTGACGATATCGGGGCCATCCTGCTTGGGCACATTCTCCCCGACGCGATCGCAAACGCTGGTCTCAGATGTCCGATCCACGCCCTGCTTCCCCGCCGCAATGCTAGCCACGATCGCCTGGTAACCAGTGCAGCGACAGAGGTTGCCGTCCATCTGCTGGCGGATTTCCTCCGGGGTGGTGGCGGTCATCTTCTCCGCACTCATGATCATGCCCGGCGTGCAGTAGCCACATTGAAATCCCTGTTCCTGCAAAAAGGCTCGCTGCATGGGACTGTCGCCACCTAGTCCTTCGATGGTGGTCAGCGATCGCCCCTCGGCCCGGCGGGCGGGATAGATACAGCTATGTACGGCTTCGCCATCTACCCAGACGGTGCAGCTACCACAGTCACCGGTTTCACAGACCCGATGCACCCCCACATAGCCCTGTTGGCGCAGCAAACTGAGGAGGCTGGTGCCCGCGGTGCAGGAAACGGTGCGGGCTTGATGGTTGACCTGAAGGGAAAAAGACTCTGTCATAGGTGGCACATGCGGAGATTAACAGGGCAGGTCGGAGAGCGATCGCGCCATCAGCACCTGGGTGAGATGACGACGATAGGCAGCGCTGGCCAGGGTGTCGTCGAGGTAGGCGCTGGCAGGAATCTGGGCGTCTAACAGATCGGCAAGCTGAGCGGTGGTGGGAATGCCCTCGGCCTGCACCAGATAGGGACGGCCCACCGAGGCACCGATGCAAAACCGTACCCGTTGCGCCACGGGATCGTAGGCGGCGGTGACCAGGGCGATCGCCAACCCCGCTGATGCTGAGCAAAACCGGTGATAGCTGGTGGCCCAGGTCATAGACTGGGCGGGAATATGCATGGAGCGCAGCACTTCCCCCGGCTGCAAGATCGTTTGCCTTGCCCCAGTTTGAAACTGCTGGGCCGGCACCCGCCGCATCGCCCCCGCCGGTGTCCACAGCTCATACTCAGCATCCAGCAGCACCATCACCGGCGCAAAGGTACCCGCCGGTAGCGCTAAGCAAAGATTGCCCGCCACGGTCGCCAAGGTTTGCACTTTGAAGGACGCTAGTTCCTGCACACCCCGCTGCAGGGCCTGCATGGCGATCCAGGGCTCTGGGACGCGATCGCTGATCAGGCGCTGCATGGGACAGGTGGCCCCGATGGTCAAACCGGTAGGGGTCACCGTGAGTTCGTCCCAGCCTAACTCCTGCATATCCACCAGAGTTTGCACCTGGGATTGGGGTTCGGTAAACAGCCAGGTGCCTCCGGCTAGCCAAGCCCAGGTGGGTTGCCAATCCCCCAACTCTTGGAGGTTTTTGGGGCGGCGATAGGTATCAACACTGTGTAAGTCCATGGTGGCTGAGTATCTGGCACCCTCCACCATAGCGGTCTCTAGGGAGAGGAAAGTGTATTCCCCCATACTCCCCGATCAGCTAAGCCAGGTTCATACGTGGGAAGACATCAGGATTTGAGCATTTCGGCTTCGCTCAATGCTCAAATCCTGATACATTGGCAAGCATTTCGGCTTCGCTCAATGCTCAAATCCTGATACATTGGCAAGCATTTCGGCTTCGCTCAATGCTCAAATCCTGATACATTGGCAAGCATTTCGGCTTCGCTCAATGCTCAAATCCTGATACATTGGCAAGCATTTCGGCTTCGCTCAATGCTCAAATCCTGATACATTGGCAAGCATTTCGGCTTCGCTCAATGCTCAAATCCTGATACATTGGCAAGCATTTCGGCTTCGCTCAATGCTCAAATCCTGATACATTGGCAAGCATTTCGGCTTCGCTCAATGCTCAAATCCTGATACATTGGCAAGCATTTCGGCTTCGCTCAATGCTCAAATCCTGATACATTGGCAAGCATTTCGGCTTCGCTCAATGCTCAAATCCTGATAAGAAGAGGGTTAAGCGAAATAAGACGAGGGTTGAGCGAAGCCGAAACCCGGCACCTTAGCTTCATGGCATGGAGTCCACCTACCTATCGTCATGTGCAATCGTCATGTGTAATCGTCATCGGTCAACGTATCGGTGGGTGATGGATCCTCCTCAGGCGGGCGGACGGGGCGGAGGGGTAGGCAAATGGTGAAACAGGTTGATTGCTCTGGGGAGTAGACCTGGATGGTGCCGCCGAGATATTCCACCAGCTTCTTCGTGAGGGTGAGCCCTAGACCGGTGCCGCCGTGTTTCCAGCGATCGCTGTTGGTGATGCGATAGAACTTATCGAAAATATAGGGCAGTTCACTATCGGGAATCTGCACGCCAAAGTTTTGAAACCTCAGGTGGAGCTGGTTGTCTTTGACCTGCACAGCCAGCAGGATGCGATCGCCCGGTGGGGTGTATTTACAGGCATTGTTCAGCAATTCGGTCATGATCCGCTTGAGGCTAGCCGGATCGGTGACAATGGGCGGCAAGTCTTCGGCAATCTCGGCTGCAAAGGTCTGCTGCTGGGCTTCTGCCCGAATTTGAAAGGTGTCTACGATCGAGGCTGACCATGCTTTCAGATCAATGGTGTCGAGTTCTAGGGGTTTGGTACCGGCATCCAGATGCTGCAGATCCAGCAGATCGTTGATCAAAGAAATCTCTTGGATCGATTCCTGGTGGAGAATGCTTAGGTAGCGATTGGCGCGCTCGTCGGTGATCCCCAGTTGCTCGAAGGTGATTTGCAACATCTGGGTGGCGACGCGAATGCTGGCTAGGGGGGTGCGCAGTTCGTGGGAAATGGTGCTAAGGAAATCATCCTTGAGGCGATTGAGACGTTCGAGATTTTGTACCTGGGCCTGGGCCGATTGGTAGAGCCGAGCTTGGCGGATGGCGATCGCACATTGATTAGCCACCTGTCGCACTAGGCGTAGATCTTGCTCTGAGCAGGCATGGTAGGTGTGATCGATTAACCAAAGATCGCCGAGAATACCCTGGTCATCAAAGATCGGACAAGCCAGGGAGACCACCGGGCCGCGATCGGCATTGGGTAAGAGGGAGCAAAACTGAATAGACTCGCCCTGCATGAGAGGCTGGTAGAGTTCTGGAAAGGCTGAGAGCGCCACGCTCCGATCTTTGTAATCTCCGCCGGGTAGGGTGGTGTATTCATAGACCACGGTGGCTAGTCCGGTTTGTAGATTGTAGCGAGAGGCATTGCAGCCGCAGACGCCCAGAGCTTGGGTGAGTTCGCGCACGGCGGTTTCAAGGATCAGATCTTCATCCAAGGTATCCCGCACCTTGTCGGTAATCCGCTTTAGGGTGTCTTCAAACTCAAAGGCAATTTGGAGCTCGGTGGTGCGGGCTTTTACCTGACGCTCTAGATCGTTATTGAGATGCTGGAGCTGGTGGTGGAGTTCTGACTGCTGGATGGCGATCGCCAGTTGGCTTGCCAATTGCTGGAGCATCGATGCCTCCCACGGTTGCCAAGCACGGGGCTGTCGGCAGTGCTGCACGATTAACAAGCCCCATAGATTCTCAGCTTGCAGGATCGGCACCACCAAATTGGCCTTGACCTGCAAAGCCTCCAGCATCTCAACGTGACAGGCCTGCAGCGACGACTGCGTGATGTCATCAATGACGCGGATATGCCCCTGTTCATAAGGACGGTGCCAATGTGAGGCGAAGCAAGGATCATGGATGGTTTCGCCAATGATGCTGAAGGACGGATCGCTGACGGCTTCGGCGATCACCGTGCCGCTCCAGTCGGCTTGAAAACGGAAAATCAAAGCGCGATCGTTAGACAGCAGTTGCTGCACCTCCGACACCGCTGCATTGAGAATGTCTTGGAGCTGGAGAGATTGGCGAATCCGCTGGGTAATCAGGCGCAACAGCCGCTCTTGCCTCATACTCTGACGCATCAAGTCTTCTTGCTGCTGCAGGCGTTTATTTTGGTCTAAAAGCTGTTGCTTTTGGCGCACAATCGTGAGCTGGCAAGAGATGCGCGCTAGGATTTCCCCGGTTTGCACGGGTTTCGTGATGTAGTCCACTGCGCCAATGTCAAAGGCCCGAACTTTTTCTTGGGTTTGATCCTCGGCGCTCAAAAAGATCACGGGAATATCGCAGGTATCCGGTTGAGACTTGAGGGTGGCACAAAGTTCATAGCCATCCATGTCTGGCATCCGAACATCCAGCAAGATCAAGTCTGGCCGCTCTGCCTGGATGGTACTGAGCGCCATTTTGCCCGACAGGGCTTTGCGCACGTCGTAGCCATGCTGCACCAAGAGGGCCGACATCATCCGCACGTGATCAACTTGATCATCAATAACCAGAAGATTGGCTTTAGGGGATGTCATAGACCTTAACTGGATAACACAATGACGGCGTTGGTTTCTAGGCTAGGTTCTGACCTAGTCACGCCTAGGGGAACGTGGCCGATGGTAACGAGCTAGGGGGCAGCAACATAATACTCTCTGAGTAAAAAAATTAAGCCCGTCTTTATTAGTATTCCGCCAAAACTCAGAATCGAACACATGGTTGGAAAATTAAGCGGCGATCGCCGCTTGTTTTGCTTGAGCGATGGGTGCTGGAAGGGGATGTTGGAAGGGGATATTGGAAGGGGATATTGGAAGGGGATATTGGATGTGGGCTATAGTGGCGATGGATTTTTATCGATGCCCCGATTACCGATCCCCGCCTGACTATCCCTGTTCGAACGTCCCCTAGATTGCGATCGCCCCCCATGACCCATGCCCCCGGATCTGAGACCCAGATATCTCTTTTTTCTGCTGACCATTTGCGGACATTGCAGCGGCCGACGCTGGTGGAGCCGAGTTTAGAAATGAGTCACGATGCCTTGGTGCATTGGATAGAGGCGATCGCTGCCTTTCAACGTACCGTCACGATTGCACCACCACTACAGCAGACCAGCTTGTTTGATGCTGCTGCCGAACCGCTCCTGGATGCGGAGGGTATCGATCCCTTCCAGTTGCCTCGCCAAAATGCCGAGTTTTGGCGTTGGAAAGCTGATGATGCTGGCGTTGCGGCCCTCTATTTTGTGATCGACTGCACGGTACCCGTCTTGCTCTACGTGGGCGAAACGGTGAAGTCGAACCAGCGTTGGAAAGGACTGCATGACTGTAAGCGCTATCTGATGAACTATCGCCAGATCCATCAGCGCCACCAGCGTCCCTCGTCGTTGAATATCGCCTTTTGGCGCGATGCCCCGGTGGATACTCGCCAGCGCCAGCGGCTGGAGTCTGCCCTGATCCACAAATGGCGATCGCCCTTTAATAAGGAGAACTGGAGATTCTGGGGGACGCCGTTCACTACGGGTTCCTAGGGAGCCTCCGAAAATTGACGATATAGTCATAACACCATATAGTTATATTTAGTCCGCGCGATTGACGATCGATCGTGCTGCGGGCGCATTGTAACTGAGGGTCTTGTGATGAACTGGACAACATTCTGGAAGCGGTTGGGGTCGAGATGCTATCCATGGGGGATCTCTGTTCGGAACAAGGTTGGACACATGCTGCTGCTGGGCGTGATGGTATGGCTGCTGGGGCAACCGGCGATCGCTTGGGCTGCGCCTACGGTTCCGCATACGGACGATCTGGCGCGGGCGGTGCAGGAGATTGAAAACTTGGATGGCCTGCGTTCAGGGCTAGCCTCCTCCTTGGAGGGCAGCACCGACGAGCCGACGATGCAGACGATGAAAGAGGTTTGCCGGCCGGTGGGAATGCAGGCCAAGAAACTGAGCCAGGAGAACGGCTGGCAGGTTAAGCAACTTGCCAGTAAGTATCGTAACCCAGACCATGCACCGGATAACTTACATGCAAGGATGGCGATCGCTGCCTTTGAGCAACATCCAGATCTAGTAGGTTTTTGGGATCGAGAAACCCTTGGGGATCAAACCGGCAGTCGCTACTATCGCCGCATTGATGTGGAGGCAAGTTGTCTGGCCTGTCACGGGTTACAGAATAACCGTCCTCAGTTTGTCAAAGATAACTATCCCCAAGACTTAGCCTTCGACTTCCAAGTGGGCGATCTGCGCGGTATGTATGCAGTCTTTATTCCTGATGAGCTTCAAATGGCTATTCAAGATGCAGTTAGTCCGTAAGATCAGAGGTTTGACCCGCGAGCTATGGATAAGAATGAGTAATCTGACCTCTGGGATCATCCTGGTTGGACTGATGATGATCTTAACGCTGGGCTGGTTTTATCCTCCAGCCTATGCAGCCATCCGGCCGTTGGAAGAAGCGCCCGGACAGATGGTCTATCAATCTCGCCAGACCCTGCACGATCAGCATGGCAAGTCCTGGCAGGCGATCGCTTTCAAGCGCGTCAATCCCGATCGTCAGACAACCTTGTATCTGCGGTTAGTTGGGTTTCCGGGGGTGGCAGATCTTGACCGCAGCCGGCCGTTAACGTTGACTAACTCCCTCGGTCAATCCTGGATGGCTGCTGATGTATCCCAACCGATTTTTACCGATGCCGATCGCCCTGAACCCAATGTGGGACAGTACGATCTGCAGCCGATCATCCTAGACTTAGATCCAGCAGTGCCTCTGCGCTTGGAACTGCCGGTGCTCCAACAGGCTGATGTGCTGATTCCGATGCCGTCAACGCTGGTGGCCGAGTGGCGATTGCTGGCTACTCAGTCCGATTGAACGCCGGTCAAGGTATCCTATGCCATAGATCTAGGACTTGAACCCAGGTGACGACCAAGCCTGCTAGAGAACGCCAAATTCCTGCAGCGCGGGCACAAAATTACGGTTTTCATGGCCAGAGCGGCTGAGTTTGATCAGGGCAAAGCGCTGGAGCGGGGTCAGAGTTTCCCATTGAGGGAGGGCGATCGCCACCTGGCATTCGTCGGCCTTGGCTTGGACGCTGTCGGGAATGCTTTGGGCATCGAGCCAGGGTGGGGCAGGATCGCAGGGCAGCTCACCGGCGGGTTGACCTGTGGATTGGGTGATCATTTGCTGGAGAGCTTGGCGGTAGTGATCAATCTCTGTTGGCGACGCGCAGGGTAACTCTAGGAGGGCCTGGCGATCGCCTTGGCTGAGGTGATGCCAATGGGTGAGTTTGAGCTTGACGCCGCAGGTATCTAGCTTGTAGCGAATCTGCATGGGAATGCAGCGCAGGGATTCAACAAAGTCTGCTTCAAATTGAAAGAAAGTCATGATTGGTTTGGCCTAACAGCCATCAGAGAGCACAAACCCAGGGTCTTGATGGGTCTAGATCTAGTGTGCCATTCAGTGTGCCATGACTTGCCTGTCATTTTCGCCAGGGCTTGGTACCCATTTCGGTGGCGGCAGACCACAGGAGGTAGAGAATGAGTAGGGTGATGCCGGCCAGGAAGGGGATCAGATCGGTGGGCATGGGAGAAGAGGAGAAACGTTGGGCAGGAGGAGCCGTTGGACGTGATCGACCAACCCTATGCCATCGTCCCATGGGCTAGGCCATCGAAACCCTGGAGAGGCTTAAACATTTGAGCGTTCATCTAGGGTAGGTCTACTCCACGGACTCCTCTGCCCCTAGCGCAACCAGCCCCGTAGGCGTGCCGCTACCTGAGGACGTCGCAGCTTCCGCATCGCCTTGGTTTGAATTTGCCGTACCCGTTCCCGCGATAGATTGAATAATCCTCCTACCTCTTCTAGGGTATGGGATTCGCCCGTTTGTAGACCATAGCGCAGGGCGATGATGTCCCGCTCCCGTTCGTTCAAGACTTCACCCAAGATGGTGTAAATATCTTGGCGCATCATCGAGTCATTGATCTGGGATTCTGGCGATTGTGTGGTGCTGTCCTCCAAGAGTTCCAACAGTTCTGTGTCTTCGCCCTTGCCCACCCGATGGTTGAGCGATAGGGCGGTGCGGCGCACCTGCTGGAGCGATCGCAACTGGTCGGGGGTGGTTTCTAAGGCTTCAACCAGTTCCCGCTCTGTGGGATTGCGATGCAGATCCCGACGCAGATCCCGCTGGGCTTTTTTCAACTTATTCAGCTTTTCGACAATGTGGATCGGGAGACGCACCGTTCGTGAATCATTGGCGATGGTGCGGGTAATCCCTTGGCGGATCCACCAATAGGCATAGGTTGAAAACTTATAGCCTTTATCAGGATCAAACTTTTCGGTGGCCCGATTCAGCCCCAGTGCGCCTTCTTGAATCAAATCTAGGAAGGGAACGCCCCGGTTGAGGTAGCGTTTGGCGATGGAGACCACCAACCGTAGATTGGATCGCACCATCTGCCGTTTGGCCGATCGCCCAAGGGCAAGCTGATGCTCTAGCTGGGCTTCTGTGAGCTGCACGGCGGCGGCCAGTTGGGTCTGGGTGGGTGGATTGCCTTGCTCGTCGGTCAAGCGATCGCGCCACTCTTCCACCTCCACTAAGAACCGCACCCGTTGGGACAAGGTCACTTCTTCATCGGGCTTCAGCAAGGGATAGCGCGCCATTTCTTTGAAGAAAGCCCCTACGGCATCATCACTGGCGGTTTTACTATAGTTCAGGAGCGATCGCGTGCCCTCCGGCTTATCTAAGATAGCCTCAGTGTCATCGATGGCGGGCTCTTGATCCCCAGTTAGATCTTCGGATAGGTCAGACGCGACCTGCCCAAGCCAGTGGGATGAGGGCACATCGTTTTGCGATGCCTGGGAAGGATGGGGTAAAGATTTCTCGGTATCTGCCTCTGCACCTTCTGTCAGCCAGATACCGTCGTGATCATTAGACGTTGCCTTCATAGGATATGAGTAAGACATAAACGATGGAGAAACCGAGGTGAATCGATAGGATGACGTGACTGATTGGGATTGGTTTTAAAGAAGCGGTGTACCTGTGAGATGCATCGTTCCCTAGGGGGATGGAATGCTAGCCATGGAGGCAGCGGACGATAGGCTTGTGCTGATGCTTAGGGAGTGGATGCAGTGGAGTGAGCTGAAGTCAACTGGTTAGGTTTCCCCCTGACGTGATCTAATCATCTAATGTAAACCTTGGATAGCAAGCCCGAAGTCTGTCCCGAATTTTAGTCTGTCCTGAATTTTAGATAGAGCATCATGGTCACACACCATGGCATTGGTGATCGGTGAGCAATCGATGGAACGATGATTAAAGGTTGATCGATACAACAACATTTGACGCTCGGTTTTGACGCTCGCTTTAATGATGTTGGGGCTAATGCTCTGAATTATTCTAGAATCATGACTTTAAGTTGATTTATCGAACGTTGATCTTAAGATTGGAAGTCAGCCCCGTTACATTCAGCCGCGTTACTCAGTCGAACCATAGGTTAATCCTTCGTCTAGCTGGCAATAAAAGCTGTTAAACCTGATGCGAAACGGGATAGTCTACGTACAATTAAAGATTCGCTTATGTTGAATCTACTATATCAATTAGAAATGTCAACGTGAGTGAACGATCACTCCTCATGGTTTTCCTAGCCATCCCAGAGCAGGATGCTGTGTGTGCTGGAGGCCGGCCTTGCTGGCGGGAGCAAGAATGCTCGCTGAGATGCATGGGGAAGGCTAGGTAGGCTGTTGGAGATGGTGGCTGAGGCTCAACTATGGCAAGTATTTGAGGTATAATGTGTGGGTAGGTAGAGGATGGCTGTTCCGCTCCATCATCCTATTCAGAAAAGTTTCGTGGCTGTGGCGATTCAGGTGGTGATGCGGCTTATAGAAAGATGAGAGATTCATGCCGTAATGTCATGGATAGAGTTGGGGATATCCACGTTTCCTGACGTATACCTGGGGAAGCTCCACGTCACCCGAACCTCGTTTTGATAGCTGATGTGCTCATGACTAGGAGAAGCAAGTCATGGGTTTTTCATAAACCTTGCTTAGTAGATATACGAGGCTTAGTAGATACACGAGGTTTTTTAGGTCTAGGATGTTAAGATTTATGCCTTGTTTCTACGGATGAGTTACCTCAAAGAACTCATGTCATGGAAACACCAATGTCAAGCTCAGTTGCGATCGCTGGACATTGTTCACTCATTAACCTATAAATTTTTCTAGACCTTAAACTGTTACCTGTGAACATAGTTTGATTCTGAGGATTATTCTTAACTATTTGCAATAATGGCTGGCACAATTGGTAATTAAGATGGATGTCGTAATATTGAGAAATATTGCGGTGCGCCGAGCTTTTGCCAATAGATGAGCTGTCTCGCTAGCCTAGGCAGGATCCTTGCGGATGTCCTCATCCTGTTTTTGTAGTGATAGGGAGTGATGACCTCCAGCCTTTCTATAGATAGGTCTCGGTACAGGGTTTGGTTTCTATTTAGTTCTAGATCACTTTTTGAAGTCTTGGAAAGCGTTAAGACTATGGTTTCTTCGCTTCATCATCCATCGATTGCGTTAATTTCAGTGCACGGCGATCCGTCCGTGGATATTGGTCGTGAAGAAGCGGGCGGGCAAAATGTCTATGTTCGTCAGGTTGGTGAAGCCTTGGCGCGATTGGAGTGGGACGTGGCGATGTTTACTCGACAGACCCATGCTGATCAGCCTCGGGTGGTTGAGCATTTACCCAACTGTCGTACGATCCGCTTAACGGCAGGGCCAGAAGACTTTGTGCCTCGGGATGAAATCTTCGACTACTTGCCGATGTTTGTGCAGGAATTCTTGCGCTACCAGCGATCCATCGGTCATGTCTTTCCGCTGATTCACACCAACTATTGGCTCTCGTCTTGGGTGGGCATGCAGCTCAAGCAGCATCAATCGGTGCAGCAGGTGCATACCTATCATTCTGTCGGTGCTGTGAAATATCAGTCTATGGATGCGCTACCAGCGATCGCCACGACCCGCTTAGCAGTGGAACAGCGTTGTCTGGAGACTGCAGAGCGGGTTGTGGCAACTAGTCCCCAAGAGTGGGATCATTTGCGATCGCTGGTATCGTCCCATGGGCGGGTTGATGTAATTCCCTGCGGCACTGACATTGAGCGGTTTGGCCATGTGAGTATGGCGACAGCTCGCCAGGCCCTAGGTCTTGCCGCCGATGCCAAGGTGGTGTTTTATGTAGGGCGTTTTGATCCGCGTAAGGGGATTGAAACCGTGGTGCGGGCGGTGGGTCAGTCGCACCTGCGCCAAGATGAACGCCTGCGGTTGATCATCGGTGGTGGCAGCCGTCCGGGGCACAGCGATGGGCGCGAGCGCGAGCGCATCGAGGGCATTGTGGCCGACCTGGGTTTGCAGGCACAGACCTGGTTTCCTGGACGAATTTCTGATGAAGATCTGCCGTTGTACTACGCGGCGGCGGATGTTTGTGTGGTGCCGAGCCACTATGAACCCTTTGGCTTGGTTGCCATTGAGGCCATGGCTAGCAGTACGCCGGTGGTGGCTAGCGATGTGGGGGGTTTGCAGTATACGGTGGTGCCCGGTGAGACGGGGCTTTTGGCTCCCGTGCGAGATGCTGCGGCCTTTGCCCAAGCGATTGATCAGATTCTCAGTCAGCCAGACTGGCGGGATCAGTTGGGGCGGGCGGCCCGCGATCGCGTGGTGGACTACTTTAGCTGGGATGGGGTGGCCATCCAGCTTGACCGCCT
Source organism: Leptolyngbya sp. DLM2.Bin15 (assembly GCA_007694125.1). GTDB lineage: Bacteria > Cyanobacteriota > Cyanobacteriia > RECH01 > RECH01 > RECH01. The sequence continues at coordinate 12,635 of RECH01000126.1, forward strand.
CTATCGCAAGCTGCTATTGGGGTCTGATGCCCGCCACCTCAATCAAGTTGGAGCCTAGATGACGGCGGCGGTGATTTTGGCGGGGGGGCAGAGTACCCGCATGGGTCGCGATAAGGCGTTGATTCAGGTGGATGGCCAGTCGTTGTTGATGCGTACCTGTGGCGTTGCCCAGGGCTTGGGGCTGCCGATCTATGTGGTCACGCCTTGGAGCGATCGCTACCGGGATCAGGTGCCCTCCGGCTGTAGGTTTATGTCCGATGAGAGTGAGGCCCAAGGTCCTCTGGTTGCCCTGGGCCAAGCTTGGCGATCGCTCCCCGAGGCGCAGGACTGGGTCTTGCTCCTAGCCTGCGACCTACCTTGCCTAACCGCTGCCGCTCTCCATCCCCACGTTGCCCAGCTTCCTGATCGCCTGCCTAGCACTGGCGTGGCCTGGTTACCGCGCCGGGGCGATCGCTGGGAGCCGCTCTGTGGTTTCTATCATCGAGCTGGTCAATTAGCCTTGGAGGCCTATATTGCCCAAGGCGGCCGTTCGTTTCAGGGATGGCTGGCCACGGTGATCGTGCAAGAGTTGCCCCTCAGCGATCGCACTATTTTGTTTAACTGCAATAGCCCAGAGGATCTGGCGAACCGTCCCCATGGCTGATCGGTGCGTCCCCGGCACCGATGGCTGAATCGACAGTCTGGGCGGTCTGGGCGGCTTGCACAAACGCGGTAAACAGGGCGGACTGGTGGGGATCATCGGGGTTCGACATTTCTGGATGCCATTGAACAGCGATCGCCCAGGGATGGGTGTCATGTTCCATAGCTTCGATTAAGCCATCCGCTGCCCGACCGGTGACCGTCCATCCAGGTACCGGTACATCGACGGCTTGATGATGCCATGACACAACCGAGATAGTCTCGGCCCCCATCAGCGTCGCTAGCCGACTGCGAGGATGGAGATAGACCGGGTGCTCAAGGGGGCGGGCTTGTTCCGTACGATGCAGCGTTTGGGTGCCAAACACATCGGGGATGTGGGGCACGAGGGTTTCTGCGCCGCTCACTAAACTGAGGAGCTGTAGACCCCGGCAGATGCCGAGAATGGGCTTCGGTTGCTGCAGGGCAAGCTGGGCTAGGGTCATCTCAAAGCGATCGCGCTCTGGATCCACCCGGTAGATGGTGGGATGGCCGGAACCGCCGTAGCGCTGGGGATCAATATCGCCGCCGCCGGTGAGCACCAGCCCATCGATTAACGACAAGAGGCGATCGCACTGCTGCTCTCCCGGTGGTAGCAAAATGGGCACGGCCCCGGCCCGGCGGAGGGCATCCAGATAATTGGCAAATAGGTAGACTTGATCGTCGGTGTTGCGGCCGTAGGTGGTGACGCCAATAATAGGAGAGGAAGATCCTAGCTTCATAGTATTGATGTAGCTAAACGATTAAGGGTGCTATCCAGACTATCCTGTGACGTTCTGAGCCGCTGAGCTGAAGAAGCATTAGGCTTTTTGTCTCTCGTATAACGTTATGACTATCCCCAAAACTGGGCAACCTATGGGCAACTTAGCGTGGCTAGCTTGCTCCTGTAAATGTGTGGAGTCTAGAATGCTGCTTCATGGAACCATGGTTCCATCCGACATGAACCCATCGATGGTCTCGATCATCATCCTAGCGATCACAACGTCCCCAGTAGACCTGGTGATTGCTACTTGAGCAGATCCACGGTTGCCAAGACAGATGTCCTCAAGGGCAGATGTGTTGGGTCATCCTGTGCCTGCTCTGTTAACCTGCGGATCCTGCCATACCATGACCAAGTCGTCGTCTGTGCCGCCCTCCTTCTCCCAGGGCACCACCATCCTTGAATCAGAGCTAGATACGTCCTCTAGCTCAACCCAGTTACCCATTCTGCGTGCCTGGCAGTGGCTAGGCCGCTTAAAGGTAGGGCAGAAAATTGCCGTGGGCTATCTGATGGCGCTGGGGCTGGCTGTGGTGGGCATTACGGCGGGCATTTCCCTGAGTCTGAGCTATCGAGAGCAGGCCAAAGCCATTCGGGAAGGCACCCTAGAAGATATTGCCCTGCTGCAACGGCTGCAAACAAACTTGCTCCACGCTCGTATTCAGCAGCAACAGGTGGTGTCTGTGACCTTTTGGCCCGATCGCTTGCCCAATCATCAAGCCTTGTTCAATCAACATGCGGAACGGTTTCAGCTGGCATGGTTTGAGTTTATCCATGCCTATCAGCTTGAGGAACCCCAAGTATCAGCTATAGAAATCGATCGTTTTCAAACCATCGTAGATCTCCACAATCGTTCCGTAGGGCGATATTTTCGAGAAACGCGATCGCTGCTCAACCAGCTTGAGGAAGAGCAATCCTATGAATCTATGCTGGATGTGCAAGACCAACTGTTGGCGTTTGAGATTAGTGATCTAGTCACAGATCTAGAACAGTTTTCCCAAGCCTTGGATGCTCTTCTAGAAACGGCCCTAGAAAAGGGTGATGCGGCTGAGGAAGCGCTGACCCAAGCCGAGCGCACGAGCACGATGATTATGAGTTTAGGCATGATCCTCTCGGTGGCGATCGCCTTGGTGATGGCTTTCTATACGAGTCGTGCTATTTCCCGCCCCCTGCGAGAGGTGACGGCGATCGCCAAACGGGTTGCGGAAGACTCAGATTTTTCCCTGCAGGCTCCTGTCACGACCCGAGATGAAGTAGGTATCTTGGCGCTGTCGCTCAACCATCTCATTCGGCAGGTGGATCATTTGGTTGACGATCTCAAGGCATCCACCGCTCAGCAACTGATTGCTAGCGAGAAGATGTCGAGCTTGGGGCAGATGTTGGCTGGCGTGGCCCATGAAATTAATAATCCGGTTAATTTCATTTATGGCAATGTGATTCATGCCAATGACTATATTCAAGATTTGCTAGATCTTATTCATCTGTATCAGATAGAAGTTCCAGATGCTCCAGTTTCTGTCAAAGATAAAGTAGAAGAGATTGATTTGCTCTTTATTGAGCATGATTTACCGAAGATCGTGCAGTCTATGAAGCTTGGAGCCGATCGCACCCGCCAAATTGTGCTCAGCCTACGCAATTTCTCCCGGATTGATGAAACCCGTCCTCGCCCTGTGGATCTCCATGAATGTATCGATAACACAGTCCTGATTTTGCACAATCGTCTGAAGCGCGGTATTCAACTGGTGCGATGCTATGGCTCTGTTCCCTCGATCGAAGGGTACACCGGTTCCCTCTATCAGGTGTTTATGAACCTGATTAGTAATGCCATTGATGCTTTGCTAGAGCAAGCCATTGGATCCAACCCCGGATCGCCGAGTATCACCATCTCCACGCTGCAGGAGGGCGATCGCGTGCAGATTTCCATCGCTGATAATGGCCCTGGCATTCCCCCCGACCATCTGGATCGAATTTTTGACACCTTCTTTACCACCAAACCCACGGGTAAAGGGACAGGACTGGGGCTATCTATTTGTCGCCAAATTGTGGAAGGCAAGCATGGCGGTCAATTGCTGTGTGACTCAATTCTCCACCAGGGCACAACCTTCACGATCATTCTGCCCATTCAGCAAGCGATCGCCCCTAGGGCTGCCCTTGATCCAGTTGAGGCGGTTCGGCCCTCCTAATCCCATCAGAGAGAGGATTCTATGCCCCCTGAAGGATTCTCAAATTAATTGAGGATGTGTCCCCAATACCCTCTAAAATGGGAAAAATTACGGACTGTAATTCACCAGCTTCACAGATGCGATCGCCAGGGTGGAGTAGCTGCCCTCTGTTGTCCTATGTAGATGGATGACAGAGGGTATTGCACACCGTTGTGTGGCGCTTGATTCATCTACAGTGTCTAACTCCCACGCCCATTTGGATGCATCGGTCTTGCCTGATACAGTCACCCCTGGCCGCTTCGATGATCTATCAGGAGACACCATGACCCATCGCCCTATTATCCTCGGTATCGTTGGCGATAGCGCAGCCGGGAAAACCACGCTGACTCGCGGTATTGCCCAAGTGTTGGGGGAAGAAAACGTCACCGTGATTTGCACGGACGATTATCACCGATATGACCGTAAGCAGCGGGCAGAGCTAGGCATTTCGGCTCTTCACCCTGACTGTAACTATCTAGATGTGATGCAGCAGCATTTGAGCTTGTTGCGCACCGGTCAGCCAATTCTCAAGCCCATCTATAATCACTCCAGCGGGGAATTTGAGGCACCGGAATATATCAAACCCGGTAAGTTTGTGATTGTGGAAGGGCTTCTGGGCTATTCCACCCGAGGCATGAGGGATAGCTATGATGTGCGGGTCTATCTGGCACCGCCCGAGTCCCTGCGGGAGTCGTGGAAGGTCAATCGGGATACCCGGAAGCGAGGCTATACGGAAGAGCAAGTGCGGGAGCAACTGCGGGCCCGGGCATCTGACTCGGCTGCCTTTATCGACCCTCAGCGTCAGTGGGCCGATGTGGTGGTGTCTTTCTATCCACCCACCGATGGTTCCTCCGGCGATGATCTGTTGCTGAATGTGCGGCTAGTACTGCGTCCCACCATTCCCCATCCCGACCTTAGCCACATGCTGAACGCAGAGGGGAACCATCTTGGATCGGCGATTCGCCTCGAACTCGATCGCGATATGGGTAAACCCGTGGATGTCCTAGAAATTGACGGTCATGCCACGGTGGAGCAGGTGCGGGAACTGGAGCGCGTTCTTTGCCAAGAAGTTCCCTATCTGGGCCAGTTTTGTAGCCTAGAGGGCAATGAGAATATCGGTAAGTTGGTGGGCACCACAGGGGAAATTCTACAAAGCTATCCCCTCGCGCTGACTCAATTGCTGATCACCTATCACATGCTGAAGGCGGCCAACGTTGCTTCCATGCTGGCGTAGCGAGATCCTGCTAGGGATAATGAACTGTTCCAATCTCTTGATGTAGCCGAAGCGGCAAGAAGTCCCGCGCTCTAGGGTAGCTGAGCGTCGGGATGCATGCGAGTGGACGATGTTCACCCTAGGGTCGAAGTCCAAGCGCAGTGCGGCACAGCGACGGGGTGGATGAGGAAACAAGCAGATCTTGGTGTCGTTGCTACATCTTGACCATCCCCGCCGTAGGCGAAAACCAAGCCCATAGGCAATGGTGCAAGAAAATGCATGGGTCTTGGAGACTAGGGCTCCTGCCCTTGGAGGCAATGTAAGACCCATAGAGCTACGGAGTTCTGGAGGCTGTTGCCGATGAAGTGGGAAGCCCGTGCTGCATGCGTAGCATCAGCGTCGGGTAGTTCACTGGGACGTAACATTGGATGTAGGTTGTGTGAGCAAAGCGCAACACACCGTAAGCCCCCAGCAATGATGCGTTATGCTGTCGCCAACGTGTCCTACAATCATGGGAATCTGCAAATAATTTGGGTCTGAGGTTATTGCCGTTGGCAGACAGCAGACAAGGGTCTGAGGTTGATCAGGTTGCCCTTGTGGATGTGGCTTGATGCCCTCTCCAGCAGGTGTTGATGGACATGATGGGACAGCAGTCTGTGTGACCCCTATAGATGATTGGGGCGATCGCTTCCGGATATCTTGTGCAGCATTCCTAAATATAATGCTACAATGCATCTACATTAAGCAAGTCAGCCTAATTCAAGTTGTTCTGCCTGTTTTCCATGGTATCTATTCCAATGAAACAGCTCAGAACTTGAAGCGGAGGAACCATTCGTGGGGCGTATCTTGGCTTTAGGGGGTCATGGCATTGTGCCATGTGTCCACGGCCAAGATGGACATCTCTCAGTCCTAGCCCGTCAGCTAACTTCGTCGGCATTGAGAGGAGACTGATGTTCAGCATTTTTACAATGTCTTGAGCCATCGGTGTCCTTGGCTGGTTGCATTACGACTTGCACGTATACTTGCCTAGACACTCTGGAGATAATTCAATGGGAAACCTATTGGAGCGATCGCTGACGACGAGCGGTCGTTGTCATGGTGACGACTCTACTTGTGGCGCTGACGCTATAGTTCGAGAGATGATATCGGCTCGGTATCATAGAGACTGTGATGGGATGTTGGGCAGCTCAACCACGCTCATGGGATAGCTGTAGCCAGTCTGACAAGTAGTGTCAACTCTGGGTAAAGAGACCAAGATAAGTTCTTCCCTCTAGCCCTCCTTCAAGCTTAGACGAGAGCCTTGGTGCTCAATACATATGAGCCCTTTGCCTTTCAGGAGAGGGGTTTAGGGCTTCGGCGTGAGCTTGGCTGAACGGTGATGGCTACAGGGCGGGCACCTCAAGGTGATGACCCAGACTTGACGTGACGACATCTGACGAGAGAATACGGGTTCACCTTTCTTTGATCCGAGAGAGATAAAAGAGAGATAACTCAATCGCCATGGTAATAGCTGACGGATAATCAAGTCACTTGAATATCCGTTATCTCTTGTGCCTTCATTGCATAACACTTATCAGGACAGAGCAATGGCATCAATATTGGGGTTAGCGTTGCCGGTTGAAGATCCGATTTTGATCTTCGGGATTTGTATGGTCGTGATTTTGGTCACGCCGCTTTTATTTGAACGATTTCGTTTGCCTGGCTTGATTGGTCCCATTGTGGCAGGTGTTGTTCTAGGCTCTAGTGTACTCAATGTCTTGGAGCGAGGCCAGGCAATCGAGTTGCTGGGGAACGTAGGGCTGCTTTACATTATGTTTTTATCTGGACTAGAGATTGACCTGTCTCAGTTCCGTAAAAATCGCGATCGCAGTCTAGTTTTCGGAGTCATTACATTCATGATTCCTCAGATTTCGGGGATGGTTATTTTTCGCTATCTCTTGGGGTTTGACTGGGCCGCATCCATCCTTATTGCTAGTATGTTTGCTTCCCATACTTTGGTGGCTTATCCAATCATTAGTCGCCTAGGTATCATGAAAAATGATGCCGTGGTAACTACAGTGGGAGGCACTATTCTAACTGATACCGTTGCTCTACTGGTATTGGTCGTGGTGGCACGGGGGTATGAAGGGGAACTCAACCTCTTCTTTTGGGTGTCGCTGATTTTATCGATGGTTATTTACATTGCTGCTGTCGTGTATCTGCTTCCGCCCCTAGCCCGTTGGTTTTTCCGTCATGTATCTGATGGAGGGAAAAGCGAGTTTATTTTTGTCCTTGCAGTTGTCTTTATTGGTGCCTACCTAGCCCGGGCAGTTGGGACAGAACCTATTTTGGGTGCCTTCTTGGTAGGACTCACACTGAATCGTCTCATTCCCGAACGCAGTCGCCTGATGAATCGGATTCAGTTCTTTGGCGAAACTTTTGTTATTCCTTTTTTCCTGATTTTTATTGGATTATTGGTCGATGTTTCTGTCTTGGTGAGCGGTCTGACGGCTTGGGTCGTGATGATTGCTATGCTCTCCACGAACGTTGGAACCAAATGGATCTCGGCGGGTATCACCCGTCGGATCTATAACTATTCCAAGGCCCAGGGCTGGGTAATTTTTGGATTGTCCACCTGTGAAGCGGCAGCAACCTTGGCGGCTACGTTGGTAGGGTATGAATTAGGAATCATTGGGGATGATGTGTTGAATGGGGTGGTTTTGATGATTTTTGCCACCTGTATTTTGGGCCCATGGGTGGTAGATCGATTTGGTCGAGAAGTTGCCCGGCAAGAAGAGGAGCAGCTTTATGAGCCACGAACCTCTCCCCAGCGAATTTTGGTACCCCTTGCCAATCCATCAACCAGCGAAACCTTGATGGACATGGCAGCGATGCTCCGAGATAACAAGTCTGAGGAAACAGTATTTCCATTAACTGTCATCTCAGAGGAGGTAGATATAGAGAACACAGAAAGCTATGTGGCAGCAGCAGAACGGTTGCTGGCTCATGCGGTGGTTCATGCTGCTGAGTTAGATATTCCAGTCAATCCAGTGACACGAGTGGCTCGCAATCCGGTATCTGGAATTGTGGATGCTGCGACGGAACGACGGGTCAGCGATATTGTGATTGGCTGGAATGGGCGGCACTCTGCCCAGCAGCGCATCTTTGGCACGGTGATTGATCAAATGCTAGATCAATCCAATCAGCAGGTATGGGTTTGCAAACTAGACCATGCGGTGAGCACTTTTCAGCGATTGGTGGTGATTCTGCCACCTATGCTTGATTACAATCCAGGCTTTTATGAAGCGGTGCGATCGCTCAAACATTTAGCTATTCAGTTGGGAGCAACTCTTCATGTCATCGTTGTTCAAGACGATGTAGACCGATTTCGACAGCAGTTTCAATCCGTGGCGATCGCTGTTTCTAGTAGCTTTATGGCAGTGTCTTGGCAGGATCTATCAACGAAGCTTCAGGAGATGGTGAGCGATACCGACTTAGCGATTCTTGTGAGTGCCAGAGAGGGGACTGTTGCCCATGAGCGATCGCTAGAACAATTACCCCAAACATTAGCGGGCTTGCAGGTTAGCTTTCTGGTGTTATATCCATCCGAGAAAGATATGCGCAGTTTTGGGACACGTCAGCCCTTAGGGTTACCAAGGCTATTGGCAGAGGAGCGGGTGGTATTTGATTTGGCAACGTCATCCTACGCGGAAACGGTGGATGTATTGCTGAGTCGGGCGATCGCAGCCCATGATCCACGCCACGATCGTCTCTTGCAGTCCTTAGCGTTGGATGATGTAGGCTATGCCAGTGAATGTTTGCCTGGGGTGATGATTTCCCATGCGCGGGTTCAGGATTTGCCCAATACCCAGATGCTTCTTGGCATTCACCCCCAAGGTGTATCGCATGAACAATCCGCCCAGGCTGTGCATGTCATTGTTCTACTACTCAGTCCGGCAACGTTAACCACTCAGGATCACCTGGCCCAGTTAGCAGATCTAGCTCGATATTTTACCCATGGTGAGAGCCTGGATCAATTAGTCGCCTGCCACCAGATGAGTCAACTGCGAGACTGGTTTATCCAGCAAGACTCTATCCATGGCTAAGAATGGGGTTCGCCAAATAGGACGAGCGAGCAGCTAAGTTGATTGACTACCTCCGTCGTTACGTCGCTGACGGCTAATCCTCCAGCCGTACGGCGGCGAATCGATCGTAGAATCACCAAGTCGTACCCCGTAGAGGCTTTAATAATCGTCCCGGCTACGTCTTCACTAATGAGAGAGGAAATGGCCGGGCGAGTTTTGAAGCTGTTTTGAAAGCTGCCCGTGGACAGGACATTCGACAGGCTGGTTTCAAAGTCAGTCACTGATTCTGCTTGAGTGCGGCGATCGCTCACGTGGAGTACCGTTACCTCGGCTTGATTGACATCGGCAAACAGCAGGGCAAACTGAATGGTACGAATGGTTTGAGGTGTAACATTTTTCACCGGCACCAGAATGCGCCGCATGGTGATGGGTTCATCCAGCAAGCGCATCACCGCAACAGGACAGTGGGACGACCAAAAGACATTGTCAATGACATTGCCAAATAGACGCGCCCGCAAGCCTATGCTCTCCCCCCAACCCATGACAATCAAGCTCGCGTCTTGCTCCCGCGCCACGCGACTAATGCCGTTGGCAACATCATCATCAATACGAATGGCGGGTTCCACCGTCACATCAAAGGATTTGCCAATATCTACAGCTCGTGTCAAGAGGCGGCGGGCTTGAAAAATAGCATGATCAAGATCGGGTTCATCCATGTGGACATGGGCCTTAGACAGCACTAAGGGTACAATGCGTCCTGATTCATGACGGGCCAGCAAGGCAGCCATCTCAATCAAATACATGGTGGTGAGCGGATTGGACACCGGTACCACGACACTAAAGGCATGGGGGGGAGCAATCAGTCCTTCTTCCAAGGCCTTGATGCTTTCCTGGGCCTGAGTTTCCCACCAGATGCCCTGGGGTGCTTCTTCAAAAAAGTGTTTCGGCAGAGGCATCCGGGTGGCAAACCGTTCGGTGAGTAGTGGGCCAAGTAGGGAGGTGATTAACATCAGCACAATCACGGCATTAAACACTTGGCTATTGATCAGGTTGGCCTGGACTCCTGCTAAGGCTGCCGCGAGGGTTGCCGCGACCTGTGGCATCGACAACGACCACATGGTAAACGTGCCATACCATCCGTATCCAAAGAAGCCTTTCATCAACAGGGCGGCTAGCAATTTACTGCCTAGCAAGCCTAAAACGATGGCTAGGGTGAAGGAATACTGTTGGGTCAGAGTTTCAATAAAGAGGGGAATATCTAACAATAGTCCCATGCCAATGAAAAAGAAGGGGATGAACATCACCCCACCCACAAATTCCACCTTTTCTTTAACGGGGCCATTGCCTACCACGTCGTTGACCGCTAGCCCCGCTAGAAATGCCCCAACAATCTTATCAATGTTGATAATCTGAGCACCGACGGCTGCTAGGAAGACGGCCAGTAGCACGAAAAGAAACTGATTACCCTGTTCATCGCCGGTGCGCCGAAAGTATTCTTTGCCAGCGCGATCGAAGCCAAACAGCACTACGATGGAGTAAAGCGCTAGGGATGTTAACTGTAAAACAAAGCTTGTGGTGGAAAATTCTCCTTGGTGGATAGATACGCAAATGGCTAGGACTAATAGTGCTGCAATGTCGGTAAAAATAGTTGCGCCAATGGTGATCGACACCACTTCATTTCGGACAATGCCCAGCCGTTGCACGATCGGATAGCCCAGGAGCGTGTGAGACGCCAGCAGAGAGCCAATTAAGATGGCAGCATTCCAGCCATAACCAAATTGATGGCCGATAATCGTACCGGTGATTAAGGGTACGGCAAAGGTAGCTAACCCAAAACTAAGAGAACGATTTTTATTTTTCCGAAAGTCTCCCAGATCAATCTCTAGACCGGCTACAAACATCAGATAGATCTTACCGATGTCAGATAGAAGGTGCATGGTTTCGGTTTCGCCATCGAGAACACCGATACCACTGGGCCCCAATGCGACACCTGCGACGAGTAAACCGACGAGCCCTGGCAACCGCAGCCGCTCAAAAATGGGAGGAATAATCAGCACCACCAACAGCAAAATGGTGAAGGCGGCAAGGGGACTATTGGAGATGGCTTGAAGGATGTCCTGCATGAGCTGCCAAGAGGGGTAAAGGGACAATAAGGGCGATCGCATCCTACCCTATGGCGGTAGTTGTCTGACGAGTTGTCTGACGAGTTGTCTGACGCTTTGGACGATGATCGATCGCGATGCAAGAAACTCAAGGTCACCCTGGCGATCGCCCGAGAGACGACGGCAGGGTGACGGCGGTCTATTGCATAATGCCTATGGTGCAATGACCAGGTTTGGAGGATTGGCGATGCAGGTTGGATTCATGGGTACAGGTTTAATGGGTGAGCCCATGGCTCATCGACTGATGGCGGCAGAGATGCCGCTCACCGTTTACAACCGAACGCTTGATAAAACTCAAGTTCTACAGCAGGCAGGGGCAGCGATCGCATCGTCCCCGACCGCGCTGATGGCTTCCGTTGATTGTATCGTGCTGATGCTGGCTGATGCAGCAGCCATTGAGCAGGTGCTCTTGAGCGACCCATCGGGACTGTCTGGCAAAACGGTGCTGCAGATGGGCACGATCGCTCCCCAAGAAAGTCAAGCGATCGCTGAGCAGGTGCAGCAGGCGGGGGGCAGCTACCTAGAAGCGCCGGTGTTGGGCAGTATTCCCCAAGCCAAGGATGGCAGTTTGATTGTGATGGTGGGCAGTTCGCCGGAGCTGTTCCAAACCTATGCACCGCTGTTGCGGCACTTGGGCCCTGACCCGATCTATGTGGGCGAGGTGGGAACGGCGGCGGCGCTCAAGCTAGCCATGAATCAGTTGATTGGCTCCCTAACTGCGGCCTTTGCCTTGAGCTTGGGGCTGGTGCAGCGCTACGGGGTGGAGGTAGACACATTTATGGAGGTGGTGCGCCAGAGTGCTCTCTATGCGCCGACCTTTGATAAGAAGCTCGATCGCATGGTGAGTCGTACTTTTGAGCAGCCTAATTTCCCTACTCGGCATTTACTGAAGGATATGACCTTGGCGATCGCGGCAGCGGAGGCGGTGGGGCAAGATCCAGCGGCACTGTATGGTGTACAACAGATTCTCCATCGAGCCATGGCGCAGAATTTGGCAGATTTGGACTACTCGGCCCTGTTTCAGGTGATTAGTCCACCGCAGGACTAGGACGGGGTGGCGATCGCTCGTTTGACATGATGGGTCAGAGATCGGCCGGCTGGGGCATGGGGTTCACACCGTGCGCAGGTGCCAGGCGCGGGGCTGCACGAAGGAGCGAATGCCGTCTGTGGACAGAGTGGAGCCATAGCCGGAATGGCCGCGGCCTGTCCAGGGTAGGTAGGGGCTCACGCGATCGCAGCAGTTCCAGTAGGCGGTGCCGCTGCGAACCTGTTGTAGAATCCGCGTCGCTCGCTGGCGATCGCTACAGTAGACCGATGCTGTCAGTCCGTAGGGTGTGTCGTTCATCAGGGCGATCGCTTCCTCGTCGCTGGCTACGCGCTGAATGCCGATGATGGGGCCAAAGCTCTCCTCCTGCATGACCGTCATGGCGTGGGTCACCTCTGTGAGCACCGTGGGGGCAAAGTACCAGCCGGGGCGATCCACCGGATGCCCGCCGCAGCGCAGGGTTGCGCCTTTGTCCACTGCGTCCTGCACCTGACGCTGGAGAACTTCGATTTGGGGGCGGCGGCTGAGGGGGCCGAGGTCGGTCTTGGGATCGGTGGGATCGCCTAGCTTGAGGGCCTGCACCGTTGCCAGAAACTTCTCCACCACGGCTTCGTAGCAATCGCTATGCACATAGACACGCTCGACCGCGCAGCAGCTTTGCCCATTGTTGTAAAAAGCCCCATCGGCGATCGCTGGCGCAACTTGATCGACATCCACATCCTCGCAGACATAGACCGGATCCTTGCCGCCCAGTTCTAGCTGCACCTTTGCCAACTGCTGGGCGGCAGCAGCGGCTACCTTCATCCCCGTCCCATAGGAGCCGGTGAAAAATACACCATCTAGGGGCTGATTGAGCAAGGCTGCGCCGGCCACGCCACTGCCGATGATCGGCGTAAAGACATCCTCTGGCACCCCCGCTTGCTTCATCAGGGCAGCGATCGCCAATCCAGTCAGCGTGGCAAACTCCGAGGGTTTATACAGCACGGTATTGCCGGTGAGCAAGGCTGCTACAAAGACATTCGTGCCCACAAAATAAGGATAGTTCCAGGCTGAGATATTGGCGATCGTCCCTAGGGGATCGTAACTGAGCACTTCTTCGAGGGCGGCCGTTCCCGGTAGCGTATTCGCCGGATCTTGGTACATGATCCGTGGTTCCACAACCTGGGGTACGTGATCGATAAAAAAATCAATGCGCGCTGGCGTACCTTTGATTTCATTCAGCGATTGGCGGATCGGCTTACCCGTTTCGGCGGTTAAGGTGGCCGCTAGTTCCTCTTGATGCTCCACCAACAGATCGCGAAATGCCCGCATACAGGCCGCCCGTTCGGCAAAGGGGCGATCGCGCCAGGCCGCTTGAGCCGATCGCGATCGCGACACTTTCTGAGCGATCGCCTCCCCATCATCCACCGGTACCTCTTGCAGCAGTTCCTCGGTAGCGGGGTTTATCACATGCAGCACATCGGTCATGATCATGGATTCTCCGTAACGGTGAGTATGGTTATGGGGCGACGCCTAGGGCATCTTGGTAAATGGCGTAGAAATCATCCCTGGTCACCGGGCGTGGGTTGAGGGGATGGCAGCCATCCTGCTCTGCTACCATTACTAATTTATCTAGAACGTTGGAGGAAACCTCTAGCTCCGTTAAGGTGCCGGGTATACCGATGCCCATCCGCAGGGAATCAATCCATTCTAAAAACTGATAGCCACTGGTGGCCAATGGGTTTACCACCCGTGCCATCCGCAGAAAGCGATCGCCCTCGGTGACAATATTGAACCGCATGGCCGCCGATAGCATCACCCCATTGGCTAACCCGTGGTGGGTATTGCATACGGTGGATAAGGCATGGGCACAGGAATGGGTTACCCCCAGACCTTTTTGGAAAGCGATCGCGCCCATCATGGAAGCATTGAGCATTCCGCCCCGTGCCGTTAGGTGTGCCTGATGTTCTTCAGGCGAGAGCGATTCTCCGCCCTGCAGGCGTCGGGCAAACTGCACACAGGTGGTGAGATGCTGAGACACTAGTCCAATCCCCTCTAGGGCAATGCCATCACAGATGGGATGACATCCCTTGGCTAAATAGGCCTCAATTAAATGGGTCAAGGCATCCATGCCTGTGGCGGCGGTGATCCCTGCCGGTAGCCCCAGCAGCAGGTCTGGATCCGCCAACACCACGGCGGGCAGCAGCTTGGGGTCAAACATGATTTTTTTGGCATGGGTCTGATCATCGGAAATCACCGTGCTGCGCCCCACTTCGCTGCCGGTACCCGCCGTGGTGGGAATGGCCACAATGGACGGCACGGGTTGATCCACCGGTCGCCCGTCCGGTTTACCGTCTTCATAGTCGAACAAATGCCCTGGATGGTTGGCCATGAGGGCGATCGCCTTGGCCACATCCATCGGCGCGCCGCCGCCAATGGCGATAATGCCGTCGGCTCCGTGGTCTCGCCATGCCGCTAACCCTGCCTCCACTTGGGAGACCACCGGATTTCCCCATACGCCGCTGAACATGGCGACGGGGCTGGTGAGTGCGGCGGGAAGTTCGGAAAACCAGGGCAGGGTGACCACGTCGCGATCGGTGACAATCAGCGGTCGGTGGATGCCGAGCTGGGTCAAGGTCTGGGAAAGTTCTGTGCGGGCACCGGCCCCAAATCGAATCCGGGTTGGGAAGTTGTAGGTGTAAATCTCAGCAGTCACGGGGTTTCTCGCGGCAATCAGAGCGTTATCGTAGCAGACTACCATGTCTCTCAAAGAGCTGTCTGGGAGCATGGTGCGCTAAACGTCAGCGATTAGTGACATCCTGGAGAGCGATCGCTCGTCATCAACACCCCATCCAGCCGGAGGATTGCACCCGCAGAATCTCTAGAACCTAGACGACAGGTCAACAGGCTCGTTTCAAGGCTGGAACTCTCGGTGGACAGTTGTCTAGCGTCGTCATGCCTAGTTTGCATTAGGACTGTGATGGGTTTGTAGGGTAAGGCTCAGAGTTGACGAGAGGCAGGATGGTTATGAATAAATATGGTACCAATGTCAAGATGTTCTATCTCGGATGAACCTTATTGTTCTCAAGGGTGAGGTTTGATGACCATGGGCTCACCGAAGTATCGCTTCTTTAATCATCCAAGTTTGGCTACACACTCACCGATCCCTGTGCTTTTCTCCAGCGGTTTGAATATTGGCTGGGTCAGGTTAATATGCCGTATCAAACTGTTCGCCAATCTCAAGTTCCGCCACCCTCTTTGCGAATTCTTCCCCCCAATAGCTTTAGCCACATTCGTCAACGTCAAGTCAGTCGAGGGATGTTTGACTCCCAGCTCAAAATTCCTCATATTACTGAAGATCGAGCCTTTCTTGCCGAGATTCCAGTTGCTCATGAAGTAGATCTATCGGTATCTGCCTAAGCTCCTGAGAATCAACATCATCATGGATGATGATCATGGGCGATCGCTATCTGTTACTGGCATGATTTATCCCATCCGTCTCTAGGGGAAAGTGCTGACGCAGCAACTGTTCAGCACTGGCGCGATCGCTAATCTCCCCGTCTAACATGGCGGACAACAGGCGCTCAATCATAGTCTTGAACTGCCGACCGGGTTTATAGCCCATCGCCTTCAAGTCGTTTCCATTGAGGGGTGATTGTACCTGGGAAAGTCGGGTGAGATAGGTCCAAATAGAATGACGCAGAGCGCGATCGCCCGTGGCACCTAGCAAGACTAGGGTGGGTAGACTGTAGGGCTGGAGCAGTTGAAAGAGATGGCTAGGACGTTGGCACTGGGGTAACTGCACCAGAATATGCCGTCGGTTGAGATGGAGCTGGGTTAGGCGTTCAATGCTATCGGTCGGCAGTTGAAGATTGCTGGCAATGCGGCCGCGATCGCCCTCCGGTAAGGCTGCGATTAAAACTTCCAGTAATATCTGCCAATGGGATACTTGAGGTTGATCATCAAATCGCTTGAGCCATCGATCGAGTAACTGCAGTTGCTTCCAAAGGCGATCGCTTAACTCTAGCTTGGGGTGGATGCAGCATAGGGCACCTAGATCTGCCAGCAGTCGCAGAGCTGGTCGCCAGTAGGGAGCCTGGAGAATATAGCGTAGTTCTTGCTTGAGACGGGTTTGCAGCGCCGGAGTTTTATCGACTTCGATCTGAATACGATGGTAGATACCGCTAGCGATCGCGTGGCGGATATAGCCCTCGGTTTGGGGATCGAGGGCAAAGTCTAGGCGCACGGCAAAGCGCACGGCTCGAAAAATCCTTGTTGGATCTTCAATAAAACTATTGGGATGGAGAACCCGGATCTGGCGCGATCGCAGATCGAGTAACCCGCCGAAGAAATCTAACAGTTCTCCAGGCCGCGGCAGGGTGAGCCGAATGGCCATGGCGTTGATCGTAAAATCTCGGCGATACAAATCTTGGCGGATGGAACTTGCCTCCACTTCAGGATTCGCCGCTGGATAAGGATAAAATTCTGTGCGCGCCGTGGCAATATCCAACCACAGCGATCCCAAGACCGGATCTTGGTGCCAGAGCAGCGCTGCGGTTTGAAAGCGGCCATGGATTTGCAGGCGCGCTTGGGGATAGGCTGCCTGCAGCGATCGCGCCAGGTCTACCCCCGCCGCCCCATCCGCTGAGGTTTGTACCCCATCCACCACCAGATCAATATCTTCCAAACGCAGCGCCGACTGTCCTTCATTGAGCAGCAAATCCCGCACCGCACCGCCCACGAGATAAATCTGCCAGCCCCGCGCTTCTGCATCCTGGGCGATCGCCCCCAGCAATTGCCATAATTCTGGGGAAAGACGCTGCTGCAGCCAGCGCTGCACCGTGCCAGGGAGGGGACAGGACACCAGCCGCCCCTCGACGATATCCCTATCCTGGGCTACAAAACTCTCCTGTCCAGACAAACCATCCAGATCGGGTCTAGCATTGAGGGCTTTTTCCTGGTGCAGTTGGCGCAACACATCTGTCCGCGTTACGATGCCCACCAAGTTTTTGCCATCCAGTACCGGCAACCGCCCAATATCATAGGTCACCATCAACGCTTCAATATCCGACAGTGTCGTAGTTGGCGTGATGGTCTTCAACTGTGTGGTCATGAAGCCTTTCACAGGCGCATGGCTAAAATCATGGTGTAGGGCAATGTCCAGATCCCGTCGGGAAATCATGCCAATTAAACAACTGTCCTCATCCACCACCGAAAGCCCTGAATGGCCGTAGCGCAGTAAAATCCGCTGGGCTTCGCCAATGGTCGTACTCGGGCGAATGGTGCGCACCGGCGACGACATCAACTCCTGCGCCGTGGGGGCATGGGGCACCGCCTGCCGCAGTTGTTCCACCAAGCTGGCTAGGACGCGATCGCTCTCCTGCCCCCGCCAGCTCAGGGATGCTGCACGGGCATGACCACCCCCACCCCAAGGACGAAACAGCTCGCCCAAATGCAGGCGATCGCTGCCGCTGTGTGAGCGACCAATCACCGTCAGCCGTTCTTCTTCACCGCTTTGATGGCGACTGGCCAATAGTAAGACATCCACATCCATTAAACTCAGCAACCGCGACGCCAGACTGGAAAGCCCTTGAACATAGCCTTCTACCTCCAGCAGCACCCAAGCCAAGGCATAGCCCTCTACGTCCTCCACCGTGACCTGATCCAGGGCCAGGGGCAACAGGTCTTGCAACTCCGAGGATAAACCTGGTTCCACATAGTCAGCGATCGCCCGTTGGCTGGCCCCTTGTTCCATCAACCAGGTGAGCGCTGCTCCGTCCCGGGGGGTGGCATGGTCAAAGGTGAGGGATCCCGTATCCACATGGATGCCCAAGGCCATGACGGTGGCCTCCGTGCCAGATATGTCTACCTGCTGCCGCCGTAGGGCTTCCACAATTAAGGTGGTGGTTGCGCCCACGGCCTCAATTTGAGTATGGGTTGCCGCAATGTCGCCCATGGGGCCCTCATCACAGCCATGGTGGTCATAAACCGTGATGTCTAGGCCAGGATAATCCAGCCATTCCGCTGCTTTCCCGAGGCGATCGCGCCATTGAGTGTCAACAATACTGAGCGATCGCACGGTTTCCATCGTCACCGATCGCCGTTCGATCAGCGCATATTCATCTCGATGCAGCGCTAAGAAATCCCGCACGCCAGGATGACAGCCCCCAGTCAGCACAATTCGAGCGCCGGGCAGCAGGCGAGTTAGGCCTACGGCGGCTCCTAGGGTATCAAAGTCTGCGGTGGTATGGCACAAAATCAAGTCCATGGGATATCAGTCTGCCGGAAAATGGTCGTAGACAGCGGCCCAGCTTCCCATATTTTGACAGACAGTGCCCTAGGATGCAGAATCTAGGACGGCTTTCTCGTTGCCGCACTTTTCTTGTTGGATGTTTCAGGCATGTTGATGATCACAATCTGCCTCTGCCCAGGTGACTTATCATCAGGGAGAGCGATCGCCCGGATCATCTAAAGCAGGCTAACGGCTCAAATCAGTGGTGACAAGCAGCCTTAAACTCCTCGTTGGCAGGTTTTAACCATCTGTTTTATTTGAATTGTTAGTCCCTAAACCTATCAATCAGGTAGAAAGAATCGCAACATTTTTTTGAGCGACTTAAATTACTTTTTCATGAAGGCTTTGCGAATGAGACTAAACAGTTAATAATTTTTACAAGCTAAATCCATCATGGTGTAAAGATCTTCGTTATCTTTCAGCGCAGATTTAGGCGACAGCAGCCCACCCCGCCTGTTATCTCGTGTATGCTTCAAGTCACCTTGCTTACTGTCTTAGTCGATCAAGCCTGGCTTGAAATCACGATTGCTGATAACAGCCCTAGCAGTGCTCCAGCAGGGCAAAACCGGATTTTCGACCCTTTTTCTTACCACCCACGAAAGGCACTGAATTTATCATTTAGATTCCAGCACGTCAAGATTTGTGATAGCTAGGTCAATTGTGACTGAGTGATTGCGATCGCTAGTGAATCATTCTCCTAAAACTTTAGGCATAGCAAATTTACGAACCCTCTCATCCCTTGGGTATAGTTTTGACAACAGATGGC
>RECH01000227.1 GCA_007694125.1 Leptolyngbya sp. DLM2.Bin15
TTAATAAACTAAGGCGCGCTCATGGTGACGGACATCTTTCCCTTTCGCCTACATCTTGATCCAACGACATTGGCAGGCATTAGCCTTTGGGCACTGGCGCTGTATCTAGGCTTCTTTCCCGTAGGTGAATGGGTCACGGTGCAACTGGGGCGCTGGTTCAACTATGCTGAGCGATCGCTCTATACCCCGGCGGAATTTGAGCGCACTCGGGCTGGACGGGAATCCCTGAACGCCCTCTATGCATCGGTGTTCAGCATTGTGCCCTTCCTGGGAGCTGGTGGGCTGTGTAACTACGGTGTGGAGATCGGGCTAGGGCGCAGTTGGTCGGTGAGTGTGGGCATGATTGCCTGCATCGGCTGCGGGATTTATGAACTGGGGCGGCGTAGTGTGCAGTCGGATGCGGATTAGCTCAAATGCGGCTCATGCAGCAAGTCTAGGGTGAGGTGAGCGATCGCTGCGGCGGCTCCCGGTTGACCCCGGACTGCTCGTAATTGCTGGCGCATCTGGGTCAACTGCTGGGGATCGTTGAGATACTCCAAGGCCACCTTGGCTACCTGCTGGGGCTCTAGGTTGCCGACCAGTTCTGGAACAATTTCCTTGCCGGCCCAGATGTTGGGCCAGGCCAATAGGCGCGGCTTGCGGAGAAACCAGCCGTTGATCAGCTTGGCCATGAGGCTGCCGACGCCGGGTAGATTGGCCAATAATCCTGGAATGCCGTCCCAGGCGCGCATGGCGTCTAACTGCTGGGTGGGCAGCATGACGATCATGGGGATGGTGAGGGCTCCTAATTCGGCGGTATTGGCTCCAATGGTGGTTAGGCAAAGCTGACATTGGGCGAGGGTTTCATAGGCGGGAAAGCTGCGGATGAGGGTGATCTGTAAACCATCCTGAGTTTCCAAATAGGGCGGATCGCCAGGGTGCAGGGTTGCGCCGGTGAAGTGGAAAATGGAGGCGATCGCATTCTGAGCTGGGTCGGCAAAGTGGGCGAGGGTTTCTAGATCCAACGTAGGTGCAACCGGCAGGACGAAGCGGGCATGGGGGCGCTGGTGGTGAATCTGTTGGGCGATCGCTAAACAGAGGGGCACGCCTTGGGCTAGCTTGGCGGGTTTGGAGCCGGGCAGTAAACCAATGTGCTCTGTCTCAACTGCTTCTAAGGTTGGCACCGTCCCAGCTTCCGCCATCAGGTCGCCCACTACGGTGAATTTCGGGCGATAGCGTACGGGAGCCCGCTGGCACAGCTCTGCTTTCATCACGGCAAAGCGATCGATCCAGCCATGCCAACGGGTGTCCCATTCGCCATAGATCAAGGTTTTGTAGCCTAGACGGCGACCGATGACCACCGGAAAAATCTGATCGCCCCCCAGAAAGACCACCACGCCGCGATCGCGCCAGTCCCAGCCCTCTGCCGTCTTGCCCCAGAGTAAAAACGGGAAAAAGTCCGTCGCTCCCTGCACCCGATCCACCTCTGGATAGCTTTGAACGATGGCGGCTTCTCGCCCACTGGCATTGGCACAGGGCGATAGGATGACGGATAGGCGTAGGATGGAGCGATCGCCCCCCCAAACCTGGCGGAGAGCCTGCACCACCGGCCGCACCCAAGTGGCAACTTCGCCCGGGCCGTTGGACAGAATCAGGATATCGACCGGTTGGCTGGGTGGGTCAATCGTTGAGTCAATCGGTTCAGTCATGGACATTTTGATGGCAGGGGCTTGACATGGGCCTGAGGAATCCGCACCGGCTAGCGGTCAATCCGGACAAAAGTCCCCAAGATTCCTCCAAAATCGCCTAGGATTGATCCAGGTACTCTCACCCATAGCAATGCAGTTTATTGATCAGGCCCAGATTGAAGTCTTTGCGGGAGACGGAGGGGACGGCATGGCCGCCTTCCGCCGCGAAAAGTATGTTCCGGCTGGTGGCCCCTCGGGGGGCAATGGCGGTCGGGGCGGATCGGTCATTTTAGTGGCCGATGAAAATTTACAAACCCTCTTGGACTTCCGCTATGCCCATAAGTTTAAGGCAGAACCGGGTAAGCGCGGTGGGTCGAGCAATAAGACCGGGGCCAATGGCAGCGATCGCGTGATTGAGGTGCCCTGCGGTACGATGATCACCGACGTGGAAACGGGGGAACTGCTGGGGGATTTAGTGACGCCTGGCCAAACTCTTTATGTGGCGCGGGGTGGCAAAGGTGGCTTAGGAAATCGCTGCTTCTTGAGCAACCACAACCGCGCTCCAGAACATGCTTTGCCCGGTCTGCCCGGTGAGCATCGCGTGATCAAACTGGAACTGAAACTGCTGGCGGAAGTTGGCATTATTGGTTTGCCCAATGCTGGCAAATCTACCCTGATCTCTGCCCTGTCAGCGGCGCGCCCGAAGGTGGCGGATTACCCCTTCACTACCCTCGTGCCTAACCTCGGCGTGGTGCGTAAGCCATCGGGGGATGGCACCGTGTTTGCCGATATTCCAGGGCTGATCGAAGGAGCCCATGCGGGGGCTGGGCTGGGTCATGAGTTTTTGCGCCACATTGAGCGGACTCGGCTGCTGCTGCATTTAGTAGATCTGACGGCCGCGGATCCCGTTGCCGATTTTCGGACGATTCAAGCTGAGCTGCAGGCCTATGGCCATGGCTTAAGCGATCGCCCTCAGGTCATTGCCCTCAGCAAGATTGATGTGTTGGGGCTCTCGGCTGACGATCCGGTTGATGATACCGTACAGGAGATTATCCAACAGCTTCAGCCCCACAGCATTGCGCCCATCCAACTGATTTCTTCGGGAACCCGTGCGGGACTAGACACGCTGATGGAACATGTGTGGCAACAGCTAGCTGCCCTGCCTGCCGAACCGCCCGCCATACCGCCGCCGATTCTAGCCCAGCCCAGCGAATTTCATATTCCGGTCTAGCCAAAGACCATCTATCAAGGCGATCGCAGGGCGTTTGTATCCTAGAAATTCGACTAAAGGCGTTGAGTATGTCCACAGAACTTCAGGACGAGTTGCAATCGGTGGTGGAAACCCGCCGCAACTTTGCCATTATTTCCCACCCGGATGCGGGTAAAACTACGCTGACGGAAAAGCTGCTGCTCTACGGAGGGGCCATTCATGAAGCGGGTGCTGTCAAGGCTAAGCGATCGCAACGTCAAGCCACCTCCGACTGGATGGAAATGGAGCAGCAGCGGGGTATTTCCATTACCTCGACGGTGATGCAGTTTGAGTACGATGGTTTTTGGATTAACCTGCTGGATACGCCGGGGCACCAAGATTTTAGTGAAGATACCTATCGCACCCTAGCGGCGGCCGATAATGCCGTCATGCTGGAAGATGCGGCTAAGGGGTTAGAGCCGCAAACCCGTAAGCTATTTGAAGTTTGTCGGATGCGATCGCTGCCGATTTTCACCTTTTTCAACAAGCTGGATCGCCCGTCTCGTGATCCGCTGGAGTTGATGGATGAAATTGAACGGGAGCTAGGTCTGAAGACCTATGCGGTGAACTGGCCCATTGGTACGGGCGATCGCTTTAAGGGTGTGTTTGATCGCCGTAAGCGGCAGATTCACCTCTTTCAACGCACGGCCCACGGCAGTTTTCAAGCGCAAGATACGGTGGTTGAGCTGGGGGATCCGCGCATTGAAGAACTCCTAGAAACAGATCTGTACCATCAACTCAAGGAAGAGTTGGATGTCTTGGAAGAAGTTGGTGATGATCTGGATCTAGACCTGGTGCATCAAGGCAAGATGACGCCGGTCTTTTTTGGTAGTGCGATGACCAATTTTGGGGTCAAGCTATTTCTAGAGTCGTTTCTAGACTATGCCCTCAAGCCAGGGGCTCGCCGCAGCAATCAAGGGGATATTGCACCCACGCATCCAGATTTTTCTGGGTTCGTCTTTAAGCTGCAGGCGAACATGGATCCGAAACATCGCGATCGCATTGCCTTCATTCGCGTTTGTTCGGGCAAGTTTGAGAAAGACATGATTGTCAACCATGCACGGTCGGGCAAGAATATCCGGCTGTCTCATCCCCAAAAGCTGTTTGGGCAAGGGCGAGAATCCTTAGAAGAAGCCTATCCGGGGGATGTGATTGGTCTCAATAATCCCGGTGTATTTGCCATTGGCGACACCATCTACCTGGGCAAGAAGCTGGAGTATGAAGGAATTCCCTGCTTTTCGCCAGAATTGTTTGCCTACCTCAAAAATCCCAATCCTTCGAAGTTCAAACAGTTCCGGAAGGGCGTGAAAGAACTGCGGGAAGAGGGGGCGGTGCAAATTATGTATTCTGCGGATGATGCTAAGCGAGATCCGATCTTAGCCGCTGTGGGACAGCTTCAGTTTGAGGTGGTGCAGTTCCGCTTGCAGAATGAGTATGGTGTGGAAACCAGTCTAGAACCCTTACCTTTTAGCGTAGCTCGCTGGGTGGGTGGCGGCTGGGAGGCGTTGGACAAGGTTGGACGATTGTTCAATACCGTGGCGGTGAAGGATAGCTGGGGGCGTCCTGTGCTGCTTTTCCGTAATGAGTGGAACTGTCGGCAGGTGGAGGGTGAGCATCCGTCCTTGGATCTGCGTTCGATCGCGCCGGTGGTATCTGGACAGGAGCCGGAGGATCTCTAGGCGGGTTGGTTAACCTAGGGAACTGCATGTAGGGAGGCTGGATGTACTGAAGGGGTGCATCCCCGGAACTTAATCTATCTACGTATATTCACTGACGTGCCGATCACAGCTACGTCATAGATTTAACGGGGCTTAAAGAACTCTTTATGTAGGCACTGCGGGTTGGGGAGCGATCGCTAGAAAAAGGAAATGGCAGGCACACCAGGTCTTGACTATGACCGGTTACCTCGACGCTCAATCCTTTAGCGCATCCATTATCGACTTCTATGGCAGACCCTACTTGTCTTGATGTGATCCAGCGTGGCCCTCAAGTTTGGAATGAATTTCGCAAAACCTACAGGGGTAAACCGGATTTAAGTAATGCCAACTTGAGTCTCCGCAACCTAGCGGGAATCAACTTATCTGGCATGAATCTGATTGGTGCTAATTTGATCGGTACCGATTTAAGCGGTGCGGACTTGAGTGGTGCCTATTTGATCCGTGCTCGGCTGATTGGTGCTGATTTGGTGGGCACAACGCTGATCAAAGCGATGCTGCGAGGGGCAGATTTAGCAGAGGCGACCTGCTGTCTGGCCAACCTTAGCCGCGCGGATTTAATGGATGCCACACTGGCGGGAACCCATCTCAACCAGTGTTATTTGATTGAAGCCAATTTACAGAATACTAATCTTTATCGAGCGGATGTCAGCCATGCTAACTTAGTGGGCGCTAACCTAAATCGCGCCAGTTTAGTCCATGCTGATTGTACCCATGCTAACTTCAGCCGCGCCAATCTTAGAGAGGTGATTGGGGTGCGGACAACCTTTGACTGGGCAGATTTGTCGGGCGCAGATTTGCGTGGGGCTGATATGACCAGCGCTAGTTTAGTGGGTACCCAGGTAAAAGACGCAAATCTCACCGGCGTGATCTTGCCGACGCCCATCGTGCTGGCCAGCTAGGCGGTTGACTCGTTTGTCATAGCAAATCCGGTTGAAGGGTCATGCTGCGCTGCCCCTGGTCAAGGGGACTACAGACATCCGAGTACTATTGTCCTACCCTTACATGAGTGGCCTATCTAAGCAGATTTGATATCAACCTTGATTGAGGCTCAAGAGACCTGCAATTTTTTCCAGATTTGGTCATGATAAGAACAGTGGCGATCGCCATCGTTTTTATGGATACTCTGTGGAAGGATTGACCCTTGAGTGCTTTTTCCCAGCTTGACCCTTCGTTGCGACGCAACCTGCTGATTTTGTTTGCAGCAGGTCTTTTATTTTGGGCCGGTCTGGCCTCGTTGTTGCCCACCCTGCCGCTCTATATTGAGGATATTGGTGGCGATCGCCATCAGGTGGGCATTGTCATGGGAGCGTTTGCCATTGGCTTGTTGGCCTCGCGTCCTAGCTTGTCTCGCTTGGCCGATGCCCGTGGTCGCAAGGTGGTGCTGCTCATTGGCATGGCAGCGATCGCTTTTGCGCCCTTGGGGTATTTGGCAACCGGATCAATTCCCCTGTTGATTGTGATTCGTGCCTTTCATGGGTTGAGTATTGCTGCTTTTGCCCTCGCCTATAGCGCCCTCGTGGTCGATTTTTCCCCACCCCATCAGCGGGGAGAACTGATTGGCTATATGAGTTTGGTGAATCCTATGGGCTTGGCGATCGGGCCGGCCCTAGGGGGCTATTTACAGGAATGGCTCAACTATGATGCCGTGTTCATCATGTCATTTGCCATGGGCATGGTGGGTCTGATCTGCACGGCCTATGTGCAAGATGCGCCCCATCTGGTATCGCCCACGGAGGCGATCGCCGCCCAGGCAGCGGAGCGGAAAAAGGCTGCTTTCTGGCGGCTGTTGGTGAGCGATCGGGTGCGGGTGCCCGCGTTGATCATGCTGATGGTGGGGCTAGCCTTTGGTACCCTCAGCACCTTTGCGCCGCTCTACGTGCGGGAGGTGGGCATTTCAGTGAATGTGGGTTTGTTCTATACCGCCGCCGCGATCGCCAGCTTTTCCATTCGCTTAATCTCCGGGCCAGGCTCCGATCACTATGGGCGCGGTGTGTTCATCACCCTCAGCATTGCTCTCTACACGGCGTCGATGCTGATGCTTTGGCAAACCCAAAATGCCGCGATGTTTCTCATGGCTGCGGTGTTGCAGGGGGCCGGATCGGGAACCCTGATTCCCATGGTGGCGGCGCTGATGGCCGATCGCTCCTACCCGGATGAACGGGGGCGCATTTTTGGCGTTTGTATGACAGGGTTTGATCTAGGGATTGCCCTGGCTGGGCCCTTCCTAGGGGCGATCGCCGACCAGACGGGCATTACGGCCCTGTTTGGTCTCTGTGGTGGCATGACCTTTGTGGGTCTTCTAGTCTTTCTCCTGTTTTCTAGTAAAGATGTGGCCCATTCCCTACGCTTTGCCACCGGACGAGAACGGGATATTTATGCGGTGGACTAGGGCCGTAAGACAGAAGAACGAAGATAGAAGAACGAAGATAGAAGAATGAAAAGGAAGTCCAGGACACACAAGGCTTCCCACTTCAGCAACTAGGCGGGTTACGTCTGCCTCAGAGTACTCAGGGGCGTTCCTGAAGTTGCTGGTGCTGAAGTATACATAGACTGGAACCACGGTGCTTGTCCAACAAGGGCAGGGTTAACCCTGGCTGGATTGAGAGGTTCGAGATGAGTCGGCCCGTGCAACCAGGGCGATCGCTCCTTGATAATCCGTTGATGAGCGGTTCATGCTTGACGTCCAACAGGGAATAAGTTGTTTGTTGGGGGACGTGGTCGCATGGAGCTGGGTGACGGACAGGAGACCTCCCCAATAGGATAGACTTGTACTACCGACTACCGATCGCGTCGGCAAGGTTTGGGGGCGATCGCTTGGGAGAGTTCAATCTCCCGCCAGAGTTCTGATGTATTGGACGCGCAGGAAAAATTAACGCTTATGGCTCGTGCGGTGCAAAACATTGAGCAGGATATTCAACGTTTGGATGCAGCCCTAGAGGCGATCGCGCAGGAGTTGCATGGGGCCTATCAAAGCTATCTAGAAAGCTTGGGAGAGTCGTTGCGCAAGCAGCTTGTTTTGGCTAGCTACCACCTCTGCACCCAAGGCTATCCTGATCGATTTTTGGCCTTGTCCCTCAGCCAACGCCAAGCGCTGCAGCAGGAACTCCGTCAGCTTGGGCAGCGATCGCAGCAGCAACTACTCCAGTTCCTGACGCCGCCCCGTCCGATGCCCAAGGCTATGCCCAAGCCGCCTAGCTTACTAGAGGCGATGGTCAGTGGTGTGACGCCCGGTGATCTACCCAGTGATCTGCCTAGTGATCTGCCCAGCAACCTGCCTGATGAGTTGATGCTGGAGGACGATGCAGGGCTAGATGATCTGTCCCTAGAGGATGGTGGCCCTGGCGATGTGGCGATCGCTGATCTAGAGGATTTAGCTGCCTCGCTCACGCCCTACGATGTTGTGCAGTGGCGAGATGTGTTAGAAGATGCGATCGCTGAGCTGTTGCAGGACATGTCCCATGAGGCAAATCGACTGTTACAGCGCATGAATATGCTGTCGAGTGCTTTGCCGGAGCCGGTTTTGGAGGTGGCCTCGAAGGCAGATATGCTGGCGGATGCCTCTAGCGGGCCGCCCAATTTGCTGAAGCTGCGCATTGAGGCGGAGAGCGAGAATAAGAATGAGTCGGAAACGGCGCAACTGGTGGTCATCCATCTGCGGCTGTCGGAAATTGAGTTTAGTGATCCCATCTTTTCCCTGAAGCGGGCCAAAATCCGTGAGCTGTTTGCCCAAGTAAGTCAAATTGGGCACGACTATCAGCGGGTGCATCGAGAAAAGGCGATCGCTGAAGCTGAAGCTGCCTGGCGGTCGAGTTGGTATGACGACTGATGGATTGGGAGCGTCTGCAAAAAGCACTGTCCTATGAAGCGGAGGGGGCGTTCAACGATCGCCAAGGGAAGGCCCATCGCTTCAGCGAATTTTTGCACCTTAGTCTTCGGGAGCCATCGGTTGACCTGCCGGAGGGCGATCGCTCTCGCTGCCGGGAAATCGCCGATCGCTACCGAGTCTATGGGGATATGACCCTGGCCCAACGCCGACATTTGGTGGCAGATACTCGGCGGTTTGTGCTGCAAAGCCGGCGCTTTTTCGAAGCGGCCCATCAGCCTCCCCCAGAAGCAACTCCTACACCCAAAGCTCGACCGCCCCACACTAAGTCGATTACCGAATTGGTGGGTACGTCATCCCAGCTTGACCTCGACCAAGCGGTGACCTATCTGAAAGGCATGGGCCCCAAGAACAGCGATCGCTTGGCCAAGCTCGGCATCTATACCGTACGGGATCTGCTCTACTACTATCCCCGCGACTATTTGGACTATGCCCGCGAGGTGAACATCCGCGATCTGGAGGCCGGGGAAACGGTCACCTTGCTGGGAACGGTTAAGCGCTGTATGTGTTTCACCAGTCCTCGCAATCCTAAGCTGACTATTTTTGAACTGGTGCTACGCGATCGCACCGGTCAGATCAAGCTAAATCGCTTTTTCCCCGGCAGCCGCTACAGCAATCGGGGTTGGCAAGAGCAGCAAAAGCGCCAATATCCTATCGGTGCCCGGGTAGCGGCGTCGGGCTTGGTGAAGGTGAATAAGTACGGCACGACGCTGGATGATCCGCAAATCGAAGTTTTGTCGGGCCCCGATGACCCGATCGATTCTCTCACCGTGGGGCGGGTGGTGCCCATTTATCCGCTCACGGATGGCGTGAATGCCAATCTGATTCGCCGGGCTATGCTAGAGGCGATTCCGGCAGCGGCGCAGTTGGTCGATCCCTTACCCCAGCCCCTGCGCGATCAGTTTGAGCTGATGACCTTATCGGAGGCGATCGCCCAGATCCACTATCCCGACCATAGCGATCGCCTCAGCCAGGCCCGCCGTCGGCTGGTCTTCGATGAATTTTTCTACCTACAGTTGGGGCTGCTGCAGCGCCGCCAGAGCCAGCGCCAGGCCCAAACCTCGGCCATTCTCACGCCCCAGGGTGCCTTGATTGAGCAGTTTTACGAGGTCCTGCCCTTTCCTCTCACCCAGGCCCAGCAGCGAGTGGTCAGCGATATTTTGCAGGATCTGGAACATCCCATGCCCATGAATCGCTTGGTGCAGGGGGATGTGGGGTCGGGCAAAACGGTCGTGGCGGTGATTGCTGCCCTAGCGGCGATTCAGTCGAGCTATCAAGTGGCCCTGATGGCTCCCACGGAAGTGCTAGCGGAACAGCATTATCGCAAGCTGGTGGGCTGGTTCAATTTGCTGCACCTACCGGTGGAACTGCTTACGGGATCGACCAAAACCTCCAAGCGTCGGCAAATTCATACTCAGCTAGAAACCGGTGAACTGCCGCTGTTGGTGGGCACCCATGCGTTGATTGAAGATCCGGTGCGTTTCAGCAAGCTGGGGCTGGTGGTGATTGATGAACAGCATCGCTTTGGGGTAGAGCAACGGGCTCGCCTCTGCCGTAAGGGCGATAATCCCCACGTGCTCACCCTGTCGGCAACGCCCATTCCCCGCACCCTAGCCCTGACGTTGCATGGCGATTTGGACGTGAGCCAAATTGATGAACTGCCTCCTGGACGCAAACCCATTCAAACCACGCTGTTGACGGGGAGCGATCGCGCCCATGCCTATGATCTGATGCGCCGGGAAATTGCCCAGGGTCGCCAAGTTTATGTGGTGTTGCCCTTGGTGGATGAGTCGGAACAACTAGATTTGCGATCGGCCATTGAAGAGTTTCAGCGTCTTAGCGAGACGGTCTTTCCAGACTTTGCGGTAGGGCTGCTGCATGGCCGCATGTCGTCAGCGGATAAAGATCAGGCGATTCAACAGTTTCGCCACAATGAGACCCAGATTTTGGTCTCGACCACGGTAGTGGAGGTGGGGGTAGACGTTCCCAATGCCAGTGTGATGTTGATCGAACATGCGGAGCGATTTGGCCTATCCCAACTCCACCAACTGCGGGGACGGGTGGGGCGGGGTGCGGATCAGTCTTTCTGTCTGCTGATGAGTACCTCTAAGGCCGAAACGGCTCGTCAACGGCTGAAGGTGTTGGAGCAGTCCCAGGATGGATTTTTTATTGCCGAAATGGATATGCGTTTCCGAGGGCCAGGGCAAGTCTTAGGCAAACGACAGTCAGGCCTGCCAGATTTTGCCTTGGCCAGCCTAGTTGATGACCAAGATGTATTAGAGGTGGCCCGCAATGCGGCTAAGACGTTGATGGATCAGGATCCTACCCTAGAACCCTGGGATGCCATGCGGCAGGAGCTGGCCTATCGCTACCGCAAACTCATGGGGGGAGCCATGATGAATTAGCTGCGTTTGGGGGCGATCGCTTCCCCTTGCATCCCGTCGTTACGGCACTATCCCGTCACCATCAGCCTGACTGCCCGCCGTCTTAGGACGGTGAGGCACATCAGGAATGGGACTGCACGGTGGAGGGAGAGGGCATGACAGGGGCAACGCCCCAATCGGGACGCAGATTTTTGGCATTTCTCAGATAGGGATGATGCACTTGGGGATGGGGCGTATTGACATGGATTAAGAAGCGGATGCAGCGTTCTAGCCCGCCTTCCACATGCATCTGTTGGACGTCCAACAGCGGCACATTATCCCAACGGGGACGCGATCGCGCGATCGCTGCTGGAAACACCACGTCAATATCGCGGGTCGCCGAAAACATAGCGCTGATGATGTCAGATGGATCTAGCTGGTTCAGCGATTCCAATTCATCAAGCAACTCATGCACCGCATCTTGAATGGCCTCCACTGAGTTTTCTGAAACGGTAGTTGCCCCACGAATTGCCCGAACCTTCCACTCCACGGCGAAATCCTCCATGATTTTGAGATGTGTTTTGCTATGTTGCCTTGGGTCAACCAGGGCGATCGCCCCAAGCTCTGATCCTCAGGGATACCTCGTTGTTCCAGCTCCAGCCCTGTCTTGATAGACGCCATCCTGTTCTGTATGGTACCCATCCAATAGCCAGAGCGATCGCCTAAGGACGATAGAGCCAAAGGGGTAGCCCACTGGTTGAAGCTTCAAACTCCAGCCATTCTAGCCCGATTGCCAACGGAGACTGGGCATAGGCTCGCCCAGAAAATAGGCGACTCGTCCAACTTTTCGGCTCTTCCAGGTTAAAACAGGGGGTTTTTTCTGGATCTAGACCCGCTAGCTCGGCGGCCCAGCGGCGGGCATCTTCCTCTGTTCCTAAGCGATCGACAACGCCTAAGTCTAAGGCCTGTTCGCCGGTAAAGATGCGCCCATCGGCAAAACTTTTGACGGCTTCGATGGTCAGATTACGTCCTTCGGCAACCGTGCGAACAAACTGGTGATAGCTGGTGTCAATCAAGGTTTGCAGAATATCTTTCTCTGGCTCGGTCAGCTCACGGTCAAAGGCCAAAATATCTTTGTAGGGGCCTGACTTAATCACCTTGAAGGATACGCCAATTTTTTCCAGCAGCCGCTCTAGATTATTGCCCCGCAGGATCACGCCAATGCTGCCAGTAATGGTACCCGGATTGGCTACGATATGTTCTGCACCCATGCCGATGTAAACGCCGCCGGAGGCAGAAATGTTGCCAAAGCTCGCAACAATTTTGACCTTATCCCGCAGCTTCATCAGGGCTTGGTAAATCTCTTGGGAGTCGCCGACGGTGCCGCCAGGGCTATCAATGCGTAGCAGTAGCGCTGGAAACTTGCGCTCTTCCACCACTTTGAGGGCATTGAGAACCTGCTTGCGCGTTCCAGAAGCGATCGCCCCTGTAACTTCAATGCGGGCAATTTGTTTGCGAAAACGTCTATGAAACGGCCAGACCATGAGCAGTTCAAATCCAGAAAAAATGGTATCTAGGAGTTCCCGTGACCTAACAAGCGTTGGGAACTGCTGCTCCACGTTCTATCCGATCACCCATGTCCTCAGAGGCATGATAATCATCCATACATGAGCGATAGGAGCATTGGATGCAGCCATACTCTAGTGTGCCCTATGTTGAGGTTTCAGGTGCAAGTCCCTTGTTCCTCGATCGATCGAGGAGGCCGGGGGAAGAAAATGCCCTACTTTTTAAACCTATGAATGGTCAATTGTGAGTAATACTTTAAGAAACGTAACTATAGTTTTGTTGCTTCATGTCGTCTAACACTTCCCTAGGGCGATCGCCCTTTTTGCCCCTGCTGCTCATTGCGCCCTTTTTCCTCTGGGGAACGGCCATGGTGGCCATGAAGGGAACCTTGCCCCACACCACGCCCTTTTTTATGGCGGGTGTACGCTTGGTGCCGGCGGGCGGATTAATTTTGCTAGCCGCCGCCTGGATGAAGCGTCCGCAGCCTCGGGGATGGATGGCTTGGCTATGGATTGGGCTATTTGGGCTGGTGGATGGTGCGCTGTTTCAAGGCTTCTTGGCCCAGGGACTAACTCGGACAGGCGCGGGGCTTGGGTCTGTGATGATCGACTCCCAACCCTTGGCGGTGGCCCTGATGGCGCGCTGGTTCTTTGGTGAACGCATTGGTCTGTGGGGCGGTTTGGGGCTGGCGTTGGGAATTTTGGGGATCAGTCTGTTGGGCTTGCCGGATGCATGGCTGATCAACCTATGGCAGTCTGGGTTGCAGGACGTCAGCTTCACCTCATGGCCGGAGGCGCTGGGCAATTTGTTCCAAAGCGGTCAATGGTTGATGCTCATGGCTGCCCTGTCGATGGCGGTGGGAACGGTGATGGTGCGCTGGGTCTGTCGCTATGCTGACCCCGTGACGGCAACGGGCTGGCATATGATTCTGGGGGGATTACCCCTGTTTGCCCTGTCGTCTGGTCTAGAAACTCAGCAGTGGAGCTTGCTGGATAGTGGCGACTGGCTGTCCTTGAGCTACGCGACTATTTTTGGGAGTGCGATCGCCTATGGATTATTCTTTTACTTTGCGTCGAGCGGCAACTTGACCAGCTTTAGCTCCCTCACCTTCCTCACTCCCGTCTTTGCCTTGGTGTTCGGCAACCTGTTTCTAGCCGAGGTCTTGAGCTCGATCCAGTGGGTGGGGGTTGGTTTTACCCTGGTGAGCATTTATCTGATTAATCAACGGGATGTGCTGACCACCAAGATTCGCCTGGGCCGCTGGCTGCAGGCCAAGCAGATCTCTGAGGAACCAACCGCCGACTTGGCGATCGCTCAACAGGAGCAGGAGCATCCTCGGTAGGGTCTTGGGCTATCGAGAAGCGATCGCTTCCCGCAGCCGTCGAGGAATGTCATGCACCATAAAATCATGGGCCATGATGGTGTTAGGAAAAATTGCCCGAGCTTCTGCCAACAAATCTCCGAGATCAACCGCATTGCCCGGCGCATAGCGGGGACTGAAATGGGTCATCACTAACTGTTGCGCCTTGGCAGAGAGAGCCACTTGAGCCGCCATGGTGGAGGTGGAATGCAGGCGTTGATAGGCCATCTCCGCGTCGTGGTGGGAGAAGGTGGCTTCATGGACAAGCACGTCGGCATCTTGGGCTAGGGTCACGGCGTTATCGCAGTAAATGGTGTCGGTGCAGTACACAAACTTGCGACCCATTTCCGTGGGCCCGCAGAGGTCAGCCCCGTTAATCTGCCGACCGTCTGGCAGGGTTACCCATTCGCCACGCTTCAGCTTGCCATACAAGGGGCCCGACGGAATGCCCAAGGCGGTGGCCCGATCGACGTTAAACCGTCCAGCTCGATCTTTTTCGGCCACCCGATAGCCAAAGGCTGGTACCCGGTGGGTCAGCGCCTCACAGCTCACCACAAACTCGTCATCTTCGTACAGGATCCCAGGCGTGACGGTATGCACCTTCACGGGATAGGAAAAGTGAGTTTGGGAATAGCGGCCGCAGGCTCTCAGGTAGTCGTCTAGCTTGGGGGGGCCGTAGATATCAATCCGGCTAGGATTGCCTGCTAGACCGCAGCTTGCCAAGAGTCCCATCAGCCCATAGATGTGATCCCCGTGCATATGGGTGACAAAAATCCGGGTGATTTGGCTGACTCGGATGTCGCTGCGTAAAATTTGGTGTTGAGTTCCTTCGCCGCAGTCAAACAGCCACACTTCGGCGCGCTGAGGCAATCGCAGGGCAATGCTCGACACATTACGCGATCGCGTCGGAATCCCAGAACTTGTGCCTAAAAACGTTAATTGCAATGTCCGCTCACTTCAGTATCAACAATCATAAAAACCGAGAGGCAAAACCCAACCTGTTGAACCGCGCTAGTTACAGCGGGCGATCGCACCTACCTGTACCCCGATCCACTTGCTCTTGTCTGGCGACCCGACGATCCGACGACTGGCGTGACGGTGCGTGGGGACGATCGGTATAAAGGACGAGTAGAGGATGATCGGACGTGCTTCTATCCTGACATATCCTACGCTGGCTGACGCGATCGCTAGGTAGACTCCATTCCAATGAAGCTTGCCGGGTTTCGGCTTCGCTCAACCCTCTTCTCATCTTCGCTCAACCCTCTTTTCATAAGAATTTGAGAAATGAGCGCAGTCGAAATGCTTGCCAATCGTTTTGTCCTCCCACTGAGGTTTGGACAATCGTGCCGGGGCCAAGGCACCTCAGAAAATACTCCCTCATGGTAGAGCAAAGCATGGTCATCAAGATTACTGAGAAAATGATCGGCAAAAGCAATTAAGTTTTCCGCTCTGCCTAGAATCGTAGGGAATTCACGGATTCTGTTGGAGGGAATAACCGTGTAGGCTAAGGCCAATCTATGATGATCAGCATCGCCTAAAAGCCGTCGCCCTGTCCTGGCATTTTGTCCTGGACTTGAGTCATTCATCTTCGCATTAGCAACCCTTTCCTGCGTTGAACATTACGTCAGTCCCCCATACTCCTATTGTTACTGCGTCAGAGCTATTGAAGCAATTGACTCAAGGCTTACTGTCAGATCACCATCCTCACGATCTGTTGAGCCGGTTTGCCCAAGCGCTTGGATCTCTAGTTGCCGCAGATGCTGTAGCTCTGATTCAAACGATTCCAGGACAATCGGGGCTACAGACCATTTACTGGCACAACCAAGGGATACACAACCCATATCCTGACTATCGTTCTCCCTTCTCGCTGAATATCCTAGATCATCCAGCGATCGCCACGTTGTTTGCTAAGTCAAATGTCCTTGCTATTCAAGACTTTACCGCTAAAGCGAGCCAACATTGGCTCACAGGAGACATCCTAGAATGGCTGTCTGTTTTAAGTGATAACCCTGGACAGTCCACTACGCCCTGGATCCAGCCCCGATCGTTGCTTGCTGTCGTGACGCGTTTGGATCACTGTGTTAACGGAATTTTTGCTGTGATGCGATCGCAGCCTTACCAATGGATGGAGGCAGATGTGCAACTACTGAATGATTTGGCAGAACCCTTGGCGATCGCCATGTCCCACGCTCAGTTTCAGCAACAGGTGCGACAACAGCGCCGCTACCAAGGGGTGATTGGACAGCTCGTGACCGCTGTCCGCCACACAGAAACGCTTGAACATATCTTTGAGCAGGCCCTGAGTGAGGTTGTCTCTACCCTGCAGGTCAGCCGTGGGTTTATTTTGCTCCTCAAATATGCCGACCCGGCCTACCAACGCCAGTCTCGCTCGGCTATGGCAAGCGTGCGGGTTTCGGTGGCCCATCAGTGGCCCCAAACCTGCGAACTCCCTCAACCAGAGGCCTTAGCGATCGCCTTGGATAGCGAGGATCGTCATGCAGGCACTTGGATCAATCACTCCTTTGCCCTGTCGGATTGTCCGTCTTGCCAGCACCTATATCTCCATCCCCAAGATATTCTAGCGATTCCTAGCTCCTTAGCCTCTTCGTTGAGTACGGCCAGGATAGAGAATGATGCTTGCTCCCTGCACACCTCCCCCCTAGCTAGTGCGGTCATGCCATCCTTGGTGCTGGTGCCCCTAGAGAGTCACGGTAAGGTGCTGGGCTACCTGGCAATTCAACATCACCAACCTTGTGTATGGCAAGCGGAAGAGTTGGACTTCCTGAAGCTGGTGGCAGCCCAGGTGGGTACGGCCATTATTCAATCTCATACGCTCCAACAGGTGCAGTCGTTGGTGGAAGAGCGCACCGCGCAACTGAAGCATAGTCTGGATGTGCAAGCTAAGCTGTACGCCAAAACTCGTCAGCAAATTGAGCAACTCCAGCAGCTCAATCAGCTCAAGGATGAGTTTCTCAGCACCATGAGCCATGAACTGCGTACACCGCTGACCAGCATGACCTTGGCGATTCGGATGTTGCGTCAAGCCAGTCTGCCAGAGGAGCGCCGCCAGAAGTATCTGGATATTTTAGAGGAGCAATGTGCCCAGGAAACTAGTCTGATTAATGACTTGCTAGCGCTGCAAAAAATCGAAACAGGGAGTGCATCGAGCTATCGCCATAAAATTGACGTTTACAGTATGATTCGTGGGATTGCCCAGTCCTTTGATGATGATTTTGCTAGCCGGGATATTCGATTCGCCGTAGATATACCGAAGCAAGTTCTCAGTATTCGTACGGATACTGATAGCCTGCAGCGCATTCTGACAGAGCTGTTAACCAACGCTAAAAAATATGCCGCAGTGGGCACCGATGTCCATTTGCAGGTTGCCTCAGAGCGATCGCCTGCTGGCCTACCCCTGCTGCGTATCACGCTCTGTAATGCAGGAGAAGGCATTGATGCTGAAGATATGCCCTATATCTTTGATAAATTCCGGCGTGGTCGAGGCATTACGCAAAAGGCAATTCCAGGAACAGGCTTGGGTCTAGCACTGGTTAAAGGCTTGGTTGAGCATCTTAATGGCACGATTGAGGTCTCTAGCCAGCCCATGCCGGCTCCAGTGAGGACAGTGGATGGAGACGGTCTCCCGGCTGAGACTCATACCCATTGGGAAACCTGTTTTGTGCTGACGTTTCCCCAATCCTAGGATCGTTTGGGACAAGAAATTGGGTAGGATAGGTTGGGTGGTAGATAGAGAAATATACTTATGGTCTGAGGGGTTCACCGTTGGCTGATGCCCTAGTGGGTGTCTAGGTTCAAGAACTCTCAGGGACCCAATCTCAGTTGGTCGAGTACTAGAGGTTATCGATGGATCAATCCTATTCTAAAGAGCATGAGACCCTAATGCCTGAGCTTGAGGCTAGAGAGCCAGGCTTGGCCGAGTCAGGTGTAACTGAGCCGGGCGTAGAGGCTTTGTCCAGTAGCGAAGGAATAGAGATTGCAACAGAAACCCTGGGGCAGCGATCGCGCCGGATCACCGCAGAAATCTGGCTACCCCATTCCCTAGAGCAGATCTGGCAGCTTTTAACCGACTACGATCACCTGGCAGACTTTATTCCCAATCTCGACCAAAGCCGCATCCTTGCTAGCCCTGATGCCCATACCACTCGCATTGAGCAAATTGGCGCAGAGTGTTTCTTGGCGATTCGCTTTTGTGCGCGGGTGGTGTTAGATATGGCCGAGTCGTTCCCCCACCGCATTGATTTTCAGATGGTTGAGGGAGACTTTCGCTCCTTCTCGGGCAGTTGGAATCTACAGCCCCAAGCTCAAGCTGGCCAAGCAGGCACCCATCTGCACTATGTTGTGCAGATTGAACCCACTCGCTTAATGCCCATTGGCTTGATTGAGCGCCATCTCCGCAAGAACCTTATTCTCAACTTAGCCGCCATTCGTCAGCAGGCCGACCGCGTTTATAGCGTCTAGCGCTGGAAACGGCGATGGTTCGCTGCTCTCCTTTGGCCAGTAAAAGATGGGGGCGAAGGAGGGTTCGGGCTAGTAACCAAAGGGTTTCAAGTTCGCCGGGGGTTTGATGACGTTGCCATTGCCCCGGTCGGCAAAAGAGAAGCCTAATCATGTGTCGCTGTTGCGCTAGGGTCAGATCGTCAAAGCGAATCTGCACCACCGGCACCCCATGGCGATCGCCAATTTGGGTGATCTGACCAGCGATCGCCAACTGTTCCTCCACCATTTCTAGGGTGACGGATAGGTCACCACCAGGAAGGCGGGGGTGCTGATCAAGCTTGGGCAGGGCCACTTCCATGCCCACCTGGGATAGTAAGGTGGTCGTTCCCCAAAAGGTTGGCTTAGACCTTGCGGTTGAGGATCCTGGTAACGACTCTTCGGGCCAAGATGGAGACCATCCATGGAGAGGTTCGGTTTGGTCGTCTATCCCATGGTGTAGGGCCAGCTGGGGGAGATGGGAGGTGCTGCTGGGAAGATGCATGGTCAACCGCACGGTTCGTTGCAGGGGAAACCAAGGATGGGAATCAGGACGCGGCACATCTAGCAAAATCAACAGCGCTAGGCCCACCATCACTAAGTTATAGGCGCTCCAGATCCAGCCTAGCCCATAGCTCTTCATGGCATTTGCGCCATCCGCTATCATGTGATGCACCCAAAAGCGCTGCATGAGGTACATGCCCACGTTCACCCAGAGGCTAGCGGCCGTGGCCAGGAACAACAGGATCAGCGGACTGGCTAAAACCCAATTAAACCGAAAGCGATCGCTCTGGGTTCCCTTCGGCGTGACCTTGAAGCCACGGGAAAAGGGACGGATGAGCGTTTGCAGAACGGCCAGGGCAATGGGAAAACAAAGGACGATGGAGTACAGGTCAGACAACAGAGCTGAGCGGGAGCGATCGTTGAGCCAAGCAAAGGTGGCCATCTGCACGGCATAGTAGGGCAGGAAAAAATAAACCAGTTCGCTAGGGGTGGCCCAGATGGGAATGATGCCCATAAAGGCATAGACCAAGGGCATCAACAAAAATCCAATGCGGGAGAGGTTGGTAAACCAGTGCAGTAATCCCTCTAGATGCACCAGACGCTGAACCCAGGTGAGACCGGGTAAGGTTAGGGGATTGGCTTGGATGAACAGGGCTTGCAAGGTGCCCCGTGCCCAACGAATCCGCTGGGTGGCATAGTCAGCCATATTTTCGGGAGCCAAACCAGCGCTGAGCTTTTCATTGAGATAGACCAAGTCATAGTCCAAGGCCGACAGGCGCACACCGGTGAAATAGTCCTCGGCAATGGATTCGGTATCAAAGCCACCCAGAGGTTCTAGAGCACTACGCCGCACTACAAAGGAACTGCCGCAACAGGTGACGCTGCGGGTGCCGTCGCGCATGGGCTGAACTTGGCGGTAGAAGACCTCTTCTTCTGGGGTGAGCACCGATTCTAGACGCAGATTTCGGGCTAGGGGATCGGGGTTATAGAACGATTGAGGGGTTTGCACCAGGGCCACATTGGGTTTTTGGAAGAAGCCTAGGGTGCGAGTTAGAAAGTTCGTTGTGGGCACGAAGTCCGCATCGAAGACCACGATCAGGTCTCCTGTGGTTTGGGCGATCGCGTGGTTGAGGTTGCCAGCCTTGGCGTGACGGTTGTCGGGGCGGGTGATGTATTCACAGCCGAGGTCTTGGGCCAGGCGCTGCACTCCAGGGCGGCGGGTATCGTCTAACAAGTAAACCCGATGGTTGCTATAGTCCATAGCCTGGCAGCCAATGACGGTGCGCCGCAGGATGGCTTCCGGTTCATCGTAGGTGGGGATCAAGACGTCAACGGAGGGGCGGTAGTCACCCGATTGGACATCAACGGATAGGACATCAGCCTCGCGTCGGCGATCGCGTACTTTGAAGAGCAAAAACAGTTGGATTGTGCTGGCGCTCAGGGTGAGTAACTCCAGACCCAGCAGCCCCACGCTCAAGAGTCCGGCTAGGGGGGTGGCAAAATTTAGCGTGGAGAGCGATCGCCAGAGGAGATAGCGTAGGGTCAATATCGCCAAGGTACCCACGATGATGCCACGCGACCATGGGTTGGGCTGGGGCGACAGCTTCATGGTGATCAGCACCGTACCCAAGAGGGCGATCGTGGGAATCAGGAGGTGCTCTAAGGACATGGCAGGAGCCTGCACCCAATGGGGTGGATGCTGTTGAAACCATTGAATTTGTTGGGCAATTTGCTGGGTCGGGCCATGCCCCCCGAGCCATGCCACCATCACGAACGCCACACTGACGATCAATCCAAATCCTATGAGCGTGGCAGGGTAGATATGCCAGCGCGGCTGGACGCGTGCGGAGCGACGATTCTGCAGTGAAGGAGGGGTCATACACAAGACTCACATGATGGACAGAAGCTAGTTCACTAGAAAGGTAGATACCGCTTGCTGGAGGCTATACCGCAGACGTTGACTAATATTTAGTTTTGTAAACAGTTTAGTTGCTTTTTC
This sequence comes from Leptolyngbya sp. DLM2.Bin15, assembly GCA_007694125.1. Classification (GTDB taxonomy): domain Bacteria; phylum Cyanobacteriota; class Cyanobacteriia; order RECH01; family RECH01; genus RECH01. The sequence goes on from RECH01000227.1 coordinate 20,804, forward strand.
GGGAAACTAGTCTGATAGGGCTGCTCTAAAGCTTGCCGCCTAGCGAACGATGCAGGGCTTTATTTAAGCTACGGATGCTTGCCCCATCTGGATTGATTTGGGCCGTGGATATCTAGATCACGATGGTGTTTCTAGGGGGTAGACCAGGGGTGTCGTTTTGTCAGATAGGCCGCTGCCTAGTATCGCAAGACTGAAGAACGAAGACAGAAAAACGAAAAGGACGTCCAGGACACACAAGGGTTTCCGCCTTCGTAAATAGGCGGGTTACTTTTGCCCCAGAGGACTAGGTTCTTCCTGGTCTTGTTGTTGAGGCGGATGGCTCCGCCAAACGCAGGCTTGGCGCGCTACTCTTCTATTAGTAAGAGATAAGCCAGTTGCTGAGATGAGAGGGTTCTGAGAAGAGTCTGAGGGCACACAGCAGCGCTGCTTCTCTGTTCAACGTCCTTAGCCCAGTTCTGCCCCATGTCGATTATTTCTGTGCATCATCTCAGCAAGACCTATCCCGTTGCCGTCAAGCAGCCGGGATTGCAAGGGACTTTACGCCATCTGTTTAAGCGCACCTACCACAACGTCCATGCTGTACAAGATGTGTCTTTCACCATTGAGCCGGGGGAAGTGGTGGGGTTTCTGGGGCCCAATGGAGCCGGAAAAACGACAACCCTGAAGATGCTCACGGGCTTGATTCATCCATCGACGGGGGATATACAGGTGGCTGGCCATGTCCCCTATCAACGCGATCGCTCCTTTTTGCAAAGCATTACCCTGGTGATGGGGCAGAAGCAGCAGCTCATTTGGGATTTGCCTGCTATGGATTCTCTGCGGATCAATGCCGCCGTGTATGGCATTGAGGAACGAGAGTTTCGCCATCGAGTTGGTGAGCTGGTGGACATGCTGTCTCTAGAAAGCAAGCTGACGCAGCCGGTGCGCAAGCTGTCCTTGGGAGAACGGATGAAGGCAGAAGTGCTGGCAGCGTTGGTGCATCGTCCCCAGGTATTGTTTCTAGACGAACCTACCCTAGGGCTAGATGTGAATGCTCAGGTGAGCGTCCGTAACTTTTTGCGGGAGTATAATCAGCGCTATGGTGCCACGATTTTGCTGACCAGTCATTACATGGCTGATATTACGGCCCTATGTCAGCGGGTGATGCTGATCTATGCCGGGCGCTTGATTTACGATGGTGGCTTAGAGAACTTATTGGAGAAGTTTGCACCCTATCGAGAGGTGACGGTGGAACTGGGTGAGCAGTCTGCCTCGCTTTCGCCGCAGTCCTTAAGCGATCGCCTCCGGTCCTACGGGGAGTTAGAAACGGTTGAAGGCTGTATTGCCAGGTTTATGGTGCATCGCGACCAGCTCCCTACCGCCATTGCTCGTCTGCTGGCCGATCTGGATGTGATTGATCTCACGGTCACCGACCCGCCGGTTGAAGATGTGATTGGTCGAGTTTTTCAGCAAGGACATGTAACGTGATGACAACCCTCTTTCAGGGGCGTCGCCCTTGGCACATTGCCCGAACCTTGATGGTGGTGTACTACGCCTATATGTTGGAATACCGGGCAGAGCTATTGTTTTGGGTGCTCTCCGGTAGCCTACCGTTGATTCTCATGGGGGTTTGGGTGCAGGCGGCCGAGACCGGACAGTTTGCCCTGTCGTCCCTAGAGTTTGTCCGCTATTTCTTTGCTGTCTTCCTTGTGCGCCAACTGACGGTCGTTTGGGTGATTTGGGAGTTTGAACGGCAGGTGGTGGAAGGAACGCTTTCCGCTAAGTTATTGCAGCCCTTGGATCCTGGCTGGCATCACTTCGCCTCCCATACGGCGGAACGGTTTGCACGCCTCCCCTTGGTGATCGGCATGATGGTGCTATTTTTCTTGCTCTATCCTGCCGCCCTCTGGCAGCCAGATCTCACCAACCTAGGTCTGGGATTGATCATGACCATGCTGGCGTTTATCCTGCGGTTCTTAATTCAGTACACCTTTGCCATGTTTGCCTTTTGGATGGAGCGGGCCGTTGCCATTGAGCAGTTCTGGTTTTTGCTCTATCTATTTCTCTCGGGGATGGTTGCCCCGTTAGAGGTTTTTCCGCCTATGGTGCGATCGCTTGTCCTGTGGACACCGTTTCCCTACTTGATTAGTATTCCAGCCAGTCTGATCGTAGGGCTGCCGGTGAATCTGACCCAGGCGTTCCTGGTCACCTTTGGGTGGATTGCTATCTTTTGGATGCTGAATCGCTGGCTGTGGCACAGGGGGCTCAAGCACTACTCGGGCATGGGAGCTTAGTCTTGTGTGATCAGTCTTGTGTGATCAGTCTTGTGTGATCAGTCTTGTGTGATCTCTGATGTCCCCTGTCGCTGTGGGATTCATGCCAAGTCTGAGCATACCGACCAGAGTGCAGGCATGTTCCAGTCATGACGGACAAAAAAATAGGGGGCGATCGCCCCCTATGAATGTCAATACGTTGTGAGCCTGGCCAGACGCTTAAACCGTCAACGTCCGTCGCTTGCTCACCAGCTTGAAGGTTTCGACAATGTCGCCTTCTTCCCAACGGTTGAAGTTATCCAAGCCAATGCCGCACTCATAGCCGGCATTCACTTCTTTCACATCATCCTTCACCCGTTTCAGGGAATCGAGGTTACCTTCGTGAACCACTTCGTTGCCTCGGCGCACCCGCACCCGGCAGTTCCGGATCGCCTTACCCGACTGCACATAGCAACCGGCTACAGCGCCCTTGCCCACCGGGAAGACCGCCCGCACTTCAACCTGGCCTAGCGGTTCTTCCACCATCTCAGGATCCAACAACCCTTCCATGGCTCCTTGGATATCTTCCAAGAGCTTGTAGATGATGTTGTATTCACGGACGTCAACGCCAGCTTCATCAGATGCTTGACGGGCACCGCTCGCTAAGGTGGTATTGAAGCCAATGATCACGGCGTTACTTGCGGACGCTAAGTCTACGTCTGTTTCCGTGACCTCGCCCGGCGCTGCTAGCAGGACTCGAAGCTGCACTTCTTGCTGAGGCAACTGCTGCAAGGAGCCCAAGATGGCTTCCACGGAACCTTGAACATCGGCTTTTAGAACTAGGTTGAGTTCCTTCAGTTCGCCTTCCTGGGCCTGCATCGACAGGGTATTGAGGGAGACCCGGCGAGATGCCATGGCCTGCTGCAGGCGAGACTGACGCTGCTGCTCCTTACGAGAGTCGGCAACGGATCGCGCTTCTTTTTCTTCCCGGAAGACTTCGAATTCATCGCCAGCAGCAGGTACTTCGCTTAAGCCAAGGACTTCAACCGCAAAGGACGGATAGGCAGCCTCAACCCGCTGGAGGCGATCGTCAATCATGGCCCGCACCTTACAGAAGGAGGAACCGGCCACTAGGGTATCGCCGACTCGCAGTGAACCATTTTGTACCAGCAGGGTAGCAACTGGCCCACGAGACTTGTCGAGGTTAGCTTCAATGACCGTCCCACGAGCGGGGCGATCGGGGTTGGCATAGAGATCTTCAACCTCGGCGACGAGGAGAATCATCTCTAGCAAGGTGTCGAGGTTGTCACCATTGATGGCGCTCACCGGCACCATGATGGTGTTGCCGCCCCATTCTTCTGGCACCAAGCCATACTCCGTGAGCTCTTGCTTGACGCGTTCGGTTTGAGCCCCTTCTTTGTCCACCTTGTTGATGGCAACCACAATGGGAACTTCGGCAGCTTTGGCGTGGCTAATGGCTTCGATGGTTTGTGGACGCACCCCATCATCAGCCGCCACCACGAGAACGGCGATATCGGTGACCCGAGTCCCTCGGGCCCGCATGGCCGTGAAGGCTTCGTGACCTGGAGTATCGAGGAACACCACCTGTTGGGTATTTTCCCCTTCACCCATGTCCACGTGGTAAGCCCCGATGTGCTGGGTGATCCCGCCAGCTTCACCTTGAGCGACCTTGGTCTTCCGGATAGAGTCAAGCAGGGTGGTTTTACCGTGATCGACGTGACCCATAATGGTCACCACCGGCGGACGACGTTGGAGACTTTCTAGGTCACCCACATCAATCATGTCGGTTACTTTCTTCGCTTCGGCTTCAGCTTCAGCCGTTTCTGCCGTAATGCCAAATTCTTCGGTAACGGTAATTGCCGTTGGAACATCTAGAATTTGGTTGATGTTAGCCGCAATGCCCTTAAAGAACAGGGTTTTGATGATTTCGGTTTCTGGAACTCCAATCACCGCCGCTAGGTCGTGGACGCTGAGGCTGTCGGTCAACACAATATGTTCTGGCCGCTTGTCCTTCAGCTCCTGCTCACGGCGATCGCGGCGGTTGTTGCGAGAGTTTTCTCGTGAACCACCCGAACGCTTCTTCTGAGCCTGGGCTGTATTGGGAGCCTTGGGCTGAGGCGGACGACCCTTGGGCTTGGGCGGACGAACCAAGGATAGACTAACTTGATTAGCCCCATCTGCATCGCCATTGAGCACTTCATCTAGATCTTCATCTTCGTCAATGAGCGGCTGCGTACGGCGCTTGCTCTTGACGCTCTTTGCCCGTGGCGTTTCTTCCTCATCTTCCTCGTGATCACGGCGCGACTTACTGCGCTTGGGTGGACGAGGCGGTGCAGGACGCTGCAGATCTAAGTCTGGTTTCGCCGTAACATCGGTTTCATCGCGGGTATCATCCCCATCGGCTCCGTCTGCATCACGGCCAACCTTCGGTGCCCGGGTTGGCTTCCGCAGCTCAATGGTCGGCTTCGGCTTCAGCATGGGCTTCTGCCTAACTTCCATATCCGCTGCTATATCTCCGGAGTCATCCGTACTGGAAGACCTTGGCCGTCCAGTCAACTCTTCGCGACTGCGAATGATCTCTGCCGACTGGTCATCCGATGGCTCGGCTCTATTCTTCTTCAGAACCGGGCGGCTAACCGTTGACTGCGGCTGGCTAGGCGTCTTGGCAACTGGACGAGAGGGCGGCTTAATCAACTCAGGCGCATCCTCTTCGTCCATCTCTAAGGCGTCAGGGAGAGACTCATCAGCCGGTGGCTCTACATCCGCCAAGGGCCTGTCGATGAGAGGCATGGCTGGTTTTGGACGCTCAGGAGCTGCAACTGGCTCTGATGCGTCATTCTTAAGAGCTTTGGGCGCGATGGGTTTGGGCGCAATGGGTTTGGGTAATTCAGTCGGCACAGCTTGAGCAGTCCCATTTTGATCTGTTCCGTGAACCTCATGCTCCACGGGTTCACTATCACTGGGTGAAGCAACCGATGGACGCGCAGGCGGGCGCAGCGGTGGTGCAGATGCAGTGGGTTCATAGTCGTCCACTGGCATAGCTGGTTTCGGGCGCTGCTCCGGTGGCTTGGGTGCATCTGAGGAGGTGGAGTGATGCCGACGGATTTCTAGAATCTGCTGCTTTTTCACAGGTTTGCGGGCACCTAGAGGCTTGGCAGCAGTATCGGTGGCGCTCCCTCCAGTTGTTGGGGAGGGGGCGGGACGACTAGAGGAGGAGTGAGTGACAGGGCGACGCTCAGCGGCGCTGCGAATTTGTGTCGCCTCTGCTTCCGTAATCGTACTGCTGTGGCTTTTGACTGCGATATTGAGTTCGTCGCAGTAGGCTAAAATGTCTCGATTTTCCAAATTCAACTCTTTCGATAGCTCGTAAATTCTAACTTTTCCGTTATTCATCCACTCGTTCCTCTGCGTACCACCTAGTTGTTACATAGCGACCTACCGCTTTCTACGAAACTGCATAGTTAGATCGTAACGAATGCTGCACCATCGTGATTCACTCTGTCAGGACGTCATGTCACTGATTGATGAAACATTTGTGCAACTATGCCGGCCTATCATAATCCAGCTTAGGGCAACTGCACTGAAACGGCCCACTTGGGCCGTGATTTAGACGTCTCTCGATTCACGTACATAGTTGATTGGACTACGTGGTGATTGGACGTGCTTGCGGTATTCCATGACTATCGACAGCCTAGTTGAAGACAACATTGGATCGATAGCTGTTTAGAAACCGCTCAGATGTCTGACTGAGAGAGCTATACATGAAGCTGCCCTGGGGATGAACCTGTAGGCTTCATGAGCATGGGCTCAAAAATGTCGATCGCTTGCATCCATCGATTGTTGCCAGGCAAGTCTCGATGTTCCACGTCAACCCGCAGCCGTGCAAGGTACCTAAGGCGCTAAGGCGCTTAAAATTTTAGGATCTTGACGAAGGGGATCTGTCTGTGCTAAAAGACTGAGTCGCAGTGTCGTGGGATAGACGCTGCCACAATACCTGATAGATCGTATCAGGGACAGTAGCTTTAAGCGATCGCCCTAAGCGGTCTTTACGTTGGGCTGCTCTAAGACAGTCTGAAGACGGGCAAAGATAGGCAGAGCGCCCCATGCCCTGATCTAATTGTACTGTCCGAGATGGGTAAACTCGGACAATTCGCCAGAAATACTGTTTTTGATCAACTTTTCGGCAACTGATACAGCGGCGATCGTTGGGCTTCATGGGGCTTCATCGTGATCATGCACTACGGTATGGCGCTCTACTGATCTATGGCGTGTCTATAGCGTGGGCCACCTGCCCCTAGAGGGTTTGGGCGATCGCTCTCCTGGTTGAGGATCTATCATCTTGGCAGGCGGCTTGGGGATGCTGGGAGACTTAGGGCTAGGAGGGACGCTCCGTGGCAGAGGCTTGCTCAACGCCAAACCCATCCTCATTAGAGGTCTCTAAACTGTCATCTTCATCCGCTGCCACCCCTTCATCATCTTCTAGATCGTCTTCTACATCACTCATGTCTGCAGTAGACTCCGGAGAGATGGACTCATCGCGATCCGCATCGGCCGTAGACGAGTCGTTGAGGGCGATCGCTTCATCAGAGTCTTGATCGTCCATCTCATCGTCATAGTCTTCGTACTCATCGTCCTCTGCATCCAGCTCAGCTTGACGGGCCTGGCGGGCTTCCAGCAGTTCCTGCATTTTCAGATTTTCGGCGTCATAGTCATAACGAGCCGTATCTTTGATGTCGATTTTCCAGCCGGTGAGCCGGGCTGCTAGGCGGACATTTTGTCCCTCTTTGCCAATGGCAAGGCTGAGCTGATCTTCTGGAACCAGGACATGGGCCTGGCGATCTTCCGAATTCATCAGCCGCACTTCATCGACCCGAGCCGGGCTGAGGGCATTGGCAATATAGGTCGATGGATCAGGCGACCAGCGGATCACGTCAATTTTCTCGCCGCGTAGCTCGTTGACCACCACCTGAATGCGAGAGCCCCGAGCCCCGATGCAGGCTCCCACAGGATCCACATCCCGCTCTAGGGTATCCACTGCAATTTTGGTGCGAGGGCCCACGGATCGCGACGGTGGTGTTGCTTCTCGGGCCACAGCCACAATCCGCACCACTTCATCTTCAATTTCGGGCACTTCGTTGGCAAAGAGATAGACCACCAAGCCTGCATCTGCACGGGATACCAAAAGCTGGGGCCCTCGATGCGATCCTTCTGACACCCGCTTGAGGTAGACCTTGAAGGTGGCATTGGCGCGATAGTTATCGTTGGGTAGTTGATCGCGCTTCAGCAGCTCAGCTTCCACATCGGGCTGGCCGAAGCCGCTGTTGACGGCCATGATCACCGACTGCCGTTCAAACCGCAGCACCCTAGCTTGCAGGACGGTGCCTTCTAGGTCTTTAAATTCATCTTGAACAAGCTTGCGTTGCTGATCCCGCAGTTTCTGGGCCAGCACCTGCTTGGTTTGAATGGCGGCCATGCGCCCAAACTCCCCTTGCTCCGGGGTGACATCGAGCACCACCGTGTCGCCAAGCTGAGCTTCCGCCGCCACTTCTTGCACTTCTTGTAGAGCAATTTGATGATCGGGGTTGGATACGGCTTCGGCAATGGTCTTGGTGGCTAATACCCGAAATCCTTCTTCTTCGATATCGAGTTCTACCTCGAAATTATTGAAGTATTCTTCATCAAAATGAGCATCATCCGGACGATTGGTGCGGCGATAGCGTTCATACCCTTTCAGCAAGGCTTCACGCAGAGCTGTTTGCACGGCGTGCTTGGGTAGGTTGCGCTCCCGACTGATGCTATCAATCATCTCCTGTAGTCCAGGAAGATTGACCATAGACATAGATATAGCCTCCGGTATTCAGGGGTGAGTAGGACGAGAAAGACAGGGGCGATGGGATGGGCGATCGCCCTTGATGAGGTCATGACTAGAGATTGAGGACTAGAAAATCACGGCTTATTCAGTGCCCGCATCGCTGAGTTGAACGGTTTGCACAAGGTGGCGAGGAATCGCGATCGCCCGTCCCTTTTGGTTAATGTGAATACACTCCTCGTCTCGTTCAATCAGATTGCCTGAAAAACTTTTGTGTCCTTTATAGGCTTCGGTCAACATTAGGCAAACCGGAAACCCTTTAAAGGAGATGAACTCGCGATCGGTGGTCAGCGATCGCGAAATGCCTGGACTGGAAACCTCCAAAACGTAGGCATCGGGAATTAATTCAGAGGCATCTAAACTCGCTTCAACCGCCCGGCTCATGCGTTCACAATCATCTAGGCTGGTATCTTGGGACAGGTTGCGAATATCCAGGCGCAGCACCGGTGGACTTTGGTTGGTGTAAAACACCGCAGTGACCAACTCTAGCCCGAGGGAGTCTGCGATCGGAGTCGCTAAGTCGAGGATTTGTGGAGTGAGGGGATGCGTCATCGTAACGGCAAAAACCAATAGAAAACCAGCGAATCATGAGCGGGGTAGTCCTAGGATCCGGGTCACATCATCAGCAAAGGCGCTCCATTGCCATAGGTGCTTTGCATCCCCAAATGGGTGATGGGTCGGATTTAGCCATGCCCCATATCCAGGCTTGACGCAGCGGTGCAACCCCTACACCTCAGAAAATCTGGGGTGGTGCGTTAGACCGTGCGACATCCTTACAACATCAATATAGACACAAAAAAAGTGGGCACCGACCCACTTCAATCGAAATGATGTCCTAACATGAGCAGGCGAACAGAGAAACAGCCCGGTACTGCTCATCAGACAGTTTAGCGCATTCTCCCCCAAGGTGATGCACCGGCGGTCTTAGCCCGGCGGCATGGGGCGATCGCCTAGCTCAAGCCGCACCGGCACCGAGTCTCCCACCGGTTCACACCTAAGATGACCATCGCCTTTGATCATCCGGATCCCCAGCGGCAGTCCTTGAAACAGAGAGTCACCCGTTGGGGCGGTACAGCGTCATGGGGGCATCTAAGCCGGGAGATGACTAGAATTAACCCAGGGCGATCGCCCCTAGCTACGTGCAGCTCATCTGTTGCAACTCACTTGTTGAACTCATCTGTGGACGGGAGGACGGTCATGGCGGCACATCAACTAACCCGCTTGGGCGATGAAATTTTCTTGGTGGAGGGATTGCTCGATCCTAGTCTGTGTCAGCATTTGATCCAAATTGCCGAAACCTGTGAGTTTCAAGCGGCGGGCATTTTGATCGAGAGTGTTGACAACGAGGTGCGCAGCAATGACATGCTAAAGCTCGGCCAGTCAAACCCCCTCGGCGATTCCACCAATCAACTGATTATGATGCGGTTGGCGATCGCCCAAGGGTTGCTGTTCGAGTCCTACGGCGTGCGGTTTCCCTATGCCGAACCCTGTACTATTCTGCGCTATCGGGAAGGGCAGTTCTACAAGCGCCATGTGGATAATCTGCTGCTGTCGAGCCGCTTTCAGGAAGTGGAGCAGGGCATTCCCACTCGGGATATTAGCGTGGTGGGCTATCTCAATGATGGCTTTGAGGGCGGCGAAACCTATTTTGATCGCCAAGGGGTGACGGTGCAGCCGCAGGCGGGAGCTGTGCTGCTCTTTCCCGCCTATTTCACCCATCCCCATGCCTCCCTGCCTGTGCGTAAGGGGCAAAAATATGCTTTCACCAGTTGGCTGTTTCATTAGGCGATTGGGATCGGGGGCGATTGGATCCAGGGGACGATGGGATCCAGAGGGACGGAAGAGCGATCGCCTACAATAGGCTTCAATTGATCGCGTTGGCTGACGAGTTTGATGACCCGTGAGGAGTGGGAACTATGTGTGGAATCGTTGGATATATTGGCACCCAAGCCGCTAGCCAAATTTTGCTAGAAGGGTTGAAGAAACTAGAGTATCGCGGCTACGATTCGGCGGGCATTGCCACCGTCTTTGAAGGCGAAATTCACTGTGTTCGCGCCAAGGGCAAACTCCTCAATCTGCAAGAAAAACTGGCAGGGCTAGACAATCCGGCGCGGGTGGGCATTGGTCATACTCGCTGGGCCACCCACGGCAAGCCGGAGGAATATAACGCCCATCCCCATATGGATACGGCCTGTCGGATCGCGGTCGTCCAAAACGGCATTGTGGAAAACTATCGCGACCTGCGGGACGAACTCAAGGCGAAGGGGCACGAATTTCGCTCCGATACCGATACGGAAGTGATTCCCCATTTGATTGCCGAATGCATGAAAAATCCGGCACCGGTAGGGCGATCGCTCTCCCAGCAGTCGCCCTTCCTAGAGGCGATTAAGCAAGCGGTGAACCGTCTCCATGGAGCCTTTGCCCTAGCGGTGGTCTCTGCTGATTATCCTGATGAACTGGTGGCCGTGCGGCAGCAGGCTCCCTTGGCCATTGGCTTTGGGCAGGGCGAATTTTTCTGCGCTTCAGACACGCCGGCTCTGGTCGCCCATACCCGAGCGGTGCTGGTGTTGGAAAATGGCGAAATGGCTCGTCTAACGCCCCTCGGCGCTGAGGTGTATAACTTCCAGGGCGATCGCCTCAAGAAGTTTCCCCGCACCCTCAACTGGAACCCGATCATGGTGGAGAAGCAGGGGTTCAAGCACTTCATGCT
>RECH01000096.1 GCA_007694125.1 Leptolyngbya sp. DLM2.Bin15
AGGGATTGAAACGAGATTGACGGCGTTAACTTTCGCACGACCGGGCGACGGTCGCGATCGCCCCAAATCCCTTGTAGGGATTGAAACTCCGCAAGTCGAGCACGGTAACTGTCCATGGCAAGGTAGCGTCGCGATCGCCCCAAATCCCTTGTAGGGATTGAAACTTTTGCAATCCTGCCAGCGATGACTGAATCGATCGCCCTGTTGCGATCGCCCCTCAGACCAGGCTTGAATCCCAGAGTTGATTAGTAGGTTATGGGTCAAGGTGTGTCTTCAGTTACTGCAGAGTTTGAGACATCAATAGAGGATGTTGGAAACTTAGACGGGGTTGAGGGTTCGGGGTTGAGTGTGTAGTGCATTCGACCCTCGACCCACAAGTCACGCCATCTATAATTAGAGAAAAAACTTGTGTTCAACCTACGCACGGCAATGTTTTCCTTCATCCTACTGGCGCTATTACTGCTAGTAGGACGGCTTATAAAACAAAAAATTCCATGGTGTCAGCGTCTCTATCTTCCCGCCTCCATCGTGGCTGGGGTAATCGGCCTACTGCTAGGGCCGGGAGTCTTGGGGGCGATCGCCACATCCATTGGAGGTGAAGATACCCTCCTATCCGGCGGTTTGTTTTCCTCAGATATTCGCACCGTCTGGTCTCAGATGCCGGGAGTCTTTATCAACGTGGTATTTGCGGCGTTGTTCTTGGGTGAATCGATCCCAGCACCCCGCGATATCTGGCGCAAGGCAGCTCCCCAGGTAGTTTTTGGGCAAACCCTGGCCTGGGGGCAGTATGTGGTGGGTATCTTGGCCACGATTTTGATTTTGATTCCTCTGTTTGACATCAACCCCATAGCAGCGTCCTTGATTGAGATTGGCTTTGAAGGGGGGCATGGCACGGCAGGCGGCATGGTTGAAACCTTTACGGAGCTGGGCTTTGACGATGGGGGTGACCTAGCTCTAGGCCTGGCGACCGTGGGGATTATCTCCGGCATCGTCTGCGGGACGGCCTTAGCAGACTGGGGGCGTCGCAAGGGGCATGTGTCCATGCTCAATCGAGATGTGATGGAACCAGCCGAGATCCCTGACCTGAATGTGTTGGCTGAAACGCCCGAAATTCGTCAGCAGCGGGCTAGATTGTTGAGCAATTTGTTGATCGATCCCCTATCGATTAATGCGGCCATTGTGGGGGCAGCGATCGCGATCGGGTGGCTGATCCTGGAGGCTTTGAAGTGGATCGAGTCGGTGACTTGGGGGCAGATGGGCTTTGCCCTATTCCCCTTTGTGCCGCTGTTTCCCCTCGCCCTCATCGGTGGCATTGTGGTGCAGGTGATCCTCAACCGCCTAGGGTTGGGTACGTTGGTGATTCGCTCCATGGTGCAAAATATTGCTGGGGTGGCGCTGGACGTGTTGATTGTGTCTGCGATCGCCTCCATTTCTCTGCAAGTCATCGGTGTCAACCTCGTTGCATTCCTGGTGCTGAGTGTGGTGGGGGTGTTGTGGAATGTGCTGATCTTCCTCTGGTGGGCCCCTCGGGTGTTTCCCACCTACTGGTTTGAGAAGGGCATTGGCGACATGGGGCAATCTATGGGCGTCACGGCCACTGGCATTTTGCTGATTCGCATGGTGGATTCTGACAACCACACCGGCGCGTTTGAAGGGTTTGCCTATAAGCAACTGTTCTTTGAACCGATTGTGGGAGGCGGATTGTTTACAGCGGCGGCTCCTGTCTTGATCAACCGCCTGGGCCTAGGGCCTATGCTTGCCATTACCGGTACGCTGCTTCTGATCTGGATTATTATTGGCTACGGCCTGATTCGCCAAGCCCGACAGCCCTCCACAAGCGAGACCTAGCGGTTTTTAAGGGTAGGGCGGCGAGATGGGGAAACGCTGAGGGATCTGGGATGATTTTGAATATCTTTCGTCGTCGGATAGAACAGCTTAGTCGCGATCGCCGCCCCCAGATCCCGATCATTCCCCGTAGCAAAGATGGCTATCGAATGATCTATCTCCTGCTTGAGTAAGCTGTGATGCTTACAGGACAGGCTCGATTGCTGCCCCTGCAATTTTTTGTGAACTAGGATGGATGGTTCATTGGATGTTTTGTGAGTCGGGAAAACCTTGGCTCCGTAGCTTGTAAGCATTGAACCACTATGAACGCAGCAACTAATATCATCATAGATAGTAGCTTTATCGATAGTAGCTTTCCCATCTACATGTCTCTCTAGGGAGATTGGCTATGAACGTTGTCCCCTTCCAACCTATTCGCTATGGACTGATCCTGAGTTTAGGTCTAGGGCTATCGGTCATATCAGCGGTCTTTGTTGGACGATGGGAAGTGTCTAAACAACAGGTTCGCTTTCAGCGCCAGATTGAAAATATATCAACAGCTTTGCAGCGTAGCCTTAATCGCTACACAGATGTGCTCTCATTTATCGATGATTATTATAAAACAGCCGAAGGAACCGTTAGCCGACAAGACTTTAGCCGTTTTGTAGAGCGATCGCTGATCACCTATCCTGGCATTCAAGCGTTAGAATGGGCACCGATGATTCAGCAAACCGAGCGGCTGGCCTTCGAGCAACGCATTCAAGCCGAAGGGTATCCCGACTTTCAACTGACTGAGCTGTCTCATACGAATCAACTAATTCGAGCAGGCGATCGCCCTTATTATATTCCCGTTGTTTACCTAGAACCATTCGCTAACAATGAAGCGGCCTTTGGCTTTGACCTAAACTCCACCGCCGATCGCACCATTGCTTTAGAATCAGCTCGGGATACGAATAGAATTACGGCAACAGGGCGGATACGTTTGGTACAAGAGCAACGCGATCAGTTTGGCTTTCTGATGGTGTTGCCGCTGTATGACACGCCCCTGCCTCCACAATCCTTATCCGATCGACGTGATCAATTTACTGGTTTTTTGGTGGGTGTATTTCGCGTTTCAGATGTAGTAGAAGAATCTCTCCAGGATCTACGCTACGATATCCACGTGGCGCTGTATGACCAAAGTGCTCAACCTGATCAGCAGTTTCTTGGCCGCTATGATGCCCTAGAGCAGCAGGTTATAACCCGAGAGAGCGATCGCGCCTCCCTTGGCGACTCTTCCCTTTGTGCTAATCCCTTAGACTGTACCCATGTCCTCAGTGTTGGTGAACGACAATGGCGGGCAGTGTTTTCCCCCTCGATCAACTATACCTCTAGCGTCAACTACAGCGCACCTGTTACCTTCTTTGTTGGATTATTGCTCACCACGAGCTTACTTTTGTTTCTACATCAATTGACTGCAGAACTAGAGCGAACCCGCACCCTCAGTGATCTGAAGCTACGATTTTTCTCCATGGCCTCCCACGAGTTGCGTACGCCTCTTAGCACGATCTTGCTCTCGATCGAATCTCTCCAGCTTAACCATCACCAACTATCTGAGCAGCAACAACAAACTAATATTCAGCGAATTTATCTGACTGCAAAACGCATGAGCCAACAGGTTTCCGACCTGCTAACCCTAACTAGGGCGGAGGTTGGTAAGCAAGATTATACACCGGAATTGGTTGAGATATATCCTCTGGTTCAACACATCATAGCAGATATGGAAGAGGGCGATCGCCCGCGAATTGTGCTGACTGCCAGCAACCAACAAGATAAAGCATTCTGGGATAAACGATTGGTGCGATCGCTGCTGAGTAACCTCCTTTCCAATGCCCTAAAATATTCCCCGATGGACAGTCCAGTCCAGGTGACTCTCAGCAGTGATGATCACCGTGCTATCTTAACGGTCAGCGATCGCGGCATAGGCATTCCAGCCGCAGACCAAGCCCAGATTTGGGATGCATTTTACCGAGGTCATAACGTAGGAGCGATCGTGGGATCTGGCTTGGGGCTGGCTGTCGTCAAAACTTGTGTTGAGCTACACCGAGGAACATGGGCGATCGAAAGCCAGGAAGGGCAAGGAACCATGGTTACGGTTATCCTTCCGCTGGAGTAAACTCATGGTTCATGAATGCTATTGCTTACTTGCCGCTCCAGTGGATAAAACGTTTTTCAATGAGCAAAAACAAAACGTTGAGTCCATACCCTAATAATCCTGTAATCAAAATTGAGGCGTACATATCCTGCACATTCAAGATTTGTTGAGCATCAATAATGCGCTTTCCCAATCCTTCCTGAGTGCCGATAAACATTTCTGCCACAATTACAATCACGAGCGCAATGCTAATGCCGCTGCGCAAACCAATAAAGGTTTGGGGCAAACTTTCCATCAACAGCACGTCCTTAAACACCTGCCAGCGATTAGCACCCATCACTTTTGCTGCCAAGATCCGAGAACGTTTCGCATTCATGACACCATAGGCACTGTTAAACACAATCAATAGAAAAGCACTGAAGGCAGCAATGATAATTTTAGATACATCACTGATACCAAAAAATAAGATGAACATGGGAATCAAGGCACTAGCAGGCGTGGAGCGGAAAAAGTCAATTAGAAATTCCACGCTGCGGTAGAGTCTTTCAGAACTGCCGAGCAAAACGCCAAGGGGGACACCTAGAAGGGCGGCGGCAAAAAAGGCAGCAAAGGTTCTGAAGACGCTGGCTAAGAAATCAACCGCCATGGTGCCGGTCAGCATCGCAGAAAAGAGCGTGCCTAGGGTTTTCCAGGGCGTTGGCAAGAGAACCGGATTCACCCAGCCCGAGACGGAGATCAGCCACCAAACCCCAAACAGTACGATAACGCCCACTAAGGGTAAACATTGATCGATCCATCGAGATAGGGT
Organism: Leptolyngbya sp. DLM2.Bin15; assembly: GCA_007694125.1. Taxonomy (GTDB): domain Bacteria; phylum Cyanobacteriota; class Cyanobacteriia; order RECH01; family RECH01; genus RECH01. The sequence goes on from RECH01000096.1 coordinate 4,767, forward strand.
CGTCATCCATGATGAACGCTTGGATGAGTTGAGGGTAATGGTCATTTGCGCATCTCCTGACGAAAAATCTCTAGACAGTGGCGGCTCACATCAATAAATTCTGGAGAGGTGAGGGTATCAAGGGTGCGAGGGCGAGGGGCATCAAAGGGCACCATTTCCACTAAATGGGTGGGACGCTTACTCAGCAGCAGGATCGTGTCAGCTAAGAATACGGCTTCCTCTAGGTTGTGAACCACCATAAACATAGGAATTTTGGTGGTCATGAAGATTTCCTGAAGCTTATCTCGGACAAACAAGGTAGTTTCAAAGTCTAGGGCTGAGAAAGGTTCATCTAAGAACAACACCTCTGGATCGGCGATCAGCGCTCGCATAATAGAAATAAGCTGCTGTTGTCCTCCTGAAAAGCTGTAGGGATATCGCTTTAGGTCAAGCTGGATATTGAAGGTCTGAATGAGTTGCTCAACGCGATCGCGACAGTCTCGATCAGGAATTCCTTTGACTCGTAAAGGATAGGCAATATTATCATAGGCGCTTAGCCATGGCAGCATAGAATCTCGATAATTCTGGAACACATAGCCAATGCGTGCCCGTCGAATGGGTTTATCATGGATACGAATCTCACCCTGATCTACAGGAATAAGACCACTAATCATGTTAATCAGAGTGGACTTGCCACATCCGTTAGGGCCAAAGACAGAGACAAGTTGATTGCGAGATAAATCAAGATCAAAATTGTCATAGAGAACTGATCCGCTGAAGGATTTACAGAGTCCCTTGACCGAAACAAAGTGATCAGGCGGAGCAGCATTTTGCGTGGCAACAGGATTGATCATCATAGTTGAATCCAAAGATGGGCAAAGAGTTACGCTGGTTGATAAAGCAAGGCTCCCACATCAATTGATCGGGCAAAGATTTCTTTTTCTGTCATAAAATCAAAGAATTTCTGGAAATAGGCGATATCTTCAGGCGTAAATTCGTCATACATGGTGTAGCCCACCATCGGTACTTTCTCCACCAGTTCACCCTCAATGGCAGTGTAACCAGTTAGATATTGACGAGCTTCTGCCGGATTATCCCGAATATCTTGAACAGCCTGCCGATAGGCTTCAGCATAGATAACCGTGCTTTCTGGATATTGCTCAATGAAAGCACTGCTGAGTGCGGCTGAACCACCGAACCACGGAGCCATGGGCTCTCCCAAGATATATTTAGACACCACGCCATTTTCTAAAATCCGCGTGATGCCCTTCAGTTCTCCCACTGTGCCAGTTGGCTCCAAGGTATAGGCGGCATCAATTTGACCAGATTCAATCGCTGCCACATGCTGACTAATTTCAAGCTGTTGTACCCTAGGTTCTGTGACGCCAGCCGCTGCCAAAATTGCCTCAGCGATCGCTAAGTTTTGTGCCCCTGGCCCGGTAGCAAAGGACTTTCCATTTAGATCCGCAATGGTTTGAATCGGACTATCCTTAGCCACAATCACCTGGTCGAGGATATATTCAGCGTTGCTGGGATTAGAGGTCAGAATTTTGAATAATCCTGGTGAGGTAATTTCCGCTAGACCTAACGCACCGCTCGCTACTCCATTGCCCGTCCCCTGCAGCCGTCCCGCAATCAGTGCTTCAGCAACTTGGTTGGGCGAAGCAAACTTCACCGCTTCCACATTCAACCCGGCTGCGGCAAAGTATCCTTTCTCAACGGCAACAAATAGCGGTAAGCCGGAGGCAACGGGCCAGAAGCCGATGGAGATCTTGCCCGGATCCTCTGCACTCTCATTCTCCGATACAGAAGCCTGGGGATTGCTGCAAGCATGGGCTGCAAGGGCGATCGCTGCCCCAGCTCCCCACTGCAAGAAATGCCGTCTACGAATCGTCATGGTGATATTCTCCCAAAATTTTCCAACGTTAAGATTGAATTGCATCAAACGATACAGATTTGATGTATCATGCCATTAGGTGAACTAAGCCATGTGCTTTTAAATCTGTAACTTGAGACCTTACGATACAGGTTAAAGGTGGAGACTATAGGGATAATTTAGTGGAGAATTGGTGGAGAATATTGCCGACTCCTCACATCTCACCCATGTCCTTCTTCATCCTGATCAGATTCTTCAGACCATGACTTGAGGCGATAGCCCACACCATGCACCGTTTCGATGAGATCATTAGGAGCACCTGCCGCCTTGAGCTTCGATCGCAAATTTTTGATGTAGGTTTTGATGGTGTCTTTGTCCGGTGCATCTTGCCATGTCCAAACATGCTCCAAAATGGCAGCGCGGCTAAGTACGCGGTGTCCATAGCGCAAGAGCGCCTCCATTAAGGCAAATTCCTTGGGGGTGAGATGAATGGGGGTGCGATCGTAGGTCACATCATAGCTACTGGGGTCTAGCTGGAGCTGGTGCCAGCTTAAAACTGGGGACATACCCGATCGCCCCCGCCGTAGAAGAGCGCGAATTTGGGCTAGCAGTTCTTGTAAGTTGAAGGGCTTTACCATATAGGCATCTGCCCCTGCATCTAAACCAATCACCTTATCTAAACTGGTATCCCGTGCTGTCAGCATCAGAATGGGAGCCGCATAGCCGCGATCGCGTAGACGCTGACAGAGATTCACGCCGTCTAATTTGGGCAACGTGATATCCAGCAACACCAAATCGTAGGTAAATGCCCTAGTATACTCCCAAGCTGCTTCTCCGTCCCCAGCTAGATCTACCGCATAGCGCTGCACCGTCAAAGCTTCCATCAATGACTCTGCAAGTTGACGATCGTCTTCCACTAATAAAACACGCATCAATTTTGCCAGCTTCTGCCCAACCCTAGATGTATACTGACACCGGAGTCATATCGGAGTCATGGTTGCCTGGCTGCAAGCGCAGGCGACATCATGACACGACCTGAGATTCATCCTGCTTGACAGTCTCATCTAAGATTGTGGTTTACGATACAAAAAGGCAGGTTCTCCCTAGCCAGCGACTCGGGGCATTTTTTTAGGAGGGTGTTGCAGAATCAGAGTATGAACCTCTAACTAGAAGCCCTGAAACTCCATGTAAACTGTGCAAACTGTTGCAGAATCATCCTGCTAGTCAGCAACGCTTTTTCATACAACTCCAGCCTGATCTTGGCAATCTGTAAGACCTGATTGACGGACAAAACTCCTGCGATCTTGCTCCTCTCGTAGGTTCGGTGAGCGTCAGCGTAACCCAACGAAATCTAAGCTGGTACTGGGTTTGACGTTGCTCAACCTAGCCTAAGCAAAAAGATTTGTCAGTCAACCA
>RECH01000364.1 GCA_007694125.1 Leptolyngbya sp. DLM2.Bin15
ATTCTCTACTGCCACGATACTTCAAGGCTGAGCGTTGCTCACCTTTATCTGGGGGACGTCCATTTTTGTCATATCGAGGGAGTTTGGCTACCGTGAGAAGCCTCAGGTATAAATGATCGCCCTTTTTCTCGACACAAACCGGTTTTACATTGGCTCCGTCCTGTGCTGGTAACCGATGGGCTAACCGCGCATCATGGCTTTCAAATACCGAGAGCCTTGAATTAGTCACCGCTTCGTAGGCTGATCGCAGCATGCCCTTAATTGAGGTGGGTGGCAGGTAGGGATTGCCATCGGCCCCGATGCGAATGGGGAACGTCTTGTGATCCTTGTCATCTGCCGTCATCCCAGCAGCATCGGGAATTAGCAGTGGGGTGACGGTGGTGAGTTTGACGGCAATGCGACCCGTCCAACGGTTAGGCAGATAACGCCCATGGCCTTTGGGTTCGCGATCGCCCAACTCTCCCCTAACGCCATCCCGTGGCAGCGCTGGTACAAAATTATAGGGGTTATGAAACTTGTCTGAGCTGACTACTTTTGGCTGATTTTCTGGCTTAGATCGGGTTACAACAGCGCTCAGAGCTTCAGTTTGAAGCCTATCCCACTGCTTGCCCAACTCCCAAATTTGATGGGGGTCATTGTTATTATTGCGCTTAAATTCAACGTTGATATTGTTTAGTGAGTCTAGAGACTGCTGCTGCTGCTCCACTAAGGCTTGAGACAGCCAATCTGTCGTAACTGGCACTTTGACTAATTTTGATTTCTTTACACTCTGGCATTCCAGATAAATCACCTGGCGTTTGTTTCGCCTTGAACCCTCAGTGACACAGAGTAGTTTTCCGGTTTCTACAGTCATCAGGCTACCTCCAGTTTCACCAAGCGTTCTTCGATCACCGCCATATTGCCGTAGTCACCGACAACGTCCATATATTCACAGGTTTTGAGATAAACCCGCTGTTCTTGCCCAAAGCTCTGGGCTAAAGGAATGTCGAGTTTGCCAATGCGGGCATCGGCCAGGCGCTGCCAGGAATCGACACCGGGCTGGCTTCTGGCTCGCTCTCCCCAGAGTAGGTACTGCTGCAACAGAGGCTCACAGACTTGAGGATCTGTGGCAACAAACCCGGTTAGGGAATTTTGAGCAGCTTCTGAAATCAGGGCGGCATCTCCCACCCCAGCCAGGCGGTTAAGCCAGCGCAGCTCGCAGATGGCGTTAAACAGACGGGCTTCAAACACATCGGTCAGGTCAATGGCGCGATCGCCAGCATCCCGGAGCATGCCATCATCAGCCAGTCGAGCCAGGGTACAGCGTTGGGGGGAATACAGTAGGGCGATCGCACCTTCTAGCGCCTCCTGGCAGGCTGCGATCGCAGCCGTCAGGGGCACCTGCTTATCGGCCCGATAGCGAAATAGGTTGATTTGTTGAGTAGTCATTTGGCCTCCGGCTGAGCATCAATCCACTTCTGCCATGCTTGGGTAAGGTCGTTCAGCAACGGGTCGCCCAGGCTCTTTAGATCCGGCGTAATAGTCTGCGCTCCCATCAGGTCATCTAGATCGCTCAGGCTCCTGCCGTGGGATGTCATCTCAGTCACCTTCACCGTGCCCATGCCGCGATTGGTGCCGTAGCCGATAGGGATTTTGCGGTGGGCAAAGTCACGCAGCACCAGGAGAAGAAGTGCGATCGCAGGCTTTAATTTCTGGGGATGGTACTTGCACAGCCGAGCGGCATCGAGGGATAAGCCAATGGATTCCCAGGAAACGCCAATGGGCTCCAGAACGCTGTACAACATGCTGTCGGCGGCTCCACCCGTCCAGCGATCGATGGCGACATGCATGGCAGGCTGCAACATTTGAAACGGCTTGCTTCTGTCTCCCAAGGCTGTCGCTAGGTTTTTCTCGAACTGGGTAAAGGTATCGTTGGTTGCTTTAGGGGTGTTTTCTACCGCAGCCCAATTGCTAGCAGACATCTCCAACGTGGCGTAGCAGTCATCTACCGCCAGGGCACCGATGTTCCCTTGAGAGTCGTTTTTGTTGCTATTGAGCTTAGGTTTATTCTTCTCAGCGGAGCCAAAGAGAATCTCGACCAGAGGAACCTGTAACTGCTGGTCAAATTTTGTCTCTGCCGTAACCTCAATCCCGCGAACGGTGCGGACAATGCGCTCGGCGTGAGCACGTAGCACACCCTTAATAGAACTACCGGGAATCACAAACCGCACCCCCGCGTCTACCTGGCTCATCAGGGGCAAAATGTCCACCGCAATGCCATCCCCCTCGGCCTTGACCATGACCGGGTCGCGGGGTTCCCATCCCAAAGTGAAGTTAAGTCGGGCGGGGGGCACGTAGGGAGAGGTTTGCTTTAACTGGCTCCAGTCTTGAGGGGGGATCTCATCCAGCAGAGCCTCAAAAATCCCGACGGCATCATTCAGGTCTTGGCGTTGAATCTCGATTTCTGTAAGCTGAACTTTCCCCAATCCGCGCGTTTTGGCTGCACCAATGCGAATATCACCCTGCTCTAGGGCTTGCAGCACCTGCCATAGCTCGGCAGGGTCATGGCTTTTCTGACAATCCAGAGTGATCTCTAAGGGAATACTTACACCCTTGGGCAAAATAGCGCGATTGTACTTAAACCGCTCGGCGGCGGCCCCAGTGTGGCGATCAATGCCGACCCCTTCGCGGATTTCGATGCGCTGACTTTTCTCCAGGGCGATTTCAGCATCCTCCACCAGAATAAAGCTGGCTCCCCGATCTTCGCTTTCGTGGTCACCCCAGTAGTTTTTGACCTGAGCTTCACTGCTTGACTGCGCCATCCAGCCGCGCAGGGCACCGGCCAGACTGGTACCAGGGATGTAATAGTTGCCTCGGCCATTGACCGCTAGGGCCAGATCAGTGTCTACATCACCACCGATGCCCCCGACATGCAGCGGGGTAAGGGCGGTGAGGGTGGCATAGATTTTCCATCGGGTTTCGATTTGTCTGGCCATGGTGCTTTGGAGTGGGGGAGAGGGGGGGGCTGGGGAGATGGGGGACCCGTTGACAATTTATCAGGCACTCAAGAGAGAACGACTTTCGAGGTCTTCGAGGGTGCGTTTGTGCGCCCGAATAATGGCATCGACTAGGGTTCGCACCGCCTCGGCCCAGAGGGCTGCGCGAATCTCCTGTTCGCCGTTTGCTGTGATGGTCAGGCTGTCTACTATTGCTTGATCAAACTCCAGGTGTGTCCACACCAGGTCAACATCGGTGACTAATTGTTGAATGGCCTCTAGACTGCCCTCGGGCCATTTGGCTTTGCGGTTGTCTATGCTCTTTAGGGCTGTTAACCACTGGACAACGGGGTTTTGAGCATTCTGTCCCAGCAGGCGACCCGCCGTAGATCGCAGACTGCCGAGTTGGCTCATGGGTGGCTGGCTTTTGGGTTGGTTGTTTTCGTCCTGGATAATTCTGATGCCCAGGATGCGCGCTCTGGTGGAGGCATCGGCGGCGATCGCCAACGCCTTTTGCTGAATCATCTCCCGCCATGCTGCCCGCTCAATCGAGCGGGCATACCGAAAGGAGGTGTGACCCTTAGCAATGGGGTTAAACTTTGTCTCGGGTTTTAGGGATGTCGGCTTTTGACGTGTTTTTCCTACCAGGGTCGTCATCAGCAGTGGGTCGTTAAAGCAGATTTGGCCGTAGCCTTCAGCCCGGCGATCGCCGATGCCCCTAGCCTCAAGTTCAGCCAGCTTTGCGGATGTAGGCAGCTCGCCTGAGATTTCGTAGACCGCACAGCTTCCGGCCTGAAAGCCCAGCATTGACGGGCGGGGTAATCCCCAGCGCACCTGCCAGGCCTCTGTCCGATGCGATCGCATCATCACCGATAATCGTTCGGCTTCGGAACGTTCCTGTAGTTCAACTCCCAGTTCATTAGCCAGAGCTTGCCTAAAGCTTTCGGGCGACAGAGTAGGGGCCAGGCTATCGCCGCGCAGCAACACATCTGACAAACACCAGACATACAGCCGCTTGGCAACGGCCTTGTGCGGCTGACTCACCGGAGGCTGGGTACGGATTTGCACCACACCGTACTGATCTTTCTTCGATTGCCCGATGGACACTTGGCCATTGAGCGCTTGCCACCAATTGTTAGAGGCAGTTTCTAGCTGTTCTTTGAGCGCGCCAGGAAGCCGCAGCTCTGCTCGCAGCGTGCTACCTGCCGGAAGCGCTTCATAGCTATAGATCCCCCCCACATCGCTGGTGGGGCGCTGCACCCTATCTTGAATGGTGTTGTGGGTAAACAGCTCTAGAGAGACGGTTTTGTAAGCCGGTAGCTCAGAGCCATCCGTTGACCCTACATAGCCGCTGCGCTCGCTTTTGATTTGAACATCGTCGGATTCAGCTTCTTCAAAGCGGTTATAGATGCCCTGGCCTTTGCTGAGCCCGCCGCTGGATTTCTCGCTGAAAATGCACAGGGGGGTAGGGCGTGCCGCAGTATCGCCGATGGCGACCGTGGCGTTGGTCATCACTAGCTCACCACTGGCGATTGCCTGACTGACGTTGATATGGCGACCCAGGGTTTTATGCAGATAGCGTAGTAAGTACCGTCCTGGAATGTAGTCCAACGACTGCACCACGTTGCCCACGGTGCGCGCCGGAATCACCACTGGAGATGCGGTGGTCAGGGTAAGGGGAATGGCCCACCAGGTCGAATCTTGAGCAGGCTGATGGGGCGTTGTGTCTTGGAGTTCAGGTGGATTCCAGTCATGCGGGGCACCTACTTTGTCTTGGTGATCGCGCAGCCATTTCAGCCATGCGGTCTGTTTGTCATCAACCTCAATCTTGCACAGGCCGTTACCGCGCCGCCGTTTGCCGCCCAGTCGTTCCACCATCTTTGCTCCAGCCACCACCAGAGCATAGGCGGCTTTTTGCTGATCCTCAGTGAGTTCTACCTCAGAGAAATCGAGGGTGCAGTGCTCAGCCGTTAGCACCGCATCCATTCTGACCACTTCTTCGATGCGAAAGCAGTCTGGCTTGGCTGACCCGGTTTTGGAATCGATCGCCACCCCAGGTTTCATAAAGGCGATCGCGGGCTTTAGCGCGGGCTTAGCCCTAAGCGCCTCGCGAAGAACCGCATCCAACCGAGCAGAACGAATCTTGAGGGCCGCCGGACGCGGGATCTGTTCAATTTGCTGCTGGTCTTGCTCCTGATTCTGAGGATCGAGTAAAGCAGGCTGATCGCCAAACAGCAGGTTCACCCACTGGAGCCACCTCCCCCGTTCATCTCCATTATCTAGGGCCAGGGCCACCTGTTCGCAACCGTCCCGGAGAATGCCCGTCAGGGTTTTAGCGGGAATGTAGGGCAGATCGTCAGTATCGCGCTGCACAACCCGGTCAATTTCACCCCGCCCGGCCCCCGCGCCCACATGCCAGTCGCTCGACATTGTGATACTGAGAGTGAAGTCTGTCGCAGGTTTTAGGCTCATGAGTTCACCCCCTCTGGCTGTTGAACTGGGTCAGACTTGTCATTTTTCAAGAAATCCATGGCTTCTAGGGCATCTAAAAAGGAGGTGGCAAACACCTCACCAGAGTCGTCCGCAGCGGTGTGGAAGAGGGAGTCCCCGGCCTGAGATTCGGCGAATTTGGCCAAATCGTAGCGCTGGCGAATCAGCCCATACTGGGCATCGGCAGCGTCCTTGCCCCTGAATAAGGCATCTCGTAGGAGGTGATACTGGCTGCTCGATAGCGGCGGTGGATGTTTCTCATCTGCGGTGTGTGGGGTGCTCTGATCTCTGCTATCTCCCAGAGCTTTCCCCTGCTTCAGCCACTGGACGCGCTGGTTCAATGTTTCCCATCCGTGGAGCTGAGCCCAGGCAAATCCCTCTGCCTGCTCGAGTTGGGCCAACTTGCTGACGATGTAGGGCCGGTTATACAGCCGGGTCTGCGCCTCAGGCGTGAGCTTGGCCTGAATTGCCTCCAGGTCAATGCCAGTGGTGTCGTAGAGAATGTGAAAGTCAATGGCGGAGCAGGGAAAGGGTGGCCCCTCAAGAATGCTGTTGGTGGCCGGGCAGGTGATCTGCTGCTTCACCTGTTTGGCCGAGCTAATCAGCTCTGCGGCAAGACTGTAGGCCACCGAGAAGGGGAAGTGACGCTTAGCGATCGCGACACCAGCACAGGCCGAAAGCCGACCCACACCAAACGCGGCTTTCGCTATTGGTGCAATGCTCTCATGATCTTTGGTTTGCTGCTCAAATGCTTGAAGAAACTCTCGGGTAAATTCCAGGGCGTAATGCCCATCACAGACTACAGTGAGGTCGTCCCCCCCGAGGATGAGCGGCACCACAGGCACCGCCCTATCTTCCCCTTGTGCCGGGAACACCTCTAATGCCTGCTTGAATGCCGCTTCTGTGCATTCATCCAGCGCCAGGGAAAATTTGCGATAGGTGTTGATGTAGTTGCGATCGCTCTTATCACTGCCAATATATTGCTCAAAGTTCAAAAAGATCTTGCCCAAGCCATTGCCGTCGGCATGGACGATCCCCAGCCAGGAACGCGGATCAGGGGTGGCGTCGTCTTTTAGGAGTCCATCGCCAGAATTGGAGGCAGGAGCTTGATTATCTTCTTGTTCCGTGTCCACTAATTGACCAATCTGTCGTGCTAAACGCGGATCTAGCTTTGTCAGGCGCTCTTCGGCCTTTCGAGCACATAACCACTTGGCATGATTCACCTGGGAAATCGAGCGTTGTCTGCCGCCTTCTGGCACCAGACGGCTGGCTGGCAAACCACTGGATGCACACTCTGCCACAATCGGTAGCCGCAAAAAACGACTTTCTGGGGAAGGAAACTGCGATCGCTCCGTTTCAAACCTCTGATGAACGGCTCGAATCGCTTTTGCTAGGGCACCGCCGTTGCCCAAATCCCCTACTTTTTCGTATATTCCTGCAATAGTTAATCCAGGCGCTTCAACAATTGCCCTACGGGTGACATCTCGAATAATGGACTGAGCGACTGCTTCTGTTCTAGTAAGAAACAAGGCCTTTCCAGAAGCAGCAGTGAGAATTTCGACCAACTGATTTGAGTGTTCAATGGGGGGATTTTTAGCCGGGTCGTGGAGGAATTGCCTCAATCGGCTAAAATCCTTTGTCCAGACTTCAAGTTTTTTTTGGCCAGTCTGCTTACCAATCGCCTCTAAAACCCACTGGGTGCCCGACCGGTAGGTCAGCTCAGACGCGCCAATGTTTTCTTTGAGCTTATTGGTTGAAAAAATGTAGCCCTGATTGCTAGAAGTTTCAATAATGACGAGATATAAATCAGTCGCAGTCTTGGTTTCAGGCATGATGTCACGAAGTTTCAGCCGGTAAACCCCAGAGCAGGTTCCTTTAGATAATCAGTCACCCGTCAGGCAATTCCGGAAAGTCTCTAGGATTTGAATCCACGCCGCGATACTCTGGGCTGCAAAGACCATCCTTCATCCCTCCATCATCGGCAGGCCCAACTCAGTAGCCAAGGCCATCGCCCGCTCAAACGCCGCTACCGCCGACCCTCGATCCCCCATCGCCTGGTACAGCAGCCCCAAATATTTATAGGCCGATGCTTCTAGCGACTGGGCTCCCTGAGCTTGCAGGATGTCAATACCAGCTTGAAAATGGGTTAGGGCGGCATCGTATTGCCCCAGCTTGGTTAGGGTTTCACCCAGGTTTGCCAAGGTCAGGCCCTCACTCAACGGATCGCCAATCTGCCGCGCGATCGCAAGTGCCTGCCCGTAGTGCTTCACCGCCTGCTCATACTGGCTTAGCTCACTTTCGGCATTGGCCAGGTTGCCCAGAGCGGCAGCTTCGGCCCGCTTTTCGCCGATCTGGCGGGCGATCGCCAGATCTTGCCGATGATAAGCCGCTGCCTGAGCGTAATCGTGTAGGTCGTCATAGACGTTGCCAATGCAGCCCAAGGCGGCTCCTTCCCCAGCCACATCACCCATGGCTC
>RECH01000091.1 GCA_007694125.1 Leptolyngbya sp. DLM2.Bin15
CTCTACTTCGGATAAGACAGGCTTATTGAACAAATCTGGAGGCATATACCGACGGGTACCTGCATGGATAGCATCTGGATCCTGTCCTGAAACTGCCACGTTAAAGTCAATCAGTTTGATGCCCTGATCAATCAGGAGAATATTGGCGGGTTTAATATCTTGGTGATAAACACTATGCTGATGGATATGCTGAACGCCCTCTAGCATAGCTTGGGCAATCTGGTAGGTGGTTTCGAGGGGAAGAGGAGCAGCAGCGATCGCCGCTTCTAAACTTTGACCATCTACAAATTCTAGGACAATAAAGGGGGTGCCATCCGCGAGTTTGTCAGCCCAAACAGCCGTGACAATGGAAGGATGCTCAGAAAGCTTGCTCAGAATCTGATACTCCTGCATCAGACGCCCTTCGCAGGAATAGCGATCGCGGGTGACGAGCTTCAGAACACAGGTCTTTTCCGCCCAGGCTTCCCATATCTTATAAGCAACCGCAAAACTGCCCGGCTGGCCTAGACGCTCTAGAATACGATAGCGATCGTTCAAAACTGTATCAACGGGCAAGTTCTCAAGATCTATAGATGGCAGCGCAGACTGGGATGCTGGTACTGGTGCAGGCTGAGCTGGCATATCCTTAGTTAGGAGCGTGCTCAGGGCAAGCTGCGCCTGCTCTGCCGTTCCATAGCGAGACTGGGGATCAAGAGCACAAAGAGTTTGCAGCCAGGTATCTAGCTCCGTCGATAGCGCTGGATTCAGGTCGGAGGGCAGTATGGAAAATTGAGCAGCGCGATCGCACATCTCTTCAGGACTGCTGAAGGCTGGGCGGCCGGTCAGCAGTTCATAAAACACTAGTCCTGCAGAACATAAGTCGGATTGAGGGCTGGCTGCCGCTGGGTTACGATAACATTCAAGAGATTGGTACAGACTATTGTCGGCGATCGCCTCTGTAATATCTCCGGCAATAGTGCTGTTGCGATGCTGGATGCGGGCATAGTCAAACCCGGTCAAATGGGGGATGCCGTCTGAGCTAATCAGGATAGTATCTGGGGTAATGTTCCGGTGGACAATCGTTGCTTGGTGAGCATGGTTGAGGGCAGACAGAATCGATTGGATCATGTTCCATCGTTCAGCCTCAGTCAAGTCTTGGTCTTGAATATGCTGGCGCAGCGATCGCCCCTCTAGATCGTGAGTGACCAATACATAACAGTCTTCATCTGAGGTGGCAAAGAAATCAATCGCGCCTAAAATATTGGGGTGGGGCGGCACTCGCATGAGAGATTGATACGCATTGCTGATCAGGCGATGAGCATCTTGCCGCTCATGGGTACCCATGTAGGGATCCACCTGATAGACTTTTAATCGCACGGTAATATTCTGAGAAAAGATCTTGTAAGCTCGATACTCTGTATAGTCTTGGGTGCTACCCAGGGTCTCGATCACCTGCCAGTCACGATAGCAGGGACGTGGACTGCGAGGAGCTGACTTACCGATAATTGCTTGCCGGATGGTACCGATCAGGCCTCGTAAGTCAGCACTACGATGGTTGGGAATAAAGTCGTGGCTTTGAAGATAGTTGAGACATCGTTGATCAGCATAGGTGATGTGGGGTTCGTCAGTCCCTGTGTGATCGACAATAAAGCTATCATCGGCTGTTAGAATAGCCAACGGTTGCACATGCACCTTAGCTAACGCTGGTCTGGCGTAGTTCGCATCCCGAATCAGGGTTTTAATCCCCTTGGCATGTCTACGAAGGAGAGCAACGGGAGATGGATAGGGCGATCGCTCCTGAGGGTGCCACTTAGAACCATAGATATCAATCCGCCCGCAGGTGCCCTTAATATCCACGACAAAGACGCAGTGGGGAGCAATCACCACCAGATCTAATTCAAAGACTTCCTTGCCTTGGCAGATTTCCAGGTTATGAAGGATCTCAAAGGTATCAGGTAGATTATTTCGCAGATAAAAAATAACGTCGCGTTCAGCATCATTAACGGGTTGCCCAATGGCAGTTACCTTAGCCATCATACACCTCCATCCGGGGCATCCGGAGCATCTAGAAACTGGGCTAACTGTTGATAGAGCTGCTGGCGTTGCTGTCGAGGCAACTGCCTAAAGCGCAGGATAATCTGATGGGACTCACTTTTCTGTAGTTCTGTGCGGCATTGATGTTCAATGTAGGTGATCGCCTTTTGTTTATCTGATGCCAGGTATGCTGTATATTGATGGCGTTCATTGTGAATGCTGTCTTGAATGGTGCGAAAGTCATCGAGGCGTTTGGGATCTTGAGCCGTTAGGCGGTCAGCCTGCCCTGCCCGTTGCCCTAGATCTTTCAGCCAAGCTTCTGCTTGCTCGATGCGCTCTTGACGTAGCAATTGCTGTCGACTAGTAAGATCGTCGAGCACCGTTTGAAGGCGATCGCTCAAAGCTGAAGAAAGATTAGGAATAGCATCTTTCCAGTCCATAAGCCACTGAATTCGTTCACTACAAGCTTCAAGAGTACTCGTGTTCATAGATTCAGTCTGCTGCAGGAATTCAATCACCAGTTTACTATCAGCAACAAGAGCCTGATAGAGATGGTTCTCCTCAGAGGCCGCATAGCATTGAGCTTGCTGGAGCAGAGCCTCTTGCACCGCTTGGGCTTCAGCAACAGTTGCTGTACGAGACAGACGTTGCTCTAGCTTATTGAGACCTTGAAGATAGGATTGAATTTTTTTCTTGAGCTTAGTCTCCAGATGGGTCAAGGCTCCTTGGAAGCGTCCTAGGTCATGGAGCGATACCTGTATATCCCCAAGCTGATCCATCAAGTCTCGACAGCCAGCGATCGCTCCACTAGCTTGATACTGCATCTCTAGGTTGTGCAACGTTTCAAGATCGGCGCGCAGGGCTTGGATTTGGGGAGCAAGCTGCTGATAATCGTCGGCGAGGGACGATTGGTGAAAGGCTAGCTCTAGGCGGGCATAGTCAGCCTGGAGCGTTTCTAGATCCTTCAGCGATTCTAGGGTCGCTAGGCGATCGCGGATAGATTGCAGACGCCGCTGATCATCAGCTATGCGCTGGGTGAGCCATTGGCGAATCTTCTCCACTTCACTGCCATAGACCGCTGGCTGATGTAGGGTAGCATGGAGGCTATTGACAGCAGCCATAGCATCTTCACACAGAGCTAGGGTACTCATCCGCTCCGATTGATATTGGCGAATCTGCTGCATGATTTTCAGGTCTTCCTCCCGCGCCTTACGCTCCTTATGCTGCTGTTCAATTTCAGTGCGACGGCTAACTAGGAGTTGCTGAGATGCATCGACGCTAGCGGCAATATCTGCGAATTCATCTGAGGAATTGACAAGCGCGCCAGCCTGCTGAAGCAGATCGCTGAGATGCTGAGCATCTTTGAGGTTGGTAATTTTACGATCGCAAATGTCTTGAAATCGGCTGCTGAGGAGCGATCGCCCCCGCTGCTTGAAGTCTTGCAATTGAGCATGGGCCTGCTGGACTTCGTCGGATTGCCCCAGGGTGTTAGGAAAGTGGATGCTGATTAGGTCTTGGTAGACTTGAAAGATCTCGGCAATTTTTGTGAACGGTAGGTCACGCAGGCGCTGGAGTTTTTGCTGGGCGTTGGTCAGGGTCGTCGATAATTCTTGCTGCAGCAACTTAGCCGCATCATCTTGAGCTTGAACAGCAGATACCTTCGCTTTTAGTTTATCAAGCAAGACCTGTACCCGCTGCACATCGGCTGCCTCAGTAAAGCGAATGCGCTGTTGATTGATTTCCTCAATCAGGTTAATCACCGATGCAGAAGCAGCCGTACTGGTTTCCCGTTCTTCCCAGGCATCGATCTGCTGAATCAGCTCCTTATAGAGCAATTCCAAATCTTGTACAATTCGCCGGGCTTCCCGTCCAGCCTCTGTATCAGCAGGGAGGGTGGTTAACAGGTGCTGAATCTGGGCTTGGGTTTGGGTATAGTCCTGCTGGCTGAACTGGCTACCCAATTGCCGTGCCAAGGTTTGCACCTGCTGTAGCTGGTTTTGTAGGCGTTGGGTATTTTCAATCTGTTGGCTTGTTTTCTGGGCAGTTTGGCTGGCGGCCTGCAACAGTTCAACAAAATGGGGTGGACTGTGGGGCGCTTTTTTCAGGGACTTGATGGTGTCATGAACCTGCTGACGATAGGTTTTACAGCTATCTAGATCGGTGAGAGTCTTCGCCTGTTGGCAAAGCGTCGTAATCTGATGCTCTAGGCGATCGCGCACTAGATGTTGGGCATTCTGTTGGCGATCGCTCTGGGCAGCGCTGGGATGGACAGAGATGGCCTCAGCGTCAAGCCGTGGGGATGGCGTGGTTTGAAACAGGGTCGTATAGGCATGAATTAAGTCTAGGAGGGAGGTCGCATCGTTCAAGGCCTCAGCCTTTTCTACAGGGGCAAACCACTGGTCGATTCTGTCAACCTCTGCGGTAACGAGCTGCACCGTTTGCCGTACCTTTCTGAGCTCTGATTCATCCGCTTCAGACGAATCTAAAAAGCGTTGGGTTTGGATCAGATACTCCTGGGCTTGGTCATAGGCCATGGATGACGTTGGCAGTTCCGGGATCTTAAGCGTCTCACGGCGAATCAGTTTTGCTCTGTTGCCTTTCTCATTTGTTCTGTTGCCTTTCTCAATCCACTCTGCCACAAAGAGTTTGGGTTTATCTAAGATATCCGTACTAGCCCATTCCTTCAAAGACTGGGTGATAATGGTGGGGGGCTGATTGCGTTTGGGCTTGACGACTTTGGAGCCGCGCAGTGTAACCTCACGACGATGGTAGGCTAGCCAACCCGCTAGGAGTACGGTAAAGGTATATTCGTTGTAGCCGTAGGGCGCACTGGATAAGGTTAGCCACAGATCGTTGAGAGTGATGGTACGTTCTACCTGTCCATTGAGCTGGGTCATGTCAGAAATCTTATCCCAGGCCGTTCGCACCTTAGTCTCGGTGGGCACCTGAAGTTTATAGTCGCTGGAGGTTTTACGAAACAATTTCCAGCTTGTGCAAAATACCTCATCTAGAATCGTTTGGTAGGTTGCTTCGCTGGGAAGACTATTGACACCGAGGGGTCCATTGAATAATTGTTTAGCAATAAAACCAGTCACCTTGGAGCCAGTAGCATGACCCGATCGCAGCTTATCAATGCTGTTGATGGGTGGAACAAAGGAATAGTGTTCGTTGAGTAATGCACTGATCACAAAGTTGGGATCGGTGGCTTGCTGCGTGGGTACTTTGTGTTGCGCAATGGAATGGAAGCTGCAACTGCGGGACTGGACGATGCGCTGGAGAATGACGTTGAGGTGATCTCGCCAGCGCTTGACTAATTGGGTGTGGGCTTCGCCCGCAAAACGGCGTTCTTCAGGTTCCTGTTGTTCGAGGGTCTGGAGCTTCAGGAGGATGCGATCCAGGTCTCCAACTGGCTCGGTGGGGATGGCGATCGCCACCTGATGTCGATTGGGCGATCGCTCTAGGTCTTTGTCAACGGTGCGGCGGAACTCTTCCAGCTCTTCAACGCTACGGGCCAAAACGTAGGCCAACATGCCGCGATCGCTCCCCCCTTTCATCAACAGATTGCTGGAGAGGGCGCGCCGTAAACCATCAATCGTATAAAAGCGATGCACAAATTGCCAATCATCACCCACTTGCTTGTGATTGTGGATAAACTCACGGGCCATACAGGTGGGGCTTTGTAAAAACCGGGAAACCTGACTCTGGCTATATTGCACGAGGCTATCAACCGTGGAGGTTTTATCTCGCACGATGTCGTTGATTTTGTCTTCTAGGGCATTGGGATTCGTGCCGGGGAAAAAGATATAGGTTCGGGTAGCTGTCTGATAGTAGATTAGGCAGCGTACCTCAGTGAGCACATGCAGCGCCTCTTTTTGCTTGAACGGCGATAGCCCGGTCAGACGGCTGAGAATATCTTCGTGGGGTTGGTTGTCGCGCTTTGTGAGGCTGCCGCCACTGGCATGGTAGAGCAAGAGAGCGTTGAGGGTCAGCAGTTCGTCGGGGTTGTCAGAATTGAGGACGGTATTGCGAGCGTCTTGATAGGCGTGGAAGTTACCCTGGTTTTCAAAGTTGTCGAGGAAGGCTTCGACGAGGGTCACGGGGTAGATGAAGTTCAGCCGTCCCTCAACTTCAACGGGTTGCTCTTGGATGATCTGAGTGACAGCGCCGCGCAGAAATTCGATGGCGGAGCGATCTTGGCTGAAGGGTAGATTGGCTAAGAGGTAGGCGGTGATGGGATGCAGGGGAAAGCATCCAAGGGACAGGTGTTTGCAGAAGTCGGGAAAAGACCAGCCCCGGGCTTTGTAGGCGGGAATGTAGGTCTCATAGGCGGCGCGGGCTTCGCCAACCAGAGTTTCTTGCCAGCGTTGGGTAAACTGCTGCCAAGGATCCTCGCCTTGCTTTTGCACCAGCAAGCTATCGATGACCAGTTCTAGGCTGGAGGCGGGGGTGTAGGTCGCATCCCGAGGAGCGAGGCGAGTGGATAGTTTGCGATAGGATTCTAGGGTATTGGCCGAAATACCCAGTTCGCTTTGCAGGCTGGTTTGACTGAAGCCGAGCAGGGCAATTTTACCTTTGTGGTTTTCACAAATGTTGGTGATGTTCTGCAGAGCGGTGCCACCGGCACCAATTTCGTCATTGGCCCAGTCTTTTAGGTAGTAGTAGAGTTCATCAAATAGAATGAGGATGCCTCCGAAGACTGCATTTTCACCGGTGCAGAGGGTGGTAATGAGGTCACTTAGAATTGCTTCAATGTCGATGCTCTCTTGAAAGTCAGGAACGATGCCTAGCAAATGTTCTGCAACCTGTTTCACGGCGCGGATGGCGCTGGTGTTGTTATTGCGCAGCAGGTTCGTCAGGTTCTTGATATCGCCATCGGGGTGTTGGATGGCATACAAGTAATCGTTGGCCCGTTTAACGTCCGCAGGATTGAGACGTTCTAGAAACTGTAAGGGTTTACCACAAATGTGGCGGGCGATCGCTCCATTGCCAATCTGTTCAGCATCTAAAGTTTGATTGACGGCTTGGAGAAATTGTTTGCGTAGATCACCCCCCAAATCCCCCCGCAGGCAAATGACCAAAAAGTGGCGGCCTTTTTTAAACACCTTAAGGCCTTCGATCAGTCCGTTTGATCGACCCGCGACAGCTTTTTCGACTTGGTCTAACACGCCCTGAACTTCAGCGGATTCATGGGCTTTGCCAAAAAAGTTGGCGATCGCCACTGCAAAGTGAGATTTGCCCTTGCCATACTGCTGAACCATCAGATGAATGTTGGGTTCGTTGCGGCTGCGGTAGCTATCACGCAACCGGCTGAGAATACCAACGGTGGAGGCTTGAGGCTGTTGATGGTTGTAGTTGAAGATGAAGCCCGTGCAGAGATCACGGTTGTCCTCTGGGTTGTTCATCATATCCAAGTTAACTGAACTCCGCAGGACACCGGTTTGGTTAACTTCAACAATCTGGTTCAGACGCATGATGGATTACCTAGGCACAGTCGTGGGTTAGGGGCAGAAGGATGAAAGGATTAGACAGCAGCAAGGGTATGAAGGCGATCGCTTGGCCAGTTAGGCGGTGCTAGTTGGATGGGCAATAGGATCCAGAGCAGGGCGTCGAGTTTGCGGGTTCTTTCGAGGGTGCTCCAAAACAGGGTGACGCGGCCTTGGGGCTGGGTGCGGAGATAGGTGATCAGGCAATCGAGGCCTTCCAGCAACACCATAGGCTTTGGGGCACGGGTGCAGATCATTTTGATGGCCTCTAGCTCCCGTTCAGGATAGTGATGCAGGGTGAGGAAGCGATCGTCTGGATCGATGCGGGCTAGCAGATCATCGCGATAGTTAATCCGCTGAGCATTGTTGAAAAAAGCAAGCTGACTGAGGTCAGACTCCGTAGGCGTATCCCATAGCAATAGGTGAGCTTGGTTGGCTG
>RECH01000089.1 GCA_007694125.1 Leptolyngbya sp. DLM2.Bin15
GTTTTCTAGAAACATACCCGATCTGAGGACAGCCGGCAGGATCACAGATCAAGTCCGCTTGAATGTCCATAGCTAGGACATCCTGCATTCGATCCCCCGCTGCGCCGCCCCCTTGAAAAGGGGGCTACAGACATCTGGGTCATGACCCCAACGTTGAATGAATGGCTTGTCAATCGGATTTGATATAACAACTGCTCATCCTGGCCGACCGTCTCTCGCCCTAGCTATTCGGTATCATCATGGGCATAACGACGATAGAGGAAGTCGAGGGCGTGGTTGCGCAACTCGTAGTAGTCCGGTGCTTCCATCAAACGGCCGCGATGGCGGGGGCGTTCGAAGGGAATATCCAAAACCTCGCCAATCCGGGCAGCGGGGCCATTGGTCATCATCACCAGGCGATCGCCCAAGAACAGCGCTTCATCAATATCGTGGGTAATCATCAACACGGTGGTGCGATGAGCCTGCCAGATTTTCAGCAGCTCTTCCTGCAGTTCTTCGCGGGTAATCGGATCCAGGGCTCCAAACGGTTCATCCAAGATCAACACCTTTGGACGCAGAGCCAAGGCTCGGGCAATACAAACCCGTTGCTTCATACCGCCAGAGAGGGCGCTAGGCTTTTTGTTGGCCGCCTCATCGAGCCCTACCATGGCTAAATGCTCATGGACAATCTGAGATTTTTCTGCCTTAGATTTCTCTGGAAAGACAGAATCAACGCCTAGATAAATATTTTCATAGGCGGTTAGCCAGGGCAAGAGGGAGTAGTTTTGAAACACCACCATGCGATCGGGGCCAGGTTCGGTGATCGGCTGATCTTGTAACCGCACTTCCCCCGAGGATGGTGTCCGAAAACCTGCCACCATATCCAGCAGGGTGGATTTACCACAGCCGGAATGGCCAATGAGACAAACAAACTCTCCTTCCTTCACCGTGAGGTCAATGCCATCTAGAACCACATAGGGGCCATTGGCGGTCGGATAAATTTTGGTGATCTTATCCAAGACCAAATAGGGTTCTGTTTGTTGGGAGGGGTTGGAGCTGCGAACCGCGCTATCTAACATTTGCATGAGGATTGAAGGATTAAGGGCTTGAGAACACTAGAGAACTGGAGGAGCATGATAGAACAGAGGATCACTCCAGCCTGGCAAACCGAACGTCTAAGAGACCGACGTCAGTTGATCCAAGGCGATCTCTTCGATTTGTACGTCGCGCTTGATGGCAAAACTCTTGAGATAATCAATGGGATGATCTGGATCAAAGGTTGATTCATCAAACAGATGTAGTGGATTGCGATCGCGCCCAATATCCAGCAGTCCTACCTCACGGGCAGCCTGCCCAAACACATCAATGCGACGGGTGCGATCGAGCACTTCGATCCAGTTACGAGGGAAAGGTACGATCCCCCAGCGGGCCATCTGGGTGAGTGTCCACAGAGCTTCCACTTCGTCAGGATAGTTGGTTTTCCGCACCGAAAACTGGTTGTAGTTCAAAATCAGTTGGGGATCCTCGCCCATGCCGCGATCGTAGGGATCCAGGAAGCCGGGGCGGGTATGCATGGGATCGGCACCGACATAATCCGGTTGGCACAACAGCTCTAGGATTTCTTCTCGGTTGCGGCGATCGTCGCAATAGTCGCAGGCTTCCAGCAGCGCTTTCACCAACGCCAGATGGGTTTCCGGGTAGCGGTTGGCCCAATCTTCCCGCACGCCCAGCACCTTTTCGGTATGCTCGGGCAAAATTTCTGAATCCACCTGGATGGCATACCCCAGCCCTTCCTGAATGGCGCGGGAGTTCCAGGGTTCTCCAGCGGAATAGCCATCAATATTGCCGGTCTTCAAATTCGAGATCATCTGGGCCGGCGGAATGACCACCAGTCCCACATCGCGATCGGGATCAATGCCACCGGAAGCCAGCCAATAGCGCAGCATCAGGTTGTGCATGGAGGAGCCATGCACCACGCCCAAGGTATGGGTGCGATCGGGAGTACGGGCGATCGCTTCCTTAAAGTCGCTGAGACTGCGCACGCCTTCATCTAAGAAGGACTTGCTCAAAATAATGGCATTACCGTTGCGGGATAGGGTCATGGCCGTCACCACCGGTAGACGCGGCCGACCGTTCATCCCCAGGGTCAACCCCAAGGGCATACCCGCCACCATCTGCGCCGCATCCAGACGACCGCTGCCAATGCCTTCCGCGATCGCTTTCCAGCTCGGTTCACGGTTTAGGGTCACCTGGGTGAGGCCATGCTTCTCAAAAAAGCCCTTTTCTTTCGCCACCACCAGGGGTGCGCAGTCAGTCAGGGGAATGAAGCCTAGGTCGAGGTTGACCTTTTCTAGACCATTGGAAGCGATCGCCACCGCCGGCTGAGCCCGACGCTGCTTGGCCCGCTTTTGCTGGTTGAGGAAATAGACAATCTCACCGCGCAGACTGTAGTAGTTGGGATGGTTGACCACATCCATGCGGCTGCGAGGACGGGGGAAGGGTACCTCAATCATCTGCCCGATATGCGCTTCCGGGCCATTGGTCAACAACACCACCCGATCGGACAGCAGCAGCGCTTCATCAACATCGTGGGTGACCATCACACAGGTGACTTGACTCTCTTCACAGATGCGCATCAACTGTTCCTGCAAACCACCCCGAGTCAGGGCATCCAGGGCACCAAAGGGTTCATCCAACAAGAGCAGTTTCGGACGAATCGCCAAGGCACGGGCGATCGCCACCCGTTGCTTCATGCCGCCAGAAATTTGGGTAGGGCGCTTATCCGATGCTGCGCGTAAACCCACCAGGTCGATGTGATGCTCAATAATGCCGCGTCGCTCCCCCTTAGGCAAGTGACTC
The DNA here is from genome assembly GCA_007694125.1 of Leptolyngbya sp. DLM2.Bin15. Lineage (GTDB taxonomy): Bacteria > Cyanobacteriota > Cyanobacteriia > RECH01 > RECH01 > RECH01. Next base: position 2,839 of record RECH01000089.1, read on the forward strand.
ATCACCTCATCCACAGCTAGGGCAATGTTCTCGCGAACAGTCAGCCAGGGTAGTAAGGAGTAGTTCTGGAAGACCACCATGCGATCGGGGCCCGGTGAGGTCACCTGCCGTCCTTCGAGGATGACGCCACCTTGACTAGGTTGGTCGAGACCCGCCAAGATATTCAGCAGGGTAGACTTGCCGCAGCCGGAATGCCCCACGAGGGAGACAAACTCCCCTTTTTGGATCTTCAGTTCAATATTTTTGAGGGCGATGTATTGCCCACCGTCTGGCAGGGAAAAGGTGCGATCGACGTGGTCGATTTCAACGAAAATAGACATGGTTGATACTCGGCCTCAGCCATAGAGAAACGGTTGAATACGCAAAGCTTTGTGGCACTGGAGATATAAGCTGGAGAACAACTGGCTTCACCGTTGATGGAATCTAGAATGCTGAGCATGCAGCCAGATCCATCAAACAGGCGATCGCTTAGCTTTTCTGCTCTTCAGGAACAACCAGCTTGCTGAGGTAGGTGATGAATTTATCCAGCAAGAGTCCCACAATCCCCACGTAGATAATTGCGATGATAATGTCGCTAACCCGAGAGCTGTTCCAAGCATCCCAGATGAAGAACCCAATGCCAACGCCACCAATCAGCATCTCTGCGGCAATAATAGCCAGCCAAGAAAGACCAATGCCAATTTTCAGTCCGGTAAAAATATAGGGAACGGTTGCAGGGAAGAGAACCTTGAAGAAATAGGTGGTGCGGTTCAGTCGCAAAACCCGCGAAACGTTGTTGTAGTCTTGGGGAATTTGCAGCACCCCTTCCGTTGTATTGATAATAATCGGCCAGATGGCGGTAATAAAGATGACAAAGATTGCCGAGGGGTTTGCCTGCTGAAAGCCAGCCAAGGAAATCGGCAGCCAAGCCAAGGGCGGAACAGTTCTGAGTACCTGGAAAATAGGATCCAGGGCTTGATACATTAATTTATTGGTGCCAACCAGAATACCTAACCCGACGCCCACAACAGCCGCTAGGGAGAACCCTAAAGCAACCCGCTGCAGACTGGTCAGTATCTGCCAAAACAGACCTTTGTCAATGCCACCATTATCGAAAAAGGGATCGACAATTAACTCCCAGGTATCTTCTAACGTACGAATTGGACTGGGAAGATTGGCATCTGAACTCATGGTTAACAGTTGCCATACAACCACAAAAATCACAAGAGCGATCGCTGGGGGAATCAAGTCCTTGACTCGTTTATAAGCCCACTGAACAAGCGGTTGAAAAGCAAATTTAGATCGTCGGCGTTTCATGCTTACAGGTGCAGTCATCTCAGATACCTCTCGAAGTTAAATCACGTTGGGCAGAACTAGGCGTTGGAACCCAGACTCGAAACAATGGCTGTTCAGGAAGCAGCCCCTAGAGCGATCGCCCTAGGGGCTGGAGAGCTACACTCGTTTAATGGCTAGGCTATCAAGGTAAGCCTGGGGATCGGCTGGATCAAACTGAATGCCGTCAAAGAAGGTTTCAACACCACGAGAGGAGTCAGCCGGGATCGCTGATTCTTGGCCAATGGCGATCGCTGCTTCCCGCCATAGGTCTTCGCGGTTCACGGCTTCAACCATAGCAACGGTGTCCGTATCCGGCGGCAGGTAGCCCCAGCGAATGTTTTCAGTGAGGAACCAGAGATCATGGCTCTTAAATGGGTAAGATGCATAATCATCCCAATATTTCTGCATGAGATCAGGTTGATCCAGCACCTTGCCCGTGCCGTAGTCAAACTTACCCAGGGAGCGATCGATGATGTCATCGTAGGGCACATTAAACCAAGCCCGCTTGGACAGGATTTGGCACATCTCTTCCTTATTCTCTGTCTGGCTACACCAAACTTGAGCTTCTAAGGTAGCCATCAGCAAAGCCTTGGCAGCATTGGGGTTCTGATCCACCCAGTCGGCTCTCATACCAAACGCCTTTTCTGGGTGATCTTTCCAGAGTTCACCGGTGGTGATGGCGTTGTAGCCAATCTGTTGGTTAACCGTTTGCAAGGGCCAAGGTTCTCCCACACAGAAAGCATCCATGTTGCCGACTTTGATATTGGCGACCATTTGCGGGGGTGGTACCACAATGGTGGAGACATCGTTATCGGGATCAATACCGCCTGCAGCTAGCCAGTAGCGTATCCACATGTCGTGGGTACCGCCAGGGAAGGTCATAGCCATTTTGAGTTCTTGCCCTGCTGCTCTCCGCTGAGCAAAGACCTCTTTCAGTGGACTGCTATCGACGCCAACTTCCAAGTCGAGGTAGTCATTGGAGAGCGAGATCCCCTGACCATTGACATTCAAACGAGCCAGGATATACATCGGTACCTTGCGCCCGTCGGTAACGATCCCTTCAGAAATCAGATAGGGCATGGGCGTAAGAATGTGGGCTCCATCAATCCCACCGCCTGCAGAACCCAGCACTAGGTTGTCACGGGTGGTGCCCCAGGATGCTTGCTTTTCAACCGATACATCGGTCATGCCGTATTTAGCAAAGAAGCCCTTTTCCTGAGCAATGATCAGGGGAGCCGAATCGGTGAGGGCAATGAAGCCCAGCTTTGCCGTGGTCACTTCTGGCGCATCAGCCGGATCGATATCGATTGCCTCGACCGTCGAAGTGGCGCTATCAGAACCGGATGAACAGGCATTGAGAAGAAATGTACCCGCAGCCGTTGCACCAGCAGTGAGAATAAAGTTACGTCTAGAAAGTCGAGCCATGGTCGGTTTACCTGATCCTTCGTTATCAAATAATGGAAATGGAACTATCGAGCAAGAGCGATCGCCTTATACTCGACTGTTGAACAAGCCTAGGAGGTCGCGATGTCAATCAACCCTGGACCTAGGCAGATACCTTAGGTTGGGCACCGAAGGTATCGACAAGAATCTTCGTCAACACAGGCTTGAGATCCTCACAGGGAATCCCTTTCATCACACAGGTACCGAGATGGGCATCTTTACCCACCTTGCCACCCATGTAAATATCAACGCCATCAACTGCTTTACCGTTTTTCCGAGCTTTTGTGCCCATCAAACCGATGTCTGCAACCTGCGGTTGACCGCAGGAGTTGGGGCAACCTGTCCAGTGCATCCGCACCGACTTGGGAATCTCTAGCTCAGCCTCTAGCTCCTGCACCAGAGCAACAGCCCGGCTTTTGGTTTCAATCAGAGCAAAGTTACAAAACTGGGCTCCGGTGCAAGAGACTAGCGATCGCATCAAGGGGGTAGGATTCACCGAAAAGCGATCGCTCAATAGCGGTTCAGCTAAACAAGCCTCTAGGCGAGAGTCAGGAATATGGGGAATGATGACATTCTGCTCCACCGTGAGGCGCAGCTCTCCAGTCCCATAGACCTCTGCCAATCGAGCTAGTTCGTTCATATCTGTGGCATACAGCCGACCCACAGGAATATGAATACCCAAGTAACTGAAACCAGCTTGGGCTTGGGGAGAAACGCCAATATGGTCGCGCTTATCCCAATCCAGTTCATCCTTAGGAGCAGCCTGGGCCAGCGATCGCCCCATACGCTCCTCCACAGCAGCCCGGAATTGCTCTAGCCCCCAATCATCAATCAGCCACATGAGCCGAGATTTTTGACGATTGGCCCGCAGACCATGATCCCGGTAGACCTCCAAAATGGCACGGCAGACCGCCACCACATCCTCCGGCGACACCCAAGCATCGAGAGGAATTGCCGCCTCACAGCGCTTGGCAGAGAAGAAACCTCCCACCAAGACATTGAAGCCTAAGACCCCATCCCGATAGGCTGGCACACAGGCAATATCGTTAATCTCAGCATGAACCGAGTTATCTCGCCCCCCTTCAATCGCAATATTAAACTTACGAGGAAGGTTGGTGAACTCTGGATTCCCCTGACCTCGATCGGTGATCATATCCTGAACCTGCTGCACCAAGTCCCGAGTATCGATCAACTCATGGGCATCAATACCAGAAACAGGTGATCCCGTGATATTGCGCACATTATCCATACCCGACTGCACGGAGGTGAGCCCAACCGATTCGAGTTGCTCAAAGATATCTGGAATATCTTCTAAGCGGATCCCGCGAAGCTGGATATTTTGACGGGTGGTAATATCTCCACTACCGTCATCACCATAGCGCTGGATAATAGAAGCCAAGAGCCGGAGCTGCTGACTGGTGATCAGCCCGTGGGGCATCCGCAGTCGCAGCATAAACTTGCCTGGGGTGACTGGACGGAAGAACACACCCAGCCACTTGAGCCGATGATCGCGATCGGTTTTATCCATCGCCTCCCAGCCAACCTGAGCAAAATGCCCTAACTCTGATTTGACAGCCAAACCATCTTTCTCGGCCTTCAGCTTCTCAAATTTATTCAGTGTGGCCGTCTCCTGGACGGATGTGCTGATGACGTTGGTCACAACGTTGCCCTCGTAAATAACACCAAACGGACGCCAATGGCGATCGGTGTAACGTTTTCTGTCTGTCTACAGACACATTGGTCAAGACTGCCGTACTCTGGATAGTGCACTGCGTAAAATGTTTCTATCTCAGTAGCCTGCGCAAGCAGCCATCAAGCATCAAAGACTTGAGCTCACGACTCTGTCTCTTCAGATCACGGTGCTAGCATAACGACTCGATAGACAACATGGCTTTAAGCAGGTGTACGGCAAGTGCTTCCCTCAGAAACAAATTAATAGTTAAGAACTAAACCATGTACCGTCATACTATTTAGCCTAGAGAAAGACTAAAGGGTGGTGATGACGTTGTAGATAGGTTAAGGGCAGAATCCAACTAGTTTCGTAACCTTAACTACATTTTCAAACTATAGATGCGATTTTTGCATTAGAAAAATGCGATCGCTGCATTGAGATCCCGGACATCCGGCTTGAAACCAAGCGTAGAGTTGTGGGTGTTATGCTGACCCCATCTATATCTGCAGCCTCCAAGGTGTTCTGAGATGAACAAGATGTTCTGAGATGAACCATTTCAGCCCAAGATAGTTGTCCTGCCTAGATGTTCAGTGCAGCCATAGGACACAATTGCCATGTAGCTTGCTGGCGATCGCTGGCAGCTCCATACTA
>RECH01000088.1 GCA_007694125.1 Leptolyngbya sp. DLM2.Bin15
GTCAATTAGGAATAGGGTTAGATAGTATGTAAGCGCTTACGTGCAGGAGTGAAGCAGGTGAAATTAGGAGAGTGGATTGGGCTACTGTGTTTAGCGATCGCCCTTGTGCTGCTATGGCAAATTCGCCAAATGCTGCTCTTGGTCTTCACTGCTGTGGTCTTAGCCACAGCCATCAATAGCCTAGTGCGACGCATCCAAAAATTTGGCATCCGTCGAGGACTAGCCATTCTCATCGCCATGATTGGTCTGGCCTTGGTGGGTGGAGTCTTTGTGCAGGTGATTGTTCCGCCCTTCACCGAGCAGTTTTTCAGCCTTCTAGAACTCCTACCCAAAGGATTTCAGCAGATTACCATCTGGCTAGATGCCATCATTCAGAATAATCCCGAATTCTTTGCAGAACAGCTTGAACTCTCCAGCATTTCCAACCTGGCCCAGCAGATTCAGCCGCTCATTCAGAATATTCTGAGCAACTTCTTCGCTCTATTTTCCAACTCCCTAGCAGTGATGTTCCAGCTTTTGGTCGTCATTGTGATTACCTTGATGCTTTTGGCCAATCCCCTGCCCTACCGCCAAGCCGTCATCCAAATTTTCCCATCGTTCTACCGCCGTCGTGTCGATAGCATCTTAGTAGAATGTGAATCAGCCCTCGGCAATTGGTTTGGCGGCATTGTCATTAGCTCCGTCTCCGTGGGGCTGCTCAGCGGATTGGGATTACTGGTCCTGGGCATTCGCCTAGTCCTAGCCCATGCGCTCCTAGCCGGCTTACTCAACTTTATTCCCAATATTGGCCCGACCCTTAGCGTCATCTTCCCGCTGACGATCGCCCTGATTGACGCACCGTGGAAAGCCATTCCTGTGATCATTCTCTATGTGGTCATTCAGAATATTGAAAGCTACTGGCTGACGCCAACCGTGATGGCCAAGCAGGTTTCCCTACTGCCTGCCATGACCCTGATCGCCCAAATCTTTTTTGCCGCCACCTTTGGCTTCCTCGGGCTTTTGCTGGCCCTGCCCCTCACCGTAGTCGCCAAAGTCTTGCTTCAAGAAGCATTGATTCGCGATGTGATGGATCCATGGAAGTCCGATCAATATCCAGAGACAGCGATCGCCACCCTACCCCTCCCAGATCCGATCCTGAACAATCGCCCCCCTGCCGACGACCAGGCCGCCTGGCTTAACGCTGCGGCTACCCTCAATGATGTCCATGAGCCAACGGCCCAAGATTCCCATCCCCAAGCGATCGCCCCTGAGCCGCTCCTTACCACCGACCTATCGACGGAACACGACCCCTTGCCGTGACTAAACTTCCTTGGCTAGCCCTCGGGTTACTCTTGCTGGCCTACACCACCTTTAGCTGGTTTTTATATGCCGCCCATGTCACCTGGTTGGCCTGGGCAGCCGTTCTAATGTTTACCCTGGCTGAAGCGCTGCTGCTCACCACCTTTTCAAAAGGGGTGCGATCGCTCGTCCGCTCTTGGCTCGCCTCAGACGTTGGCTATTTCACCACGATCATTTGCGCAGCCTTTTTAGTGGTGATCGCATTAGTGTGGGTACGGGTCTTTAGCTACGTTGTCATGGTGTTAGCCGCCGAATTACTCGCCCGACTAGAATTGCAGCAATGGCAAAAGGGCCGCTGGCAATCCTTTGTCATTCTGTCGCTGGTCTCATTTGCTGGATTAGGTCTGGGGTTAGGCATGGGATATCTATTACGTAGATTCTGATGCCTAGATTCTGGTCCCCAGATGTTTAGGCTTACGGAGCGATCGCCCCCTAAACCTAGCCGTGAGTCTGCCATCATTTCCAGAGACTTCTCAAGAGCAGCATCTCTGAAAACATTGTCCTGTATGGGCGATACTGGATTCGAACCAGTGACCCCTTCCGTGTGAAGGAAGTGCGCTACCACTGTGCTAATCGCCCGTGGTTTTATATCCTAGCACGAGAGTTATCCATCATCACCATCTTTTCTAGGGTTCCTCATCCATTGAAGAGAAAACCCAAGAAAAACCTCCTGGTCTAGCTTGCGCTAGGGCCAGAAGGCATACGCATCAAGATCACCTGTTGAGGTCATACTGTCGAGTCGTCGTTCGAGGCGTCGCTGTCAGTGGATGCCGACGGTTGGCAATTGTGCGTGGATTAGCTCAGCGATGCATGGCTGCGATCGTAGCTGTCTCGAAAGGTTGGCTGCGCTTTGCCCTGAATATGCCCCCAGTAGCTAGCCGCCTCAGAAGGCAACCCAACTTCTGCTGCACTGCGGCTCAGCAAGGATTGCTGACGCTGCTTAACAAGGTGGTGGTGACGGTGCATGAGCGCACGAGCTTGATCCTGTGCAGACATAGTTAAGACCTCCAAAGGTGTATTTAAGTGGGGTACTGGAAAAAGTATCCTATAGACCTAATATAGCAATAAATTTCTGTAGTTAATGCTACAGAAAATACTTAATCTAGATTATTTTATGGTTCTTAACCTGCGCTCGGCATTCTTGCCATAGATATTGATGGCGATAGGTGGCGATTTATGGCGATGGATGGACGGGACAGATCTAGCCCAGCCACATGTGACGCTGAGGATTTTGCCCCACAACCGGCGGCGATCGCCCCTAGCCAGCCTTAGGTGGACGTTCTGGCATGGGAATGCCGAGGCATGTCAAGCTTGCCCAGTCTGAGGGTTGGGCTTAGGGTCTAGCCTGAGTGATTCCGGTAGCGATCGCCCCCCAGTACTCTGAGGCGTCAGTAACTCGCCTAGGTGCTGAGACGGAAAACCTTGCCTGTCCTGGGTTCCTTTTCGTTCTTCTATCTTCGTTCTTCTATCTTTCGGTATTAATAGTCGTAGGGATTGGCTGGTTCTGGAATTTCGGTCAACGCCGTGGCTTGAATCACCAATTGCCGAGTTCCGTTCAAGGTTTCTGTGATCATTTCACCTTCCACCCGAAACCAGGTGTCGGCTGGGTAATCTAGACGGTTGGTGGAAAGTTTCACTGGCAGGCCAACGGGGTAGACATCCGCAGCACAGCAGGTAATCACAAAGCGGGTGATGGTGAGGTAATTGTCTGAGAGTTCGCGGGAATGAACGGCAAAGCCTTCTACGCGCACCGGCTGCCCCGCATAGGCATCGGGTTCAGGATAGACATTCAGGGTGCGAACCCAGTCAATCACAGAGCGATCTTCCGGACGGGTGCTGGTGCGAAACGACTGGGGCTGCGATCGCGTCATGATCAACGTATCGGCAACCCCGCGCTGCACGGCCAGATCGCTGGCAAAGGGACGGGGCGTGACGATGAAGCCTACAATAGCAATTCCCAGCAGTAGGGTGCTGCTGAAACCCACAGGAAACAGGGTCGTGTGGGGCATTTTAGGCAAGGGACGCTGCGATCGCACCCCTTGGATCACCTGCTGCAGTTTAACCACCGCGAGAATGCCCAAGAAGATACCAGCGGCGATCGCCAGCCAGTGATAGTCCGGGTGGAGCAGCACATTAATTGTGCCGGTGATCCAATACCTCAACAGCAGCCAGCTCCAAGCCGCGATCGCCAGCAGGTCGAAGATCATCTGCCAGGGAATATAGGGCGATCGCCGACGGCGGCGTGAAGCTGAAGATTTTACTTTGACAGTCATGGTTCAAAACGGGTGAGGAGAGGAAGATATCGCGTTGGCGCAGCGCTATGTAGCCGCCGCGCTTAGCTAATGTAGAGGTTCATCACCAGGGAAAACAAGAAGGTAAGCTGCCCGGCCAACATAAAGAGATAGAGAATGGTGCGCCCTCGAAAGACCGTCAGCAGCAGTCCAATATTTTTCAGATCGATCATCGGGCCAAACACAAGGAAGGCTAGCAGGGAGCCACTTGTAAAGGTAGAAGCAAAGGCTAGGGCAAAAAAGGAGTCTACCGTGGAGCAGATGGAGACCACCCAAGCCAAGGCCATCATGGCCAGGATAGAGGTGATCGGCCCCTGTCCCAAACTGAGGATAATCTCCCGAGGCACAAAAACCTGCACCATGGAAGCGATCGCACTGCCGATCACCAACATGCCCCCCAGTTCACGAAACTCTTGGGTCACATTATCAATCATCAACTGCAGCCGCTCTGGAAAAGGGCGGGAGATCACGGTGCCCCCAGCCACCACCAGGTTATCCAGGCGAATCGGCTGCCCGGCAGCATCCAGCAAGAAGGTGCCCGACTGCAGCAGGGCCGACTGTCCTACCTGGGATGGCGGCACGGGAGTTGGCATCAGCCGCGCCACCGATGGCTGCATCATCGGACGCAGATCGACCTGCTGGCTAAACGTCCAGCCAACAATCACAGCGATCGTTAGGGAAAAGAGAATTCGCAGGAAGACAATTTCTGGCTGATCGCGAAACGCCGTCCAAGTGGCCCAAAAGACGATGGGATTGACCGTGGGAGCTGCTAGCAAAAAGCCAACCGCCATGGATGACGGGGCCCCCTGCATCAACAGCCGTCGCGCCACTGGCACATTGCCACACTCGCAGACCGGAAAGAGAAACCCCGCCAGACTGCCAGCCAGGGCTCCGGCAAGCGGATGTTTGGGCATGACGGCAATCAGCCGACGTTCATCCACAAACAGCAGTAGCAAGCTAGATAGCAAGACCCCTAGTAATAGGAACGGCATGGCTTCTACCAGCAAGCTGAAGAATAGCGTGAGGGCATTGGTGAGTTTAACTGTCATAGACCGGACATGCTGCTGAAGACCAATGGCGGTCAGTTTACAGGAGTTTGACCGTGGATGCACTCCGCCAGTCGGCGGGCCGTACTGGATGAGCCTCCACGCTACCGCGGCCTGGGGCCCGCAAAGGCGTAAGATAATGGATCGAAGACGGGCAGTCAACCAAGCGGGATATAGGGTCTTCCCAGGCCTGTGCCTTGGTCATCAATTCTAGGAGCGATCGCATCCATCAGCATAAAACACTCACCGTGGTCTAGCTCGACCCATCCCGACGCTGTGAGACAGACGCCTACATCCTTCGAACATCATTCAGAAACGCTTAGTGCTAGAGAGGTTAAGACTATGACGACAGCGTCCCAACTACATGAACAGGTTGCCGTGGTCACCGGGGCATCCCGAGGGATTGGGCGGGCGATCGCCCTGGCATTGGCGGAAGCAGGCGCGAAGGTGGCTGTCAACTATGCTCGCTCTAGCCAGGCAGCGGATGAGGTCGTCGAGAAAATTACCGCTGCCGGTGGGGAAGCGATCGCCCTCCAGGCCGATGTGGCCCAAGCCGACCAGGTGGATGGCTTGATCAGTGCTGTTCTAGAGCGCTGGGGACGGGTGGATATTTTGGTCAACAATGCTGGCATCACCCGCGATACCCTGCTGCTGCGCATGAAGCCCGAAGACTGGCAGGCCGTGATTGACCTCAACCTCACCGGCGTCTTTCTCTGCACGAAAGCCGTCAGCAAACTGATGCTCAAGCAGCGATCGGGACGCATCATCAACATTGCCTCGGTGTCTGGGCAGATGGGCAATCCTGGACAGTCCAACTACAGCGCGGCCAAAGCCGGCGTGATTGGTTTTACCAAAAGTGTTGCCAAGGAACTGGCTAGCCGAGGCGTGACGGTGAATGCCGTAGCGCCGGGCTTCATCACCACAGATATGACCCATGACCTCAATTCTGACGAGATCCTAAAATTCATCCCCCTCGGGCGCTATGGGCAACCGGAGGATGTCGCCGGTATGGTGCGCTTCCTGGCCGCCGACCCTGCCGCTGCCTACATCACCGGGCAGACCTTCAATGTGGATGGTGGCATGGTCATGGCCTAGCCCTGTTCCAGCGCTAATCGACCGTTTTTGAATGATTTTTGGATGATTTAAGGATAGCGTCATGGCCAAACCCACCCAAGCTCACCTCACCCGCAAGATTGAAAAAAATCAGCCCCAACCCCTCAAAGACCGCACCAAGGGTCAGATGGAATATTACATGGGTGCCAAGCTGATTGAGGTGGGCATTAACCCCAAGTCGGCAATTTACCGCTGGGCGATGGAAGAGTCGGGTCGCATGGAAGTGTGGACCTACAGCGCCTACTGGGGCGATTCGAAGGAAACCCTGCTGAACGAAGAAGCGGCTGGGGGAGAACCACCGGCCGCTGCTGAATAATCTCCACCAAGCTGAGATATCTATCCCCAAATGGCACCGTAGATGATGCCGGAGAGCGTGGCCATGGCCACCACCAAGGCTACAAATACGGCCGTTTTTTTCGTGCCAATCACGCTGCGAATCACCAGCATGTTGGGCAAGGATAGGGCAGGGCCCGCCAGGAGCAGTGCTAGGGCTGGCCCCTGCCCCATACCGTTACCGATCAGCCCTTGCAGAATCGGCACCTCGGTCAATGTCGCGAAGTACATAAATGCTCCAGCGATCGCTGCAAAGAAATTTGCCCAGACAGAATTCCCCCCCACGGCCCAGACCACCCAGGAGGCAGGAATCAGGGCCTCGTGATCAGGACGACCGAGGAGCGCTCCAGCGATCAACACCCCAATCAACAACAGGGGCAGGATTTGTTTAGCATAGTCCCAGGACAACTCAAACCATTCGCCAGCCTCGCCCTTACTGGTGCTCGTCAGCCAAGATAGGCCCAACACTGCAGCGGAGAAGGGCACCAGCGGCTGGCTGTGAAACTGCCAAGACAGGACAGCCGTCACGCCAGTGATCAACATCACCTTGCCGGGGTTGAGATGGAACCAGGCGATCAAAATTGCGGCCAATGCCAAACCCAGCAACCCAGTCAGCCACCACTTCAGGGCATAGATGGCATACCAAACGCCAGTGGTCACATTGGGATTGGCCCAGTTGGCAAAGACCAAAAGGCCGACCAGCACCGCAAAAAAGAGCCCGTTTTGCCAAAGAGGGCGCATCTCATCCTCCTCTAGGAGCATCGATGGAGCTTTCACCGGCTCCAAGACATCGTTGCGGAAGATAAACTGCATGGCTAGACCGATCACAACGCTGAACACAATGGCACCGATCGCCCTGGCAATGCCCAACGGCAAACCCAACACCCGCGCCGTCAAAATAATCGCCAACACATTAATCGCCGGGCCAGAATAGAGGAAGGCGATCGCTGGCCCCAGTCCCGCCCCCATGCGATAGATACCGGCAAACAGCGGCAGCACGGTACAAGAACAAACCGCCAAAATAGTGCCCGACACCGAGGCAACCCCATAGGCCAGCACCTGATTGGCTTTGGGGCCCAGATACTTCATCACCGCATCTTGACTGATAAAGGCAGCGATCGCCCCGGCAATGAAGAAAGCAGGAATCAGACAGAGCAACACATGCTCTTGGGCATACCAGCGCACCAGATACAGCGATTCCCATACCGCATTCCGCAACCGCTCCGACTGCTGCAGCGCCTCCACCGGCAAGTAGAAGCAGAGCAAAAAGGCCATCACCATCAGAGCCAGTGCTTTCCACTGCTCCCGCCAAAACGATGAAACGTGCATGATTTCAACCTCGATTGTTGAGACTGGGCAATTGACCATGAACCCCATCGGTCATGATCCGGAATGGAGTTACTCCGCCGTCAACCAAGGCTGAATCTGCTCCGGCGTTACCACCTTGCCCTGACTGACAACCTGGCCATTGACCACCAAGGCCGGCGTTTTCATCACGCCCCGCTCAGCAATTTTGATCAGATCCGTGATGTGTAGAACCTCAGCATCCAAATCAAGGGCAGCGATCGCCTCCTTGGCATTCGCTTCCAGTTGGTGACATTTCTTGCAGCCGGTTCCCAAAATTTCAACAGTGAGTTTTGCCATGATCCGATCTCCAAAGGGTATGGGGCCAGATCCATAAACCGGTTTACCCATCAGGCTTTGCCACCGCTTGTTTATGCATCTGACTGCATCCTAAGGCTTATACCTAGGTATAAGGTCAAGCCCCTAG
>RECH01000085.1 GCA_007694125.1 Leptolyngbya sp. DLM2.Bin15
CCGACCATGATGTGGGAGCTAGGAGCGATTCAGCGATCGCAGCAGCCACAGCGAGCCGGCAAGACCGACAAAGTGGGCCAGCACCGTATTGGTATTCGCCTGCACCACCAAAATATCGATAGGCTGCACCGCTTGGGTGATTCGTTCGTAGAGCGCCACGCCCGATTGCGGTTGGGATAAAGCTTTGGCAAACAAAGACCCCACCAGGGCCTCTCCCCCCAGCAGGGTAATGAACATGCCGACCATATTGATGATCAAGCCCATGCGAATGGCATCCATCAAGGTTTTGGGCGTGGGGGGGCGATCGCTGGTTTTCAGCGAGCGGGAGAGGCGAATGTAGCGAAATGACCAATAAACGCCGACGTAGAGCGCTACGATACCCGCAATAGCTAACGCTACCCCCGCCCCTGCTCCTGGATTGGTGATCGCTTGATTGGGCGACCGATTTTCGACCTGAAGAATCACCGTGGAAAAGAGGAGCACCAGTGTCGAAACAACCGCTAACACAGCCTGGATCCAAAAGCTGATCCAGCCCGTGATGCGAAACGTTTGAGCGATGCGCTGCACCGCCACGGGTAGATTCGGTCGGTCGAGATTGGATGCCATAGTGCTTGACGAAAAACCAGAAACGGTGCCAGGTTAGTGGACATGAGGCTAACCGGTGCAACCCGTTCCCCTAACCGTATCATTTAATCACCGGGAGCTAATCAATGGTGATCGACTGTGGCCCATCTTGATGCCCATTGGTGTCTGTTGGGGGCGTGGAGGGGCGTCCTGCCTGCTTGTCGAGCCAGCTTTTCACCGGTTCGTCGGTTAAATTGAGGCGCAAGATGCCGCTCACAAAACCGCCGAGAAACGCCACAGGCTGAGATGCTAGTTCTTTCAGCAGCGGGGATAGTTCGTCTGTAAACATGGTTGTTCTCCTCACCAATTTGACGTTGAGCCGCTGAGGGCGACTTGAGATGTCTACTGATTATGATGTCTACCTACATAGTACGAAAATCTGGATGTTGCCGCAGCAGAAGGTAGAACTCGCACCTCTTGACTCCCGATTCCCGATTCCCGACTCCCTCATCGCCACCTACGGCCTTGACGACCCATGGTCAAGTAAGTTTACTTATCTTTAGAAAGCCCAGGGGAAGCGATCGCGCCAACGTAAACTTTTAAATCTTTCTGCCGAGATTAAGCACAAAAAAGTACACAAAACGAACGATTTTATGGGATTCGCAACAATTATAAACAAAACATAAACAAACCTTATATGTCAGCAAAGAAGATTCGAAGTTGTGCTTATTGGATTCCTGATATAGTTTTTGGTGAACCTCAATGTTTAGCTAAGAATTAAGCAAGTGGATGGCTTTTGTTCGCCTGCCATCTTGGTTTGTGTAGGTTCGCCCCTGATACAGGTTGCCTGTTGAGATAGATACGGCCTGCTTAGAGCGCTCCGCTTGAGCTAAGCAGAGGGAAATTTTGTTCGGATCTCAGCGATTCATTAGGAAGGGAAACGATGTCTTATTCACAAACGAGAACCCAGTCGAAAGCTGGGTATGATGCCGGTGTTAAGGATTACAAATTAACCTATTACACGCCGGATTACACACCTAAAGATACCGATATTTTGGCTGCATTCCGGATGACTCCTCAGCCTGGAGTACCGCCCGAAGAAGCTGGTGCAGCGGTTGCGGCTGAGTCTTCCACAGGAACCTGGACGACGGTTTGGACGGACTTGCTGACCGATCTCGATCGCTACAAGGGTCGTTGCTACGACATTCAACCCGTGCGTGGCGAAGACAACCAATATATCTGCTACATCGCCTACCCCCTCGACCTGTTCGAGGAAGGCTCTGTCACCAACCTACTAACCTCCATTGTTGGTAACGTGTTTGGTTTCAAGGCGCTGAAAGCTCTTCGTCTAGAAGATTTGCGGATTCCGGTTGCCTACCTGAAGACCTTCCAAGGGCCTCCCCACGGTATCCAAGTTGAGCGCGACAAGCTGAACAAGTATGGTCGTCCTCTGTTGGGTTGTACCATTAAGCCCAAACTGGGTCTGTCGGCGAAGAACTACGGTCGTGCCGTCTATGAATGTCTGCGCGGTGGTCTAGACTTCACCAAAGATGACGAAAACATCAACTCTCAGCCGTTCCAACGCTGGCGCGATCGCTTCCTGTTTGTAGCCGATGCCATCCACAAGGCTCAAGCAGAAACCGGCGAAATCAAGGGTCACTACCTCAACGTGACTGCTGCCACCTGCGAAGAAATGTTCAAGCGGGCTGAGTTTGCGAAAGAATTGGGCATGCCGATCGTCATGCATGACTTCTTGACCGCTGGCTTCACCGCCAACACCAGCCTAGCTAAGTGGTGTCGTGACAACGGTATGTTGCTCCACATTCACCGCGCTATGCACGCCGTGATTGACCGTCAGAAGAACCACGGGATGCACTTCCGCGTTCTTGCAAAATGTCTACGCATGTCCGGTGGTGACCACATCCACACCGGTACCGTTGTGGGTAAACTGGAGGGCGATCGCGACATCACCCTTGGTTTCATCGACCTACTGCGCGAAAACTACATCGAGAAAGACCTGTCTCGCGGTATCTACTTCACCCAAGACTGGGCATCCATGCCTGGCGTGATGGCCGTAGCATCCGGTGGTATCCACGTGTGGCACATGCCGGCACTGGTGGAAATCTTCGGTGATGAATCCGTGCTGCAGTTTGGTGGTGGTACCTTGGGTCACCCTTGGGGTAATGCACCGGGTGCAACCGCTAACCGGGTTGCTCTGGAAGCTTGTATCCAAGCGCGTAACGAAGGTCGTGACTTGGTGCGTGAGGGTGGCGATGTCATCCGTGAAGCGGCTAAGTGGTCTCCTGAACTCGCCGTTGCTTGCGAAGTGTGGAAGGAAATCAAGTTTGAGTTCGAAGCCGTAGATACCGTCTGATCTGAGGCGATGGTGGAGGATGGGCCATATTTTTCAGTGAGTTTGTCCTCCGTCCAGTCCATCTTCCCAAGGTCTGAGGTCAGTCATGGATCTCAAAAGAATAGCGAAAGACACGGTCAAGGTTTTGGTGAGCTACCTCACGTATCAGGCTGTGCGGGTGGTGGTGAGCCAGTTGGGCGAAACCAACCCTCCCCTCTCCCTGTGGCTCAATAACTTTTCCACAACGGGCAAAATCCAGGATGGAGAAGTCTATTTAAGCGACTTGATGCAAGCCAACCAAGACCTTGCATTCCGAGTGATGACGGTGCGCGCTCATCTTGCGGAAGAGGTAGCCGACTATTTGCCAGAAATGGTGCGGACGGGAATCCAACAGGCCAATATGGAGCACCGCCGTCAATATCTGGAGCGGATGACGCAGCTTTCAGCGGCTGCCGTACCGGATTTAGAAGCTACGCCTGACGTGATGGAAGAGGGCGATCGCCCGTCTGACTAGTCCAGGGTTGATCATCAAGGGGTTGAGACAGAGATCTATCTCCAGTCCCTAACTGCTCTCAGCCATGGTGCCAGTCACGTTTTTTCACAACCCACAATTCAGAGATAAAGACCCGAGCTATGAAAACATTACCCAAAGAGCGCCGGTACGAAAATCTGTCCTACCTGCCCCCGCTGACGGATCAGCAAATTGCTCGCCAAGTTCAGTACATGCTGGATCAAGGCTTCATTCCTTGCATCGAGTTCAACGAAACCTCTGAACCCACCGAGAACTACTGGACGATGTGGAAGCTGCCCCTATTTGGTGTTGCTTCTGTGCAGGATGTGTTGGCAGAAGTGAACGAATGCCGCACCGAATATCGCGAATGCTATGTGCGTGTTGTGTCCTTTGACAACATCAAGCAGTGCCAAACCCTAAGCTTCATCGTCCACAAGCCCGGTGCAAACAGCGGTTTCCGCTACTAAGGCTTAGGCGTAAGTTTGAGGTTTCAGGGTTGAGACCTCAGGGTTGGTGCCGCAACGGCTGTTATTGCTCCTAAGGTTGGAACCCTAACAGCCCGTTGCAGTTGAGGAGGTAGAATCATCTACCTCCTTTTTTCAGTGCGTTGTCGCGAAAGGGAGCGCAGGGATGCTGTGCCCAAAGAATGGGGCAGAGTGCTAAGCTAAAGTGCATTTAGCCGCTGTTGCCATACCTGATCATGCGCGGCCAAAACGTCATTCATTCGTCAGTGGAGCGATCGCCCTGTGTCTCCGTCAGAGTCTGCCGTCACTCGGGTCGTCAAGATTATGATTGTGGACTCCGACCCGGTATTTCGGTTGGGGTTTCGGTTGGGGCTGGAGCGCTTTCCCGATCTACAGGTGGTGGCAGAAGCCGAGACGGGGGCGATCGCCCTCAATATCCTCGCCACCCGATCGGATGCAGATCCTTTAGATCTGATTGTTCTAGAAGCTGCCCTAGGAGCAAGTGACCCCACAGCTATTCAAGGGTTAGATCTATGCCGACAGTTGAAGCAGGATCAGCCCGATCGCCCGGTCTTGCTCCTCAGCGATCGCTCGGAAGCCATTTTCATTGCCGCGGCGCAGCAGGTGGACGCTGATGGGTATTGTCCTCGCCAGGCAACAGCAGAGGTGCTGGCGGGGGTGATGCGTCGTCTGCGGTCGGGGCAAGCGACCTGGTTAGTTGCCGACGAGGGGGCGATCGCTCCTGCCGTTGACCCACCCAGGGCGATCGGGCAACCCCAGGGCCCCTGGGCCAGGCTTTGGCGACGGACTGGACAATCGGGACTGCAGCAAATTGAGGATGCCCTAGCTGCGATCGCCGCCAGCCTAGAGAACCCCATGGGCGAGGTGGAGCGGTTGATCATGGAAGGGCGACAGCGGGAACTGCAGGCAGCTCGCTGGCTGGTGCGGCGCTGGCTGGTGCCAGATCTGCCCAGGGTGGAACCCGAGCCAGAGCCGGAATCTCCGCCCCCGCCCCCCAACGAGACCAGAGCGATCGTGCAACTGCCGGTGCCGGGGCCCCTAGAGCCGCAACTGGCTGCGGTGCAGGATGTGCAATCGATCCTATTTGATGCGGTGTTGGCCAAGCTGCAGCAGCCGTTGATCAACCAAACCCAGATGCCCCTAGAAATTGATGTGCTGCGAGAGGAAAAGCGGCGGGAATTGTGCTACCTGATTTTGCGGCGACTGGAAGCCATCTTGGATGAACTGCGCTATTCCCAGGTGCAGCCGGATGACCTGGACAATAAGCGATCGCCGATTTTGCTGGATCTATGGCAGGCGGTGGTGATTGATTTCCTAGGACGCTACTACACTGTTTCGCTCAACGATCGCTCGGTGGAAGTGGTCGCTGTAATTCTCGATGATCAGGAACGTATTCAGCGGGAGCTGCTCGACCCTATTCCCTTTGTGGTGGACTGGCTAGCCCATCTCTTGTTTCAAACACCGCTGTGGGTGGAACGAACGGCCTACCCGGTGGGCAATCCGGCAGCGATCGCCCGCGCAGAGCTGATTCTTGACCATTTGGTGATCCAGCTAGCCAACGCCGTCGTGCAGCCGTTACTCGATCGCTTTGCCACCGCAGAGCCGATTAAACAGGCGCTCTACGATCGCCGCGTCATGTCCTTCCGGGAGATGGAGCGCTTCCGCAATGATCTATCCTGGCGCTATCGGCTGACCCGCTACTTTGCCGAGCCGACGGATATGTTTGAAAGTCAGTATCGCCTGTTTGCCCTGCGGGGGCGGGCCATTCGCCAAGTGGCTGTCTATGCACCGCGCACCCAGGATCTAGAGCAACTGTCTGGCTTGCCCTACGTGGTGACCTTGGCGCTGGAAGCCCGTGATGCGGTGGCTCCTCGTCTACGGGCGGCGATCGCTTTTGTGGGCAGCGGCGTCATCTATGTATTGACCGACGTGGTGGGGCGCGGCATTGGGTTAATTGCCCGAGGCATTCTCAAGGGCGTGGGCGATGCTTGGCAGGACAGCCGCTTTAGTCGCAAGTAGGAAGCTAGTACTCTGAGGCGGACGTAACCCGCCTAGTTGCTAAGGCAGGAATCCTTGTGTGTCCTGGAAGTCCTTTTCGTTTTTCTGTCTTCGGTCTTCTATCTTGCGGTACTAGTCTACCGCAGCGCTTCATCCTGGGAAGGACTCAGGGATGGCAGGCTAGACATCAGGGCTGAGTAGGGATGGGTCATTTGCAAGTAGCACTGGCTGATGCCAAATTGCTCATGCAGGGAGGTTTGCAGCTCTGCCAGGAGGCGATCGCGCCCATCGACGTGGGTGGGCGATACGGAAAGATGGGCAGCTAGCATCACCTGACCGGGAGCGATCGCCCAGAGGTGTAGGCGCTGGACTTGGCTGACCGGCTCAAAACTTAGTAAATGGGTACGAATGGTGTCCACATCCAGATGGGGCGGAACGGTTTCGAGCAGCACCCGTACACTTTGCCAAATCAACGGTAGGGTAGCCAGGCCAATCAGTCCTGCCACCAGCAGACTGATCAGACCATCCGCCCAAGTCCAGCCCCAGAGGGCGATGGCGATCGCGGCAATCACAACCCCGACGGAACTGGCCGCATCTGCCACCATGTGCAAAAATGCGCCACGGATGTTCAAATCATCGTGGCTGTGGTGGTGCAGCAAGGATGCATTCAGGGTATTGATGCCAAAGCCCACCAGTGCCGTGATCAGCATGGGTCGGCTCAAAATATCTTCATGGGGCGCTTGTAAGTGAGCGATCGCTTCCCCACCAATCCACAGGGCGATCGCCAACAGTCCCAATCCATTCACCAAGGCCGCGAAAATTTCGATGCGGCGGTAGCCAAAGGTGGCGCGCTGGGTGGCAGGACGCTGGGCCAGCCAACTGGCCAAAAGCGCTAGCCCCAAGGCCAGGCAATCGGAAATCATATGCACCGACTCCGCCAGCAGGGCCAAGCTATGGCTGACTTGAGCGATCGCCCCTTCTGCCAGGGCGAAACTGCCCATGAGCACCAGCGCTAGCCAGAGCCGTTGGAGCTTAGCCGCCGCCACCTCTGGATCATGGGTCGGATCCGGGGGGCAACAGTCACAGGTGATCGGGTTGAGAGGGCCAGAGTGAGGGTGCAACATGCTTCGATCGGGTTCAGACAGGGCAAACAGGATACAGCAGAGGATCGCTATGCTCCATTCTAGTGTGACGGGAAACGGTTGGTTTTGAGCCATGGATCCGGCCCCTACAGCAGCGATCGCTCCCTTGTGGATGGTCGGTGGGGGGGAACACCCTACCCCTACAGGGCAATATCTACACTGGGCGATCGCCCAATTTCTTGGAACAATGGAAAGCATCACCCCCTCTGAGGCCACCCATGAAGAATCTTGCCCAATCCTTTTACGCCTGGTATCGTTCCACCCTGCGCAACGCCAAGTATCGCTGGATCATTGTGGTTGCAACCATTGCCTATTTAATCAGCCCCATTGATCTAGCTCCCGATTTCATCCCTGTGATCGGTTGGTTGGATGATGGCATCATTGTGACCCTGTTGGTGACGGAGCTATCGCAGATGGCCATGGAGGTTTTGAAAGCCCGCACCGCTTCGAAGGCTAAGAATCGCCAAGGTACCGCCACTGCTGACCCAGTTGTTGTCGAAGTGATGGACTCGTAATCTGCGGCGGAACTTGATCCTGTCGTCGCCACCAGCGTTCCCTGAGCTAGCGTTCCCTTCGACTTCGCTCAGGGAACAGGATGTTGGGTTTTGGCTTCGGCTTCGCTCAGCCAGCGTAGTTTCTGGTTCAAGATAGTCCCTGTAGTCCTTGGGGTAATGTTGAAGCGATCGCTTGTCTTGCATTTAGGGGAGCGATCGCTTGTCTTGTATCAACAGCTTAATCCCTAGCTTACTCACTGCCCCGTAGACTATGCAGGAGATCTCGTGTGGTAAACGGCTTGGCTAGGA